>NZ_JAQGPL010000001.1:4932500-5272500 GCF_028826105.1 Paenibacillus humicola
GGTCAGCACCTCTTCATTGAGCCGCCCGGGAACGTACAGACGCGGATCGAGCCGGCTGACGGCGGATTGAAACGTGTCCTCGTCCAGATCGTCCGGCGACGAGCAGAACGCGTAAATCAAATCGTACATCGGCTCGCCCGCAACCGGCGTCGGGTCGATGACGCCGGTCAGCTTCCCGCCGCCGAACAGAAAATTGTGCACGCCGCAATCCCCGTGCAGGTAATAGCGGGGCAGGCTGTTCGCCGCGGTGGAAGCGATGAACTGCCGCACCAGCCGGTGATCGTCTTCGGGCAGCCGGTCCGCGATCGTCTCGAGCGCCCATTCTTCTCTCGAATGGAGAAAGGCGCGCCAGCTGGGCTGCGGCGAATCGACATGCCCGTACCCTTCGCACGATTCGAACCGCTTGTACCGGTTGATCAGGCTGTCGACAAGGCCGGTCAGCATGCCGCGTTTGCCGCCCCTGCGATAAACCGTATCGCCGGGAAGGTAGCGGTAGACGAAATAACGAAAGCCCGGATCGGCATAAACGGGCTGCGGAAGCAGCGGACTGCCCGCATAAGCGGACAAAAACCGAAATTCCGCTTCCACGGTTGCGGGGTCGTTCAGCTTGAGCGCATAAACGGGCTTCCCGCCGTCGTACAAGGCGTAAACGGTGCTGGCCGTCCCGCCCTTCAGCTTCTCCGCCCGTACGACGGACCGCTCCAGAATCCCTTTTTCGCGAAGCTTGTCCATAATGTTGTCCATCTTGCGTCCGGTCCCCCTTTCCCTTCTTCGGCCGCCATCGCCTCGATGTGCTGCTTTAATTTTCGGTTGCGGCTTTGCAAAAACCCGATCGGCGCCTTGATTTCAGTTCTCGTCCGAACGATCGCCATCCTGCGCCTTTCCGGTCAGCTCCCGCACGAGCTCTTCCGGCCGGCCGATTTTTTTCGCGTCGCTCTGCACATACGTGTTGTACCAGAACGCATGCAGCGGCCTCATGCCCGCCGCGCGGGCGCCCTCCAGCTCGCCGGAGCCTCCGTCGCCGACGAAGATCGACTCCTCGGGCAGAACGGACAGCCGCTCGCAGCCAAGCAGGTAAATGGCCCGGTCCGGCTTAGCCATCCCGATTTCGTACGAAAACAGCGCGTCGTCGAACAGCGCCGCCAGCGGGCTTCCGCTCCAGCCCCGGACCTCCTCCTCCGTGCAGTTGCTGATCAGGCCCAGCTTCATGCCTTCCTCCCGGAGCCTGCCCAGCATCGCCGGAATGTCCGGGCGGACGCGCCGGAACGGCAGCTCCTTCTCCGCGCAGCGATCCCGGTAAAGCCGCTCGACGTTCGCCGGATCGACGTCCAGCCCCCGCTCCCGCGCGATATCTGCGATGACCGCATAATAGTCCGGAAAATGTCCCGTCATCCGCCGCTGCTGCCGCGCCGCCCATTCCCGCTTGAACGCCTCGTTCGGCAGCCCGAGCAGTGCCGCGTAGTCGGTTTTGCGGTTCGACAGCCTTTTGCCGTCCGCGAATTCCGTAACGAGCGTTTCGTATAAATCGAAAAAGACCGCTTTGACCGGCTTCATATTGCCGCCCCCCTCCGTTACATCGACTCGTAATACTCGTGCAGGCGCGCCGCCGCGCGAACCATCGCGTCCTTCATCGCCGGCGGCCCGGCCACCCGGATCGTGCCTCCGTACGCCATCAGAAGGTACGGCATGCGGCTGAAGGCGGCGTTCTCGTCCAGCCGGAAAACCGCTTCCGATGCGGACCGCTCCGCCACCGCATGACCGAGAAACCAATGAGCGCACAAATCGTCGATCGCCGATTCCCGGCCTTGAATGCGCACCGTAACGAGCGCCTCCTCCTTGCCGCGGCCGGGCAGCAGATCCCGCAGCAGCGCCTCCCGCGGCGAGAAATCCGCAGGCCGCTCGTACCGCTCGCCCGTCCGGACGACGTCGCCTTCGATCCGGTCGACACGGAAGCTGCGGATTGTGCTTCGCAGCCGGCAAAAGCCGACAACGTACCATTTGCTTTTCCAATGCACGAGCCCGTACGGGTCGATGTCGCGGCGCTTCACTGCCTGACCGTAGCTTTTGCGGTAATCGAGCCGCACGGTGCAGCCGTCCGCCATCGCCGCCTCGAGCGCCTTCAGCGCCGTTTCCTGCTCCTCGCCGAAATGCGGATGAATGGCGTCCACACCCGTCTCCTGCCGGTTCAGCTCCTGCTTCTGCTCCTCGCTCGCATACCGCTTCAGCTTGGCGACGGCCCGGTTAAGCGCTTCGCCGTTCGGATAGCCGGCTTCCCGGGCGAACGCCGCCGCATGCACAAGCGCTTTCTGCTCCTCCAGATCGAAAAACAGCGGCGCGTCGTTGAAATGGTCCGGCAGGCTGTAGCCGCCGTTATGCCCCGCATCCGAGACGATCGGCACCCCGCTCGCGCAGAGCGCGTCGATATACCGGTACACGGTGCGGACGCTCATCTCCAGCTCCTCCGCAAGCTCCTTCGCCGTCCGCCGTCTGCGCGTTTTGAGCAGCCAAAGAATAGCCAGCATATTGTCGGCTTTGGACATCCAGCGACCTCCTTCAAAGCCTGACTTCACTGACAGCAATTGTCACTGTCATTATGGTATCATGGGTCCAGACAAGAATGAAAGACACTCGGGAGGGAATGAAATGGAACATCCAACGGTTAAATTGTATAACTATCACGTTTGGGCGAACAAGCTGGTATTCGATCATGTGAAGAAGCTGCCGGAGGGCACCGCCGAAACCGAGGTGCAGAACGCGTTCCCGAACGTCCTCGCGGTGCTTGCGCACATTTACGCGGTGGATGAAATGTGGTTGTCGGTCATAAGAGGCGCTACTTTCGACGAAGCGCGGGCGGTGGTTATGAGAGCGAATGAGGAAGCTGCGGAAATGAAGCTCGGCGGGCAGGAGCGAAAGTTTGACGAAACGGCAGACAAGTACCGGGCTTTCCTCGCCGACGGGCGGGATCTCGACCGGACGATACCGGTCTTCCATCCGAAAATCGGGGAACAGCAGGCGCTCCTTGGCGAGCTCGTCCAGCACGTCGTGAATCACGGCACCTACCACCGCGGCCAGGTGACGTCGATCCTGCGGCAGCTCGGACATGCCGGCGTGCCGACGGACTATGCATTTTATATGTTTGAATAACGATTGAGCACGGCTTATCAGATAAGCGCTTGAACAGCCGCATAGCCGTGCTTCCGCCGCCAAAAGAGGCGCTCTTTGCGAAGAGCGCCTTCCTTATGAGCGGCCGGGCCGCTCCGCCATCCGAGCCCCGAATTCCGCCAGCCGGCAGGATTGTTCTACCGCCCGGCCGCCTCCGCCTTCTTCTTCGCGGCCGCCGCTTCCATCAGGCCCTTGATGTATCCGACGCCGTACAGCCGGCCGAGCAGCTCGTAGCCCGGATTCGCATTGTCCTCACCGTCCATCGTCGGCACATGGTCCGGACGGGCCGGGCCGTCGAAGCCGGCCTCGTAATACGCCTCCATCGCTTCGAGCATGTTCGTCTTCCCGTCGTCGTGGAAGGTCTCCTCGAATTTATCCGGCGTACCGCGCACGTCCCGGAAATGAACGAAGAACAGTTTGTTCTGCTCGGAGAAGCGGCGGATGACCGCGGGAATGTCTTCGCCGGCCGTCGCCAGCGTGCCCTGGCAAAGCGTGATGCCGCTGTATTCGCTCGGCACGAGATCGATGGCGCGCTGCAGCGCATCGGCGCTGCGCAAAATCCGCGATACGCCGCGGATCGGCGAAATCGGCGGGTCGTCCGGATGGAGCGCCAGCTTCACCTTCGCCTTCTCCGCGACAGGCACGATCTGCGTCAGAAAATAGTTCAAATTGTCCCACAGCCGCTCTTCCGTCACGACTCCCGCTTCGGTCAGCGGCGCGTCCAGCATAAGCGAATGGTCATAGCTCGAGACCAGCGCCCCGCCTCTCGTGCGGGTCGTCGTCGACGTGCGGAACCAGTTGAACTGCGCCATAAAGTTATAGCACAAGACCGGTATGCCGGCCGCTCCCATATTGACGATGAACTGCTTGAATACCTCGATCTCCTCATCCCGCTCGGGCGTTCCCAGCTTGATGTTGTTTGACGGCGGCATCGATTCGATAACCTCGAGCGTCAGACCGTAATCCGCAAACCGCTGCTTCATATGAATGAGCGGCATGAGGTCCCAGGGCTTGTGCTGCCCTTTCTCCTCCCAGGCCAGCGGGCCGACCGCATAGTCGACGCCCATCTGCTTGGCCAGCCGCCACAGCCGGTTCGGCTGCGACGGGAAAAATTCCGCGAGCCGCATCGCGCTCACCACGCTTTTCGAAAAATATTGTGTGGCAAAAGGATCAGCCGCCCTGCTTCGCGGCGGTATCCTGCCCCAGCTTGACGATATTGTTGTACGCCTGATCCAGCGTCTCCTGGCCGTACCGAACCGCATCCATTTCATTCTGGTACGCCTGCACCCACTCCGACCAGCCCGGAGGCGCCGGATAGAACGGAAGCGCCTTGTCCGACACGACGTCCATCAGCTCTTTGCCGATCTTGTCCTTCGGCTGCAGATTCGGCTCCAGCTCCTTGTAAATCGTATCGTTAACCGGAATGCCGCGCGTGAGGCCGAGCGTCTGGCCGGCTTCTTTATCCGATACGAACCATTTCAGGAACGCCTTCGCTTCTTCCTTGTGCTTCGAATTGGCGCTGACGCTGAGGAAGATGGTCGGCTGCGCCCAGCCGCCGCCCGCGGGACCGACCGGGATGTTGACGACGCCGACCTTGCCCGGCATCAGCGTTTCCAGCACGCTGACCGAAGCGACCGTCGCGCCTCTTGTCATAACTTTGCCCGAAGCCATCGGGTCCGCCTTCGGATCGTTTTCGACGAACGCGCCTTGTTCGTCCGGCGACGGCACGACGCCGTCTTTGCGGAACTGTGCGTACATATTGTTGAACGTATACCACAGATCCTTGTCGATGTTCAGCTTCTTGCCGTCCGGCGAAATGACCGGGCCTTTGCCCATGGCGGTCTGGTAGTATTGGTACGAGTCCCAGCCGTTCGAAGCGTCGGAAATCGGATATTTGTCCTTCGGCAGCTTCTGCCGGGCTTCCTTCGCGAAATTCCAGAAATCGTCCCACGTCCAGTCCTTGTGCGGCAGCGTGACGCCGGCTGCGGCCAGGTCGGCTTTGTTGAACGCGTAGCCTTGGCCGTTCAGCGACAGCGGAACGCCGTACAGCTTGCCGCCAATTTTCACGCTGTCGATAATTTTCTGGTCGATGATGCCGGAGAAGTCGATGTCGGACAAATCCTCCAGCGTCCCCCTGCTTGCGTAATCCTGGATATAGGCACCGTCCATCTGCAGCACGTCGGTCATCGATTTCGACGCCGCCAGCGTCGTCAGCTTGCTCCAGTAGCCGTCCCAGGACAAATATTCGGGCGTAAACGAAATTTCCGGATGCTGCTCCGTATACAAGTCAAGCGCTTTCAAAGTTGCCTGATGACGGTCGTCCGCTCCCCACCACATGATGGACAGCTTCGCGCCTTTGGCGCCGGAATTGCCGGAACCCTCGCCTGAATCGCCTGTTTGCGCACCGCTTTTGCCGCCGCTGCTGCAGCCCGTCAGCGCCAGCGCCGCCGCAGCCAGCAGGACGCCGCCTTTGACGAGCATACGATGTTTGCGTTTGTTCATTCTCCGAACCCCTCTCTAAAATCGTATGTGAATGATTTAGCCTTTCAGCCCGGTTGTGGCGATGCCTTCGACGAAATGCTTCTGGGCGAGGAAAAAGACCACGACCGACGGCACGATGGAAAGCAGCGACATCGCCAGCAGCTGCCCCCATTGAATTTCGAACTGGTCGACAAACATCCGCAGCGCAAGGCCGACCGTATATTTGCTGACCGAGCTCAGATACAGCACCTGGCCGAAGAAATCGTCCCAGCTCCAAATGAACGTGAAGATGGCGACGGTTACGAGCGACGGCTTGAGCAGCGGGAACACGATCCGGGCGAAAATCCCGTATACGGAAGAGCCGTCGATTTTTGCCGCTTCGTCAAGCTCGCGCGGGATGCCCCGGATGAACTGGACGAGCAGGAAGATGAAGAAGGCGCCGCCGCCGAAAAAATGCGGCAGCACGAGCGGGATATAGCTGTCCACGAGACCGAAGTTGTTGTACAAAATATATTGCGGAACGACCGTCACCTGTCCCGGCAGCATCATCGTGAGAAGCAAGATCGAGAACCAGAAGCCGCGCAGCTTGAAACGAAGCCTGCCGAAGCCGTAAGCGACGATCGCGCTCGTGATCACGGCGCCGAGCACGTTCCAGCATTCCATCAGCAGCGTGTTGCCGAAGAAGTGCGTAAAGGTGTACTCCCCCGTAAACGACCAGCCCTTCGAGTAGTTCGACCAGATCGGCGTTTTTGGCCAGATGGCCGGCAGGCTCATCTCCGCGGTCGTTTTCAGCGATGCCCCCACCCACCAGAAAACCGGATACAGCATGAGCAGCGACAGCACGGTAAGGACGATATGATTCGCCGTTCCCGCAAACGTTCGGCGGGACGTATTCATTTCGCTTTCCCCCCGTCGGATTCGTAGAATACCCAGTAGCGCGAAGCCAGGAAGTTAAGGCCCGTCAAAGCCGCGATGATGACCAGCAAAATCCAGGCCAGCGCGGACGCATAGCCCATATGGTAATGCTTGAACGCCTGCTCGAACAGGAACAGCGCGTACATGTACGTGGAGTTGATCGGCCCGCCCTTGGTGATGATGAACGCCGAGGTGAACATCTGGAACGATCCGATGATGCCCAGCACCAGGTTAAAGAACATAACGGGCGAAAGCATCGGCAGCGTAATGTGAAAAAACTGCCTCGCCCGGCCCGCTCCGTCGACGGCGGACGATTCGTACAAATCCTGCGGAATCTGCTTCAGCCCCGCAAGGAAAATGACCATCGTCGAGCCGAACTGCCACGTGCCGAGCAGAATCAGCGTGCCGAGCGCCGTGTGCGGGTTCGTGATCCAGCCGATGCCCTGAATGCCGAACCAGGCGAGCACCTGGTTGATGTAGCCGTCCAGCCCGAACATATTGCGCCACAGGACGGATACGGCGATGCTGCCTCCGATGAGGGACGGAAAATAAATCGCCGTCCGGTACAAATGGATGCCCCGCATATTTTTGTTCAGCAGCAGGGCGACCATCAGGGAGAAAAACAGCTTCAGCGGAACGGAAAAAAGAACGAACGCGAACGTAACGGACAGCGATTTCCGGAACACCGAGTCGTTGAACAGGATGTTCGAATAGTTGGCCCCGCCGACCCATTTCGGGTCCTCCAGCAAGGAATAATCCGTGAACGACAGATAGATCGACTGGGCAATCGGCCACACCGTCAAGAGCAGCAGGCCGATCAGCCAGGGAGAAATAAACACGTAGCCCGCCACATTCGTCTCGCCGGTGTGTTTCTTTTTGCGCAGCGCCGTTATCCGGCCGGGCGCCGCTGCCGCCGCTGTATCGGCATTTACCCGCTTTACCCCATCCGTTTCATGCCCCCTTTCCAAAACCAGAGTTTAAAAAGCATGGGTATAAAATAACATTAAGCGCTTTCATTTTCACAGGGGACGATTTTACGAAATTGTTTGATTTTTTCGTTTTTGATTTTCGGGCAAAACGGTTTGCAAAAAAACAAACAAAATCATAAATTTACGGCATCGCACCTGCCCGCCCTCATTTGTATCATGAACTTGCAATGGGTGGAAAGCCCATTCTCATGAGGGGGGAAACGAACCGTGAGGCTGCCAGGCAAGGTTGTGTTCATCACGGACGCCGACCTTTCATCCGGCAAAGCGGTGCTGCTCCGGCTGGCCGCAGAAGGCGCATCGTTCATTCTGAACAGCGCCTCCGCCGGACGGGAACTTGGGCCGGAGCTGGAGCTGGCCCGGCAGACGGGCGCAAACGTACTTGTCGTCACGGCCGATTTAAGCCGGAGCGACGAAGCCGCCCGCGTGCTGGAAACGGCGGCGGAGCGGCTCGGGACCGTCGATGTTCTGGTTCACAACAACAACCTCGTGAAGCCGATCCGCGTCGAGGACGGCGACGAGGCGCTGTTTCTGGAAATGATGAACGCCAACGCGAAAACCGCATACGTCTGCGCGAAGGCGGCCGGCGAGCAAATGAAGGCGAAACGGGCGGGCAAAATCATTTTCGTCAGCTCGATTCATGCCGAGAAGCCGACGGGCTCCTCGTTTGCCTACAGCGCCTCCAAAGGCGCGGTCAAAATGCTCGCCCGCGAAGCGGCGGTCGTGCTCGGCCGGCACGGCGTGAGCGTCAACACGATCGAATTCGGGCCGGCGGAAGGCGACGACGCCGTCTTTTCCAGCGACGTTTCGGGCTTGTACGAGCATTACCGGTACAAGGTGCCGGGCGCCGTACTCGGCACGCACAAGGATCTGGCGGAGCTTGTGCTCTTCCTCGCGTCGGACGAGGCGCGCTGCATCAATGGCGCGGATATCCGGATGGACGGCGGCTTCCTGATGCATTACCTCGATTTCAAAATGAACATGCCGCTTCCCGCGGGAGGTGCCCTATGAGTCTGTCCGGCAAAATCGCCGTCGTTACCGGCGCCGGCACCGGAATCGGCAAAGGCGTTGCGATCGAGCTCGCCAGACGCGGCGCGAAGGTCGCCGTCTCCTACAATTCGAGCGACGCGGGAGCCAAGGATACGCAGGAGCAAATCGCCGGGCTCGGCGGGGAATCGATGATCGTCAAAGCGAACGCGGCGCATAAAGCGGAGATCGATGCGATGGTATCGGAGGTTGCGGCGCGTTACGGCGGTATCGATATTCTCGTCAA
The DNA here is from genome assembly GCF_028826105.1 of Paenibacillus humicola. Lineage (NCBI taxonomy): Bacteria > Bacillati > Bacillota > Bacilli > Caryophanales > Paenibacillaceae > Paenibacillus > Paenibacillus humicola. Next base: position 4,941,318 of record NZ_JAQGPL010000001.1, read on the forward strand.
CAACGCCGCCCTGCAGCTCAACCAAAATTTCGATTACGACGACGAGACGTACGACCGGCTGATGCACATCAACCTGAAAGGCTATTGGCAGTGCATGCAGGCCGTCGTCCCTTACATGAAAGCGAAAGGCTCCGGGCGGATCGTCAACATTTCGTCCGTTCACGGCAAACGGCCGACCGATTTCGATACCGTCTATGCGATGACCAAGGGGGGCATCAAAATGCTCGCCCGCGAAGCCGCGATCGAGCTGGCGAAATACGGCATCACGGTCAATACGATCGAGCCGGGGGCCGTCCATGTCGACAATAAAGGCACGAAGGAAACGAGGCCGTTCGTACCCGAGGAGTACGCGGAACGGGCGAAGCTGCTGCGGCGCGACATCAGGCGGAAGTTCCCGATGGGCCGCGTCGGAATGCCCGCGGACGTCGCCGGCATGGTCTGTTATATCGCCTCGGACGAATCGGAATTTATGAACGGAGCATCGACCCGGCTGGACGGCGCCAGCATGCTGCTGTAAGTCGTGCGCTCAATAAAGACAAAAGGAGTCCAACCATGCCCAATCAAGAAACGTATGAAAGCACGTTAGCCCATGTCAATACCCATTCCAGCCCCTCCGAGCTGCGCATTACGGACATCCGTTTTGCCGATATCGCCGGCGCGCCCATGCACTGCAGCCTGATCAAGGTGTATACGAATCAGGGCCTGGTCGGGTTCGGCGAGGTGCGCGACGGCGCGGACAAAACCTACGCCCTTATGCTGAAGAGCCGTCTGCTCGGCGAGAATCCGTGCCAGATCGACAAGCTGTTCCGGCGCATCAAGCAGTTCGGCAGCCATGCCCGCCAGGGCGGCGGCGTCAGCGGGCTTGAGATCGCGCTGTGGGATTTGGCGGGCAAAGCGTACGGCATCCCGATTTATCAGATGCTCGGCGGCAAATTCCGCGACAGCATCCGGATGTACTGCGATACCGACGTCCGCGGCAAGGATACGGGGACGGCGATGGGCGTCGCCCTGAAGGAGCGGATGGAGAAAGGCTATACGTTCCTGAAAATGGACCTCGGCATCAACCAGATCATCCGCGAGCCCGGCACGTTAAGCGCTCCGCTTGGCTTCCTGGAGGAAATGAGAGCGCTGTCGAAGGCGTGGCTTGAAGGCCGGCAGAGCGGCAAGCTGTCGGCGGCCGAGCTGCGCAGCGCCCGCAGCCGCATGTATGACATCCACAATATCGCCCATCCGTTCACGGGCATCCACGTGACGGAGAAAGGGCTCGATATGCTGGAGCAGTACGTCGCGGACGTGCGCGCCGTCATCGGCTACGAAGTGCCGCTCGCGATCGACCATTTCGGCCACATCGGCGTGGAGGACTGCATCAAGCTGGGACGCCGCGTCGATAAGTTTAACCTGGCGTGGATGGAAGATATGGTGCCGTGGCAGTACACCGACCAGTATGTCCGGCTGTCCCGCGCGGTATCGACGCCGATCTGTACCGGCGAGGACATTTACTTGAAAGAAAATTTCCGGCCCCTGCTTGAAGCCGGCGGCGTCTCCGTCATTCACCCGGACGTGCTCAGCACGGGCGGCATCCTGGAGACGAAGAAAATCGGCGACATGGCCCAGGAGCACGGCGTCGCGATGGCGATCCATATGGCGGAAAGCCCGATCGCCTGCCTGGCGGCCGTTCATGCCGCGGCCGCGACGGAAAATTTTCTCGCGCTCGAGTTCCATTCCGTCGACGTCGACTGGTGGGACGACATCGTAATCAGCAAGCTGCCGAAGCCGCTGGTCAATAACGGCTTTATCACCGTGCCCGACGCGCCGGGCCTCGGCATCGAGGATCTGAACGACGAAGTGATCGCTCAGCACCTGCACCCGCAAATTCCGGGCATGTGGGAAGCGACCGACAGCTGGAACGATTATTTCGGCAACGACCGGCAGTGGAGTTAACGTTAAATCAGGATGAAAAGAGAGGTGCTCGAACCATGAAGTTCGACAATGCGGAAGATATCGTACAATTAACACCGCTGTGGGAAGGCGAGCGTTTTCCGAACGGCCGGCCCAAAGTATCCGACGACGTCCTGCGGCGCATGCGCAAAATCACGCTGGAGGAAGCGTGGGGTCCGCTCTGGCACCGGGGTTACACGAACCAGTTCGAGGGCGATTTCAAAATCGTTCACCCGGGCAAAATGATGGTCGGCCGGGCGGTCACCGCCGTTATGGTGCCGAAGCGCCCGGACCTGCACGAAACGCTGCTTCAATACGGCCACGAAGAGGAAGGCCGCCGTGGCTTCTTCAACCAGTGGGTCATCGACTCGCTCGGCGAGGACGACGTCGTCGTCGTCGACATGTACGATAAAATCTATCAGGGCACCTATGTCGGCGGCAACCTGTCCACGGCGATCTCCACCCGCACGAAGCGCGGCGGGGCGGTTATCTGGGGCGGCATCCGCGACAACCAGCAGGTCATGCAGATCGAGAACATCAACGTCTTTTTCCGCGGCAGCGACCCGACGGCGATCGCCGACTGCACGATGATCGGCATGAACGTGCCGACCCGCATCGGCCGGGCCGTCTGCCTGCCGGGCGACGTGGTGCTCGGCACCCCTTCAGGCGTCATCTTCATCCCGCCGCACCTTGCGGAGCTGACCGTCGTGCAGGCGGAGAAATCGCAGGTGCGCGACATCTTCGGCTTTATCCGCCTGAAAGGAGGCGTCTATACGACGGCGCAGATCGACGCCTCGTGGACCGTCCCGCTCTGGCAGGACTTCGTCGACTGGTTCAACAGCTCGGCGGAGGCGGCGGAATACCGCCATTTGAACTGGGACCGCGAGCTCGAAGAAGCGCGAAAAGCGGCGGACAAAGGCCCGTCGAACGACGTGCGGCTGTAGGACGCAGAGCGCTGTCAGCGGCAGACCGGGACATGGAAATCATGTTCCGGTCTGTTTGTGTTGGAGAAATTTATAATGTCCGGTGAATTGAAAACGTGTACAATAAGGCATGAAGCGTTTCCGCTTGGCAGGATATTGAAGCGGAACGGTAACGATTTCACCCTGAAGCTGGGGAATGAGGAGGTTTTTCCGTGTCTATTCTGCTTTGGCCGGACGGAGCGCCGCTGGCAAAAGGAAGCGAGCCGGCCGACTGCCCGGCCATTACGCCTTTTCTGCTCGAAAACAGCGAGCGCCCCGCGCCGTGCATGCTGATCTGCCCCGGTGGCGGGTACCAGTCGATATCGGTATCGGAAGGCGAGCCGATCGCCGCCTGGCTGAACGGGCTCGGCATCGCGGCCGTCGTGCTGAAATACCGGGTTGCGCCGTATCACCATCCCTGTCCGTTAATGGACGTGACGCGGGCGATGCGCCTGATCCGGCACCATGCCGGGGAGTGGAATATCGATCCCGAGCGCATCGGGGTGATCGGCTTTTCCTCCGGGGGTCATGTCGCCTCGACGATCGGCACGCATTACGACCTCGGCGATCCTGAAGCCGAAGACCCGATCGAACGGCACAGCTCGAGGCCCAGCCTGATGGTGCTTGCTTATCCGCGGATTACGATGATTCATTATCCGCATCCGTACCACGCGAACCTGCTCGGGGACGATCCGACGGAGGAGCTGAAGTCCTTCCTGTCCAACGAACGGCACGTCACGCCGGACACGCCGCCCGTTTTCATGTGGATTACCGGCGACGATCAAAACGTCCATACCGGCCATCTCCTCCTGTTCGCCTCCGCGCTCACGGAGCACAAGGTGCCTTACGAAATGTACATTTTCGAAAGCGGCGGCCACGGTCTTGGGCTTGCCCGCAATCATCCGACCATTCGTCACTGGCCGGAGCTGTGCGGGATTTGGCTGAAAAAGCACGGGTTTTAAAGTCCAAAGCCGAAATTGGTACGCAGACGGTCTGCGCTTGCCGGGACAAGCTCGAACGGGTTGTTGGAGGTTTCTCGCACCGCCTTCAAAAGACAGCAGGCCAGCCGAACGCCGGCTGGCCTGCTGTCTTATTCTCAAACCGGAAGCCGCAGCGGACCCGCCGGTCTGCGCTGGATCAACCTTCTCCAGATGCCCCCTCGCCGCCAGTCCGACCGCCGCAAGGGCGATTCGCGTCTCACGCCTTCTCCAACAGCCCCTGCTTTTGGTCTTCGACCGCCAAGGCTCTTACCTCAAAATGCTTCTTTTTCCCTGTTGCGGTATAAGGCAGCTCGTCGATAAACCGGTAAAAGCGCGGCCGCTTATAATTGGCCAGCATCGGATGGTTCGTGCAGTATTGGCTCAGCTCCCGGGCCGTAAGCGAAGGATCGGCCTTGATGACATAAGCCGTCACCGCTTCGCCGCGAAGCTCGTCGGGCACGCCGACGACGACTGTTTCCTTGACCTTCGGATGCTGGTTCAAAATTTCCTCGATTTGCACCGGATGGATATTTTCGCCCGAAGACACGATCATATCGTTTTTACGGCCCACGACGGTGACATATTCGTTCTCGTCCCATGTGCCCATGTCCCCGATATAGATCCACCCTTTATAGAAAACCTTCCGGCTTTCGGCCTCGTTGTTGACGTACGTATAAGTGGTTTTGGCCGGCGCCCGGACAATGATTTCCCCGACCTCCCTGCCGTCCCGGGCCGCAAAATCGTTCGGCTCCGCTCTGCGGTCGGGATACACCTTCACCACGGCTACCTCGTCGTCCGTGCAGGAACGCCCGGCCGAGCCGGCCATTTCCGGCAGATCGTAGGGGCGAAGGAACGTGTTCCAGAACGCCTCCGTCGTCCCGTATCCATTGAAAATGTTCGGCGTCAGCGTCTCCTGGTATTGGATGCAGTCCTCCCGCTCAAGCGGCGCGCCCATCGTGACGATCCCCTTTAACGAGGACAGATCGGCCGGATTTTTCAGCTGGGCGCCGTGCAGCATTTTGAGCATCGGCGGGGCGCCGATCAGGAACGTCAGGCTGTACTGCCGGACATAATCAAGCGTTATCCGCGGGTTGAAATGCCGAAGAATGACGACTTCTCCCCCGACGTACAGCGTCGGATTGGGGCCGCCGGAATACAGCCCTCCGCGATGGAACCACGGGCTCATATTCATCGTTTTATCGATCGGGCTGAGCGGAAAATGCATCGCCACGTCGTGCGCCGACAGCACGTCGTTGATATTGTTCAGCGGAACGCCCTTCGGTCTTCCCGTCGTGCCGGACGTGTACAGCCGGGTCGTTTCGTCGTAAATATGGCGGGGACGCTCGATCTCCGGCTCGTCCTCCAAATGATTTTTCACATAATCGCTGTAGGTCAAATTCTCCGGACTCGCCTTAAGACTGCCGGTGATATCGACCATGACGACCCGCTTCGGCCGGTGGCTCGCCATGGCGAGCGCCTGCTCCGCCGTTTCGCGGATTTCCGCATCGTAGATGAACACGGCCGGCTTGCTGTCGTCGAGGATAAAAGCCGTTTCGCCGGGCGACAGCCGGAAATTGATCGGACAGGTGATCGCTCCGATTTTCTGAGGCGCCAAATAACTGAAAATAAATTCGGCGGAATTGAGCAGCTGGTACATGACGACATCGTTCCTGCCGACGCGGTCTTCCAGCAGCGCATGAGCCAGCCGGTTGACCTCCCGGTTCAGCTCCCGGTACGTCCAGGTCCGCCCGCGCTGCGGACAGGTGACGGCGGGACGTCCGCCGAACCGGCGCACATTGCGCAAAAAACCGTTGATATACGTATAGCCGTACTCGAATGTATCCTGAAACATACTCGCATCGTAGGTATAAGCGTTCATCGCGCCCATCCTTTCGCATAATTGGTTAAAAGCCGCCGTACCGCCCGGCGATCAGGGAAGCGTTCTGGCCGCCGAACCCGAACGAATTGGACATCGCCGCCTTCGCTTCGGTCTGTCTAGCCCGGTTCGGCACGTAGTCGAGATCGCATTCGGGGTCCGGATGCTCGTAGTTGATCGTCGGCGGGAGCACGCCTTCCCGGACCGCCTGGATGCAGGCGATCAGCTCCGTAATACCGCCGGCGCCCATTAAATGGCCGGTCGCTCCTTTGGTCGAGCTGACCGGAATGCTTCGGACCGAATCGCCGAAAACCGTCTTGAGCGCCTTCGTTTCAATCCGGTCGCCGATCGGCGTCGACGTGCCGTGCGCATTGATATAGCCGATATCGGAAGGCGCGAGTCCAGCCCTCTCCAACGCCTGCCGGATACAGTATACTTCGCCGCGCCCTTCCGGCTCCGGCGAGGTGACGTGGTAGGCGTCCGTGCAGCTGGCGTATCCGAGCAGCTCGGCCTTGATATCGGCCCCCCGCCCTTCGGCGCCGCGCAGCGTTTCCAGGACGACCGCGCCTCCCCCTTCGCCCATCACGAAGCCGTCCCGCTGCAGATCGAACGGCCGGCTCGCTCCGGCCGGATCGTCATTGCGCATGGACAACGCCCGGGCAGAAGCGAGACCGGCAGCCATAAGGCCGGTCAGAATCGACTCGGCGCCGACCGCGACGACCGCGTCGGCTTGTCCCGTTGCGAGCAGCATGGCGGCGAGCCCGACGGCATCCGCTCCGGAGGAGCATGCGGTGCCGACCGTCAGACTCGGCCCTGTAAACCGGTGGGCCATGGCGATATGAGCCGCGGCGATATTGCCCAGTATTTTAGGCACCAGATGCGGACTGACCCGAAAGCTGCCGCTGCTTGTAATCTGCTCCTGCGCATCGGCGGCCGAGGAAATTCCCCCTAGCGCGGTTCCCAGCACGATGCCGACGCGTTCCGGCTCCGCCTGCAGGTTGCTGTCCGCCAGCGCTTCCGCCGCGGCGGCCAAAGCAAACTGCATGAAAATGTCGGTTTGGCCGACGAGTTTTTTGGGCAGAAAGTCGGCCGGGTGAAAATGTTTCACCTCCGCCGCGATTTTGACCGGAAGCCCTTCCGGATCAAAACGGGAGATCGTCGAGACGCCGCCTCTGCCTTCCAGCAAATTTACCCAGTAGGACCTGACGCCGATCCCGATCGGGGTGACGGCTCCCATTCCCGTAATTGCGATTCGCTCTCCAAACATGTTCGGCGCTTCCCCCATTATTTGCGGATCCGGTTCAGCTTTGAAATACAGCCCATGTGTCCGTCAGCTGCCGCCACAATTCCGGAAACCTTTTTTTCAAATTAAAAGCATTGCCTTCATGATCCGTGCAGGCGTGCGTCGTCCTGCCCTCCGCGGCAAGCTCGCCGTCCGCTTTGAATATCCGGTAAACGAACGTCATCCGGGTACGCGTCAGCTCCGCAAGCGTCGTGCGCACCGCAAGCTTGTCGTCGGGCCTGACCATTTTCTTATACTGGCATTCCGCAGTCAGGCAGACGAGCGAGATGCCTTGGCTGTGGAAGGTGTCCATATACGGGAAACGATAGCAGGCAAGGAAGTGCATACGCGCGTTCGTAAACCAGTCGAACGTTCTCGCGTAATACGAGATGCCCGCCGCATCGCAATCCCCCCAGGTTACAGTCATGTCCATCTCCGTTTCGGGATATAAGCCCTGCAAAATCCGTTCCCCCTCCTTTCTTCTTTCGATTATATAGCTACTAAATACGTATAAGTGTAATTATACACCCGAGAACGAAAATTTAAAGACGATCGCCTGCAAGTCGAAAAATGACGCCGAGCCGCCAATACTCCGTTCTTCATCCCCCGCTTTTTCGGCAAAGCGCCATGAGACGCAGCTGCAAACGCGAAATAGCGATGGATCGGATCCACCGCTTTGCTGGTTTGCTTAAATAATCTCCCTTCATGACAAAAATCGAGCCTCGGATCGTTCCGGCCAGTTTAAACTGTCTGGCAAACGTAAACAGCGTTTGAACGGAAATCGAGCCGCAGAACCTGCTTTATTCCTGCTCCTCCCTCAAAAACTGATCCAGGCGAGCCATATTTTGTTTCCAAAATTTCTCGTAATACGACAGCCAATCCTGGAGCTCCTTCAGCGGGGCGGGATTAAGCCGGTTTCGCGTCTCCCGGCCCACTTTGCGCTCGGTCACGAGTCCGGCTTCCTTTAAAATCGTCAAATGCTTGGAAACCGCCGCGCGGCCCATTGAAAAATGAACCGTCAACCGATTGAGCGGCAGCTCATCCGCATCCGCCAGCAGACGAATGAGCCGGCGCCTGGTGGGATCGGCCACGGCATAATAAACATCCCGCGTATGTTCGACTGCGCTCATCATCACCCGCTCCTCGCATAAATGAAACTACACCCAATGGTGCCTTGATTATAGGACGCCATATAGAATCCCGTCAATAGGATTCTCCGCCTTCCTTCCTTAGCTTAGTTAACCGACGGCTCTCATACGAAGAAAAAAACTCCCGTTTACGTGATACCATTTGGTATCCTATAATCAAATACGACACCGATTGGTATCTATTTAAAAGGTGAGGAGGAACCGGCTTTGGACGGCCTTGACGGATTCAGGTAAACTTGCCAAGTGGATCACGGAAAATGATTTCAAGCCCGTAGCAGTCCATCGTTTTCAGTTCCGTTTGCAGCCGGCCGGCAATTGGAATGGCATCGTTGATGGCGAAGTGCTAGCCGTTGAACCGCCAAACCGGTTGTCCTATACTTGGGCAAGCGGAGAGGAGAAGCATACGGTCACCTGGACGCTAAAAGATCTCGGGGACGGCAGGATTAATCTTCATCTCGAACAATCCGGAATTTCGACTGTCCAAGGACTTGAAGGCGCCAAGTGGGGCTGGACGAATTGGTACGGCAAGCTTGGAAAAGCATTGGAGCAATAATCGCTTGTAAATCTCAATCAAAATGGGATCCGCAGCTGCGGATCCCATTTCGCTTGCAAGTCCAGTTTATTTTTTATTCAGGAAGGTATTCATTTCCGCGGCGAATTCATGCGGATACTGGAATAAGAAACCGTGATTCGCATCCGGGTAAATCATTAACTCTGCGTTTGGAAGGTGTCCGGCAAGCAAGTAGGAGTTGACAGTCGGCACCATAATATCATTGTTGCCGTTCGCGACAAGCGTTGGCTGGCTAATTCCTGCAAGACGTGCCAGTTTGCTCGGATCCGGAATGCCCCAATCGATGATCGCTTCCGCTTGAGCATCGCGTACTTGCAACGAAGGCATCTCGTCGCGACCTTCTGTCCGGGTGAAGATCCGTCCTACGAATTCAAGTCCTTTGGCCTGACTGGTCGAAGTCGGAGCAAAGAACAAGTAGAGTACGTCTTCAGCGCCCTGGACATCCTTGTAAGCATGACGATTTATTTCGTCATTCCAGCCGTGCATATCGCGGCCGCCCTGAGGACCGGTCCCGGCAAGAATCAGGCGTCGTACCCTGTGCGGACGAAGGAGTGCGGCTTCTTGAGCAACAAAACCTCCCATGGAGAAGCCGAACAGATCGACGCTTGTCAATCCAAGAGCGTCAATGAATTCCAAAGCACCGTGGGCCATTTCAGTAATGGTGCGCGGTGTTGATCCTGTCGTACCTCCGACTCCAACGTTGTCAAAGAGGATGACTTCACGTTCAGCTGCGATATCATCAACAAGCGCGGGGTCCCAGTTATCGATATTTCCGCGGAAGTGCTGCAGGAACACAACCGGGGTCGTACCGGCTTTGCCGAAACGGCGATAAGTGAAAGTGGTTTGATTGCTTGAAGTGACAGTCAAGTTAGGTGCAGTATAATTTGACATCGATATTTCCCCTCAATTTCGATTTTTCTAACTGCTTATTTGTTTAGCGTAGTATCTTCGTTACCAAAAAAATAAATACCGTTTTGTAGAAGTTTTTAAGGGAATGGTCGTTCTCATTAAAGTATAAAATTTAGATTGAGCATCAAGTATTGCCAAATTCTAAACCGTCCATAATCCGGGTCACAGTTCATAAGTGCCCTTTCTTCGATATTCGTCATATCATATTACGTTTGAATTTTACCGATCGTTCTCGAATTAACAGCGTTTGCCGTTCTTGTCATCCTTATAATCAATTTCCACCACAATTATTTTAAATCATTTAAAGCTTCAACGGAGAATGGCAGAATCTCATTCATTCGCTCTTCCTTGACTTTAATTGCCCAGGCAGGATCCATTAGAAGAGCCCTTCCAACGGCAATGAAATCAAATTCGCCTTTCTCAAGCATCTCGATAAGAATTTCAAAATTAGCATGATGGGCGGAGTCTTTTCTTTCAAAAAGACTGCTTGTAAATTCGGTGTCAAGACTTACAGATCCAACTGAAATGACAGGTTTTCCCGTTAATTTTTTCGTCCATCCCGATAGGCTGTGATCGGATCCTTCGAACTCGGCCTCCCAAAATCTGCGGGTAGAACAATGAAAAATATCAACTCCTGCATCCGTCAAAGGCGTCAAAAATTGTTCTAATTCATGAGGTGTGTTTGCCAGCTTTGCCGAGTAGTCTCCAACTTTCCATTGAGAAAAACGAAAGGATATCGGGAAAGAAGACCCGACTTTATTGCGGCATGCTTTTATAACCTCTGCAGCAAATCGCGTCCGCTGAGCAAGATTGCCCCCGTATTGATCGGTTCGTTTGTTGGTTCTATCCCAGAAAAATTGATCAATCAGATACCCATGTGCTCCATGTAATTCAATGCCGTCAAATCCCAAGCGTTTGGCATCTTCTGCGGCCTGAGCATATGCAGTGATCGCATCTGCAATTTCAGACTCGCTCATAGGCTTTGTCACTTTTTCACCTGAAGCGTCAAGACCCGAAGGTCCAATCGGTTTCGCACCGGCGTTAGGCAAAGCATCCGTCTTTCTCTCCATTCCTACATGCCATAACTGCGGAAAAATCCGTCCTCCCGCATCATGTACTGCATTTACGACGTGTGACCATCCGTTTAGGGCTTCTTTGCCATAAAAGTTCGGGCTATTCGGTTTGGCTGCTGCAGCCGGATGGTTGATTAAGGTTCCTTCTGTAATAATCAGCCCGACGTCATTAGCCGCCCTTCGACGATAATATTCAGCAACATTGTTACCCGGAACTCCCTCAAGCGAAAAGCCTCGGGTCATGGGTGCCATTACGATTCGATTTGATAGTTCTAAATTGTCAGCCGTAAATGGTTTAAATAGTGAGTCAACCGAGAATGAAGATTTACTTTTCATAACAATTACACCTCCGGTTTGAAATGGATCGAACATACTCTTCGAATCCTTTCGCTCATTTATTAGAACGATCGTTCTAATAATAAAATAAGCGTTCATTGTTTGTCAATCCTCGCTAATCACAGTTTTCTCCCTGAACGGTAATAAGCGAGGATTCAGATGCGTAACGGATAAAAATCAGTCAAGATGAGGACTCCAGTCGTGTAGGCCGCGGCATAAAAGCAACGCCTGGTTTGTATGCGCGTTCGTTTTAAGGGTCCCGCCAACCTTTTATGTCGACGGGACCCTTATCCGAGAGACGGTAAACTTCATTCGGTTATGTTCAGATAAGCAAAGGAAAAGGTCCGCCGCCCTGCAGCTTCGTCAGGAGCCGTAAGCGGAATCGAATTCGATAATATTGCTGTCCGGGTCAAGGACATAAATTTGCGAGAATCCTGCCAGGCTGTCGGGTCTCGCTTCGTATTGGAGGCCGGCCGCTTCGAGGGCTTCTATCGTCCTGGCATAGCTTTTCACCCATACGGCGAAGTGGCCGTCGGTCGTATCGATACCGCTTTGCCGGAGCGCCTGTCCCTGCTCATTTTCCAGCAGATGAAGCTGCTGCGTCCCGACGGCATACCAGACGCCCTTGGAATTGAACGGCGGGCGCTCGATTTCCCTGAAACCCAGCACTTCCGTATAAAACCGCCGGGATCGGGAAAGATCGCGTACCGCGAGGCTGACATGGTGCAAAAATTCGTATTCGAACATCGGAAGTTCCTCCTTCATGCCGCACTTGCTCACACGGTCCCCCGGGTAAGAGCGGATGCGGGCTTTTTGGGCTTAATCTGCCTTATTATAGCACTTCCCGTTGGAAACGGCGCGGGCATCCGATAATTTGTGAGACGGGATGAAATCCATACCAAAAGTATGCAGGTCATATCCCTTGGCTTCGGCGTTTGCCTCGCCGGAAGACTTACCCTTGAAGCCCCCTTGGCAGCGATATTCCGAGAAAAGCATGAATCCGCTGCAGCATCCCCAGCGTGATGTGATGATTGACGCCCGAATATTCAACGAACTGAACATGCTCCGAAGCCCCGGACATCTCGTCCATGAAATATCGCTGGCTGTCGATCGGCACGGTCGTATCCTCCTGCCCATGCAGCAGCAGCAGCGGCTTCGGCGGATTCAGCCGAATGCGGGAAAGCGGGTCCTCCCGGCTCAAGACGTCCCGGTCGCCCGCTTCCATCGGCGGCAATCCGAGCTTCTCGCGGTACTGCTCCTCGAATTTGACCCAGGCGCAGGACCCGTTAATCACCGCCGCGGCATGAACCCGCTCGTATTGGGCGAAGGCGCCGGCCGTAATAAATCCGCCGGCCGAGTGGCCGACGACCGCAACCGAGGATTCGGCCGTCAGCTCCGACACAATCGCTCCCGCTTCCCGGATGCCCTGCCGGACAACCGGCCAAAAATGGGCCTGCAGCGCCGCCGCATCCGCATAGTCGATGCTCCCGCGCGCCCCGTGCAGCGGCAGCTCCGGCACGATCACCCGGTACCCCCAGCTCGCGATCAGCGAGGCAAAAAACCTGTAGCTTTCCATCGTCGAGCCCCAGCCGTGAAACAGCATAACGTGACCCGCCGGCTCTGCCGCAGGCTCCATGACGATGCAGGGCACTCCTCCAATATCGCGATTTTCGCCGTCATGCATGGTTGAACTGCCTCCTCCTGTACCCGGTCTGTTCCAAATCCAGGCGTTCATATAAACGGGTTTGCAAGGCGGCTCCCGAACGTTATTGTTTACGGGTAAGATGATGACCTTGTGAAACACCGGATAATCAAATTTTACCAGTCGGGCTGTCCAAAGCAAAGCGTTACCCGGCGCGGGACGTCACCGCTCTTTGCGGGTGCGCTTGGCCGAATCGAGACTGCCGTGTTCGAAGTGCGATTGGCATGTGGTCCTCCACCGAAATTTAGTCGGTCAGCAGATTCGTCACACTGATCGTCCAAACGATACCGGCAAACAGTACGCTGCTCCAAAACACTTCAGCCGAATACGACTTGCCCTGCACGATTTTTTTAATGGCTCTCAGCAAAGCAACGATAAACAAGACACCTGCAGCAGGCATGATGTACATGCTGACAAAAGCAAAAACTGCCATTTGCTGCACCTCCCTTTCTAGAAGACTACTCCGCAAGATGCAGTCAGACTGGACTGGATTCGCCTAATTCATCCTTGACAAAAATAGCATTCATTTCTAAAGTATGGAATGAACAGGCACGCATATTTTGAGGAAAGGAGTCGATTTTGGAAGACGATCGATTTTATGGCAGAGCGCCGGAATGACCGCCGACGCCGAGATCCGGTCAGGAGGAATTTTCATGAAACCGAAATTACGTAAAATGATGTTCAAGGTATTATCGGCGAGCGTGCTGTTCACGCTTGTCTTTAGCCTGACAGTTGCCGTTGCGCCGACGGAAAAAGCATTTGCGCTGTCCTATGATTTTACAAATCCGATTTCAACCGGCTGCGCCAATACGGCCGTTACGGAAGACTCCAAGTATATTTATAACAAATCCGGTACAAAGCTCGGCTATATACAGCTCCGATTCAGTACGAAGTGCCAAACGGCTTGGGGGTATTTGAAGCTTTATTCGCCGGCTCCTTCCGATAACTACGGGTCTGCAGGGATTTACGGTTACAACAGCAGCGGCTTAAGAATTTTGGCTTTCTGTGATTCAACAGGCGGTTCTAAGGGCGGGAACGGGAATATCATGAAAGGTCAAACCTCCTGTTTTACCGGTCAAGTGTATGACGGCGCCGGAAATTACGCGTTTGCCGCCGGGTTTGTCGGCAGTTATTCAAGCCAAACCGGGTATTATTAATGGCTCAATATCAGGCGGAGACCGGAATATCCGTCAGAACGAAGGGGAGGCGGTTGTCGTTTGCAGGTGTCAGTTCTTCCTGAACGTTTCACCCGGCTTCATATGCAATGTAGGGCTCGGGAACCTTAAGCGGAATGACGAGCTGATGCTCGACGCTTCCGTCTTTGGCGCTGTAAACGAACAGGATCAGCTGCATATCGGCCTGCGACGCTTTCTCGTAGCTGACGTCAAAGCGGAAATGACCCCAGGCCGGTCCGCCTTCATCGGCCATTTCGTGGCCCTCCGCCAAAATGTAGTGCCCGTCCTCCAGCTTCCAGCTGAAGGCGGCCTCGAATACACGGGCTTCCCCCTCGACCGTAAAAGACGGACCCGCTTCCGTTCCGGGCTTCGGCGAAAATACGCGGAAAGCGTCGTTCTCCGCCACCGGCGCCTGGACGGGTTCGCCGGACCGGGCGTCGATTCGAACGGCAACAGGTTTGTCGATCGTCTCATGCGCGGCAAGCTCCACGTTCCAGATCCCGCGCTCCGTATCCAGCACGGCGTCTTTGACCGCCAATGCGGCCGACGACGGGTCCGGCGGCGATGCGTGCAGCGCAGCCTTAACGGCCTGTGCGCGGCCGATCAGCCCTTCAGGAATATCCTGCGGATCGTCATGCACCACGATTTTGGCGGCGGCTGCCTGCTCCGGGTACGACTCCCTTACGGCGCCGGTATGCCAAGCTTCCACTTGCGCACCGACCGAAATCCCGTCCGCAGACGCCGCTTGGCCGGTACTATCCTGTATGACCGTCTGCTCATCGGCCGTGAACCAAATGGCTTTAACCGCGGGTGTGCCGTTCTGGTCGTCGTAAGCCGTGATCAGCCAGCGGTTTCCCTCTTTTTCGATGACCGTCCCCTTGTCGAACGCTTGTACCTCCGGCCGATCCTCTTCAGCCGTCTTGTCCCCCCCGGCGTTTGCGGGTTTTTGTTCCGGGCTGCAGGAAGCAAGCAAAGCCGCAACCCCGATCAAAGCGAGCTTTAACAATCCGTTCTGTCTTCTCATGATCCTCAGCTCCTTTTGACCAATAGACGCAATCG
Source organism: Paenibacillus humicola (assembly GCF_028826105.1). Taxonomy (NCBI): domain Bacteria; kingdom Bacillati; phylum Bacillota; class Bacilli; order Caryophanales; family Paenibacillaceae; genus Paenibacillus; species Paenibacillus humicola. The sequence goes on from NZ_JAQGPL010000001.1 coordinate 4,956,329, forward strand.
GACCGGCAGAAGTTTCGGAGAATCGGTTCGGAGCATCATTCTTTCCCGTCGTTTTCCGCACCGGCCTTAAACCGGTTGTCCGTGCGTACACTAATGTATTCGTTCCCTGGTGCAGGAATGAGTCGGCCAATGGACTCAGACGGTCCGGGGCTGCACAGGTGCGGCCGAAGCTGCCTAAGACCCGGCGGTCCGGGCCATCAGCGCGATTTCGTCGGCGTTTAGTTTGGGCAGCTTGTGATGCTCAATGCTGCGTCTGATACTCACCGGCTTCGCAAGATGAACCCGAACGATCATACCGTCCGTAAAATCGCCCGGCTTCATCGGTTTGCCGCTTTCGTCGCGAAAGATCGTTTGGGCCGAGTAATGTACCGTGCATAAATAGCCGACATCGGCGATCGCTCCCTTTTTGCCTTTGTTGGCTTCATCCGTGCAGCCTACGTTAAACGTCTTCGCCTTGGCGTCAAAATGGTCAACTTGACCTTCAAGCGAATCGACGGACGTTCCGCATCCGGCCAGCCCGACACAAGCAAGGAGCAGCAGCATTCCCGCTCGCTTCATGGTCTCTTCCCCCGCTTTGCCCGTTTCCCTTATAGACGGCGGATTCGAGAGAAGGTTGCACGGTTTCCTCGATCTCTCAATTTAACGCATCGCCGCGTTAATGCACCGCACGACACCTCAAGCCGATTTAAGCCCCCGCCGAATACCAGTTCAACACTCGCAAAGCGCGCAGCGTGTTCCACCGGCTCGGCCGGCCCTCGCCCTCGTCCACCTCGACCGGCATCGTGCCGGAATGCACATTCTCGAGCAACCACCGGCCTTCGCCGTCGCGCTTCGACTCGACCAGCCCGATCGCCTCGGCCATACGCTCGTCCGGCGCGGCGCCGGCTTTGCGCAAATAGTCGAGTCCCCGCAGCACGTCGTAGTGCCACCAGGTCGGGAAAGAGAAGCGCGTCCAGGCGGGGTTGACGACTTCACCGGTCGTCCGCCGCCGGAACAGGCGGCGTTCGAGGAGGTACTCCTGCCCGCGGAGGCGCGCCTCCGTTACCCCGGCGCCGTTCCCGCCGGCCAGTTCGTATTCGAGCAGAGCTTCTAGCACGCAGATCGTGGTGTGGAACGACGACCGCGTCGACCCTTTTTCGGCCTCGCAGTTCCAGCCGCCGTCGGGCAGCTGCTCCCCGAGCAGGCGGTCGACGATCCGCTGGACGTCCTGGCCGAAATAAGCGCCGCTCGCCGCCACCTGGCCGTTGATGCACGGCTCGACCTCACCCGCGAAGAAAGGATTGCCGACAAAACCCCATCCCCGCCAGGCGCCGTCCCAGTCCCACCCCCGCCAATTGACGCGATCGCGGACGAGGCCCGCCGCATGGCGCGCCTCGCCGCTTGCGGGATCGAGGCCGAATTCCCGCAGCAGCGTAAGGACATGCATGGTCGAGTCCCAGCCGTGGTTCCACGCCTCACCGGCCCATGACCCGTCGTCCGCCTGAAGGGCAAGCAGCCGGGCGCCCAAGCCCTCGGAAGCAATCCGCGCGCGCTCGGCCGCAACCTCCTCAGCGGGCGCACCGGTCAGGTCCTGCATCACCTGCCAGCGAATCGCAGGGTCGGAATCCAGCAGCCAATTGAGGACCGATTCCTTAGGCTCCAAAGCTTTCCATTTGGACTCATGGGTATCCATGTATCCGATTCCTCCGTTTCTTGGTCAAAGGATCTTTTCATCCTTCTATTTTTCTAGTCCGGGCCTTCTTTTTCCTGTTTTGACGGCAGAAATAAAATAAGGCGGGCCTGCGATGCCCGCTTTGATCAGTGCTGTTTATTCAACCGATATTGATTAGGGGTCATATGAATAACCTTTTGGAAGTTTCGTATTAAACTGCGTTCGGAGCATCCGATGGTTTCGGCGATTTTCCGGAGACTCAAATCGGTGCTGAGCAATAGCTCCTGCGCGTTCTTTAATTTTTGGTCCAATACATAATCCAAAAAATTGATCCCGGCTTCTTTCTTGAACAGCTTGCTGAGATGAGAAGCGCTGATCCCCATATATTCCGCGCATTGGGCCAGCGAGATATCCTCATGGATATGATCGTGAATATATTGGCGGACATTGACGATGATTTGATTGGTCCCGGTTACGCGTTCGAAAAGCGGAAAAATATGCTTCGTGAACCAATCGAATATTTCCGCGGATGTCAGCCTGTCATGAATGGCGTGGAGATCTTCATCCAAAACGTCGGTAAATCCGGCTTGATACAGCGTTCTGGTCACCGAAGACAGCAGCAAAAGGTAACAGTTTGATATCGCACGACAGGATTGGGACGATTTAACGGCTGCCATATATTCCAGTAAACTTTTGCCGGCCTCATCGTATTTCCGATTCTGCAACTGCTCGAGAAGAATTTCTTCTATCGCCATCGGGTAATGAAAAGCCGCAGATTTCTTCGGGCTCTCCATATCCTGAAAAAATAAAATGGGGCCGTGCTCTTTGTATATCCGGCTCTGAAGAGCCTCCAAGGCCTGCCGGTAGGAGCGATAAATATCCTGAAAGCTCCCGTAGATTCCGCCTACTCCGATCCCGACCTCCAGTCTTACATACTGCTGAAAAGCATCTCTCAGCTGTCCTGCAAACGACCGGAGCAATGATTGCACATCCTCCTCCGGCGCGGTCCGATTCAAGGAAAGCACACCGACCCCAAGCCCGTTGCGATCGATAACCACATAGCCGTTCAGCTGTTTTTGCTGCATCAGGATTTCGTTGAACATATTTTTAACGATAAACGAAACGATCGGACCGTCGCCTTTATGAAACCGGTTTTCCCTGTATACATGCTCTGACCGAATGGCCATTACGACGAACGAGTCTCTTTCCGCCAGGGAGGAGGCCAGATTCGGGTCTACAAGATCGTCCTGCCGGTTGGCCTCCCGTTCCAGCAACTGCAGCAGCATGCTGTCCCGAACCGTCGGTTCCCATTTTTTGATGTAGGCATCATTTTTCCGCGATTCTTCATTTAACCGTGTCCAGCAATCCTGAATAAAGGAGATCTCATTTTGGGCATGGGCCTGCGCCGCCTGTTTCCCGCTGATCGTTCTCCCGAAGTCGATCAGCTTCCGAATCGGGTTGTACGTTTTTAAACCGGTGACGACCGTCAGCAGGATGCCGATGCTAATGAAAAGCAGGATGCTGAGTGAAATAAAATAGCGGATCCAGATGATGTTGTGCAAAATCTCGGATTCGGCAATTTTGGCAATGTACGTGCGTCCCAATTCCGTTTTCAAATACGTGTAATAAAACCGCTCGCCGGTCGAATCCGTCATCATCAGACTGCCTTTCGTTTCGCTCGAAGAGATAATCCGCTGAACCGCCCGCTCGTTTGAATCGGTTTGTTCATCGGCGAAATACTTTCCGATGTGCGTTAACAGCCGGTTGGACGAATCCAGGATCATGACCGACTGGTTGGTGCTGTAAAGGGACGGCTCTTCCAAATATTTTTGAATGAATTCGTTGTCGAGCTGAACAATGAGAAGCCCTCTCGCTTGATCGGAATTGGCGGCCGATAGATAGCGGACGCACCCCAGGAAGCCGTTCGCCTCGGCTATATACAGGCAGCGGTTTTTGGGGCCGGACTGCATCAGGCGATCCAGCATATAGCTGATCGTGCCTTCTAATTTCTTGGGAACGAAGCCGTGCCTGTAATCCAGAATATCCTCGGAGGCATTGTTGTACAGGATAATATTGCCGGCAAAATCATTTGTATTTTGGGCCGATTGAATCAATTTCATAATTTCCAGATGAATTAACGGTTTATCGGCGGCATTGCCGTCCAGGAACGAATTGCTGATTAAGGGATCCGCCGAGAGCTGAAGGAGCGAAAGCTCTGAGCTTTGAAAAATTCGTTCCAGCCGGTCCTCCTCCAGCTTCAAGGAATATTCGGACATTTTGTGCACTTGATCGAAAGCGTTTTTAACCATAAATTGATAAAATACGATTCCGGCCAAAATGACAGGAACGGATACCGAAATGCTTCCGAACCATAAGATCCGGTATAAATACTTATGGGGCGTATGCCTCCGATTGGCGAATCGATGCAAGAGCTGAAACAAACGTTTTACCATCACGCTGCCTGCGCCCCTTCCCTGCAACGAAAACCTTTTTATCCTATATTCGCTTGGAATTAGCATAAATCCTGTTCCATGTACAAGGGTAATCAACCTTTAATGGATCCCAGCATGACTCCTTTGGCAAAATGCTTCTGAAGAAAGGGATACACGATGAGGATCGGCAGCATGGCCACGACAACCGACGCCAGACGGATCGTTTCCTGCGGAAGCACGATGTCCTCGCTCGAAGCCGCCATACTGCCGGTCATATTGGAACTGGCGTCGATGACGATCGTTTTTACCAATACCTGTAACGTCCATTTATCCGTGTCCGTTAAATATAAAACGGCGTTAAAATAGGTGTTCCAATGCGAAACGGCAAAAAACAGGGTAAATGCGGCGATGGCCGGCTTCGAAAGCGGCAGGATAACCCGGAAGAAGACCCCGAGGTCCGTACAGCCGTCGATCTTTGCGGATTCTTTTAATTCCCCCGGAATGGAATCCAAAAAGCTTTTGACCACAATCAGACTCCAGGCATTCGTCAGCACCGGAATCATAAGCGCCCATAAGGTATTCAGCATGCCGAGGTTTTTCACCAACAGGTAGTTCGGAATAATGCCCGCATTGAAAATGAGCGTGAAGACGACAAGGCCCATAATAAAATTGCGGTAAGGCATATTTTTGTCCGTCACCCCGTAAGCCATCGTGAACGTAACAAGCAGATTGCAGATCGTGCCGATGAACGTAATCTCGAATGTATTTTTCAAGGCGTGCAGAAAGCTCGGCGTGGAAAAAATATAGGCATAAGCTCCCAGCGACCATTTTTTGGGCCATATGTGCAGACTGTACGGGACGTAAACATTTTTATCCGTCAACGAAACCAGAATCATATACAGGATCGGGAACATACAAAGGAGGGAGATGAAGAGCAGGACGGAATAATTGAAATAATCAAAAGCCGTCAGTCTTTTTTGATGTACGAAGCTCATCGTAGACCACCTTTCTTTCTTAATAAATCCCCTCATGTCCCAGCTTTTTTACGATGTAGTTGGATAAAACGACCAGCATTCCGCCTACGATCCCTTTAAACAATCCGACCGCGACGCCCAAACTGGTCTGCCCGCTAAGCAGGCCTTGTTTGTAGGCAAAGGTATCGAATACTTCCCCAACCGATAAAACCAATGGATTCTGCATGAGCAGCACCTGCTCGAAGCTGACATCCGCGATTTGTCCCAGCCGGAGAATAAGCAAAATAATGATCGTCGGCCGAATGGCCGGCAGCGTAATATGCCATATTTGCTTGAATCTGCCCGCACCGTCGATGACCGCGGCTTCGTAACGCGAAGGGTCCACGCCGGCAATGGCGGCCAAAAAAATAATCGTTCCCCAGCCGGCATCCTTCCATATATTTTGCAGGGTCAACATGCCCCAGAAAAATTGGGGGTTGTTTAAAAAAGCGATCGGTTCATGGCCTAAGTTTCTGATCGCCTTATTTACCATGCCCACATCGGTTGAGAGCATAAAAAAGGTCATGCTGCTAATAATGACCCAGGATAAAAAATGAGGAATGTAAACGATCGACTGATTGATCCGCTTAAACACCTCGTGACGAACCTCATTCAGCATCAGGGCCAGAAAGACGGGCAGCGGAAACAGGAAAACAAGACTGAAAATATTGATCAGCAGCGTGTTGCGAAGCAGCACATAAAATTGATTGTAATCGAATAATTCCGCAAAATGCTTCATTCCGACCCATTTGCTGCCCGTCATCCCCAAAACCGGCGTGTAATCTTGAAAGGCGAGGACAAGCCCCCACATCGGCACGATTTTAAACAAGACGAAGTAAATCAACCCGATTCCGACCAGCAAATACATGTAACGATACTTTTTTATCGCCGGCCAGCGGTTTGATTTCCAGCTGCTGTAGACGGGGCCGGGGCCGGATAAGGCTTGTTCGCGTCGATTCATGTCTCCTCCTCCTTGAAAATCGTCCGGGTGCCGGTCAGGCAGCCCGGACGCGGCATTTATTGAAACAACGACTTATAGCTTTCGGCGAACTCCTTGAACGCCGGTTCGAATTGTTTGTCCGAACGGAGCTGCCCGATATATCCCTTATACTGCTCCATCGAAATTTTCCCGATAATCGCCTCGGTTCGCTTGGTCGTAAATTCGCCCTGAAGCTTCGGCCATTGCGTCACCCATGTGGAGGAATTGATGACGGAATAAGGGTCGATTTTTCCCGCTTCCAGGATCGGCTTTACCTTCTCCCTGTTTTTCAAATTGATCTCGTTTGGCGCAATCGGGCTGTCCGTCTTGGACCACGGATCCATTTTCAAGACAAAGGGCTCTATCGTGGAATTGTTGATTTCTTTTTTCCCCTGATCGGTCATTTTGATGACGCCGTTTTCAACGGTGTGATGTACGCCTTCGATCCCGTAAGTAATATACTTCGTGATGTCGTCCCCGGCAGTCGTATTGTAAAATTGCAGGATGCGTTCCACCTTGTCCTTTGGCACGGTTTTCGGAATGTACAGCCCTCCGTAGAAGCCCGGCGAAAGCACGGCGGAGGATCCTTTCGGCCCTTTCAAATAGGGAATGAGCTCCACTTTGGCGCCTGGCTGCGCTTTGTTGGCATCCTGCTCCAGTCCGTATTGATGCCAAGGATTTTTCCGGTAAAATGCCGCTAGTCCGGCACCGAACATATCGGAATATTGCGAATCGTTCATGACCGAGAACTCCTGGGACATAAGCCCTTCCGAGTATGCTTTACGGTACCACGCAACCATATCGGTATAGGCATCGGTTAATTCCGCCGGATACATGCCCCCGCTGGAAGTATACTGGGGATCGGCGCCGCCAAACGCCATGCGGTACGACTCGTCGAACATAAGGCCGATCGTGTCTTTTTTGCCGTTTTGGTCCGGGTCGCTGTCCACGACCTTCTTCAGCGTATCGAGCAGCTCATCCGTCGTTTGGGGAACCGGCAGCCCGAGTTTATCGAGCCAATCCTTCCGGATCATGTCCGCCGCCGTAATTTGCGGTCTGGTGCGGGGCAGCCCGTAAATTTTTCCGTTGTACCGGAGCAGCTTCCAGGCGCTGGCGGGCACGTTGTTTTTCAGATTGGGGTATTTGCTGAAGTCGCCCAAGAACTCTCCCAGATCCCAGAAAACGCCCTTATTGATCGCGTCGATCAGCGTGGACAAGTTCGTTTCCGTCACGGTTAATACTTCCGGAATGTTGCCCGAAGCCAGGACGAGATTGACTTTATTGATATAGTCGTTAATGGGGACCCAATCGATGTCCAGATGCACATTTGTTTTTTGCTCCAGCCCTTTCCAAAATGCGCTGTTCATATCCAAAGGCTCGGTTTGCAGAGAAGACATGATTTTGATCGTCATTTTATCCGAAGCGGGGTTCTCTGCAGGAGCCGCCTTGTTATTACAGGCCGAAAGGATGAGCAGGACCGATAGCATAAGAGCGGCGGTACACACGGCTAATTTCGGACGTTTAGCTGTCATTTGAAACACCCCCAAAATTAAATGTAAACAACGACTTGCTCTTCTTCCACCTGAACGGCAAACGTTTCGACGGAGACGGATTCCGCCTCCGCCTTCTCCACCTCGACGTCATAGGTTTTCACGAGACACCGGTGCGGATCATAAATGGATTTGCCCGATAAAAGATCGAACTCCCATCCGTGCCAGGGGCACCTGACAATTTCCCCGTCCCGGCCGTACAGGTATTCTCCGGGGCCGGATGGCAGCGTCATTCCGGTAACGGTCCCGACGCATAAAGGCGCGGCCTGATGGGGACAGCTATTTTTTAACGCATAAAACTCGCCCTTCACATGAAAGATTCCGATCGAGCGGCCTTCCAGCACGACGATTTTCCTGGAGCCCTCCATCATGTCCTTCACCCTGCAGACAACATGTCTTCCCATTCGGATCGCCTTCTTTCCTACAATCGATAAAATGCTTTTGCGTTCTCGTAAAAGATGCGCTGCTTCAGCGGTTCCGGAAGCTTCGGAAAAGCGAGCCGTGGAGAGTCAAAATCCCAGTGGGGATAGTCGCTTGAAAACATCAGGATATGCTCGGCATCCATCATTTCCAGAACCTGCAGCAAATGCCGGTCGTGCTCGGGCCTCTCCAAAGGCTGCGACGTGATCCGGACATGGTCCCGGACATATTCGCTCGGCTTTCGCTTCAACCACGGCACTTCATACCGCAGCGCTTTATATTCGGCGTCCAGCCTCCACAATAACGCAGGCAGCCAGGACACGCCTCCTTCGACCAGGACAACGCGGAAATCGGGGAATCGCTCGAAAACCCCTTCCGTGATGAAGCTGACCAAATGGGCCTGAAAGCCGAGCGAAAGACAAGTGTGCCATTCGATATAATGCGTCGGATACCCCGGAGTCGGCTGAACGTTAATTCCCATGCCGTCGGTGCCGGGGTGAATGGCCAGCGGCAGCCCGTATTTGCTGCAGGCCTCATAGATCGGATAATACTGCCGCTGTCCGAACGGGGCTCTTGCTCCCGAATCCGTCATCACCTGGACGAAATGAGGGTGCCCGGCCCAGCGTTCGATTTCTTTCGCCGCCGCTGACGGATCCTGGTGCGCGATCGTAATGGAGCCTTTGAACACGCCGTCTTCATTGAATTTGCCAAGCCAGGTGTCTGCGAGCCAATCATTATAGGCGGCGGCGATTGCGGCGGCGAAGTCGGGGTCGGGAAGCAGATTGCAGAACGCTCTGGGAAGCAGGACGGCATGCTTTTCCCCATACTCGTCGATTAACTGCTCGCGCAAAAAGATCGGATCCGATCCTGCCGGTCCGCCGCCGGGCGGGTTGGCATCAAGGCGCGACCCGTGAACCGGGTTTCCATAGAAGCCTCGTCCGGAACCCGTATACCGGGTTTTCCAGGGCTCCTTCAAATAGAACCGGATTTCGTCCCTGTTTTTTGGGTAAGGATGTACATCGCAATCGATGATCCTGGTACTGCTCATCCCCTATTCCTCCTGCCTGTTTAAGATTAATTCCAGCATAGAAGAAAGCGGTTTCCGAAACCACTGAAAATCCTTTAGCAGCACAAAATGTGTCAGTGAAGGCCGGGAAAAACAAGGGGAAAACGCCATAAGAAGAAAAAAATGTCGGTGTATTCGCACCGACAAATAGGAGCAGGAATTCGGATGATGCCAGTTGTTATGCCGATGTGTACGACGCGGTTCTCCGGGCCTTATTCGGCAAGCCAGCTTTGCAGATGTGCGCGAACGAAATCATCGTCGTGAAGGTGAGGGTAATCCCGGTATACGCGGTCGATTTCCTCCATTTGTCCCGGCGACAGCGTTTCATGCGGATTGAGGCACCACGTGCCCTTCATCAAGCCTTGACGGCGCAGCACCTCATGAATGCCGGGAATGCAGCCGGCAAAGCCGTGGGCGGGATCGAAGAAGGCCGCGTTGCAGTCCGTCACCTCCATATTGCGCACAAGCCACTCGGGATCGATGTTTCCGCGGACGCGCGCTTTCTTGATTTCCTCCAGCAGCGCGACCGCTTTATGCGTCCAAACGGCCCAATGGCCGAGCAAGCCGCCGACGATCCGCTTTTCCACCGTTTGTCCGCCAACCCGAAAGCGGTAAACGGTCAATAAATCGCTCACGATATGATCGTCATTGCCGGTATACAGCGCGATTTCGTCGCGCCGGTCGGAATGGCATACAGCCCGTACGACATCGAGCGTTTGATAGCGGTTGAACGGCGCGATTTTGATTCCGGCAATCCCGGGAATGTCGACAAACCGTTTCCAGAAGCCGAAGGTGAAGCGCCTTCCTCCCACAGATGGCTGAAGATAAAAACCAATGATCGGCATCCGTTCGGCAACCAGAGCCGTTCGGTCAAGGATTTGCTCCTCCGTCCATTCGTTTAACCCTCCCATGCTCAGCAGACCCGCATCGTAGCCGAGCCCGGCCGCGATATCGGCTTCCGCCAGCGCCTGCTCCGTCCCGCCGCAAAGACCGGCAATTTTCAGGAACGGCCTTTCGATCCGGGCTCGGTCCACTTCCTCGGACGCCATTCGAAGTACTTTCTCGAAAAGGCCGAACCTCGGATCGCGAATTTGGAATTGGGTCGAATGAACGCCTACCGCGACGCCGCCCGCACCGGATGCGATGTAATACCGGGTCAGGGCGCGCTGGCTTGTCTCGTCAAGACCGCGGTCCTCCAGCAGCGCAAGCGGATGCGCGGGTATGACGAGCCCGTCATGCAGCGCCCGGTTCTGGTCTTCCGTTAAATTGCGCCTGGCCGCCATGCTAAAACTTCCCTTCCCGCTGCTGAAAATGAGTCGGCTTATCGATCGTAGCCCCTCCGTGCGCAGCCCACTCGGCAGTCCAGTCGATCATCTGCAGCAGGGAGACGCCCGGATATCCGAACAGCCGCATACATTTCGAGGCATTGCTGAGCAGCGCCGTCTCCGCTTCCCTGCCGGTAAACTCCGGCTTCATGCCGAGCCGTTTGCCCAATTCCGCAGCGGCATAACGAACCGAAACGGTTTCCGGCCCGGTCACGTTCAGCCTGTTGACCGGACTTTCGCAGCGAAGCAGGGAGCGCAGAGCGATCTCGTTCGCGTCTCCCTGCCAGATGCAGTTGAAATGGCCCATGGCGAGGTCGATCGGCCTGCCATCCTTCACGGATTTGGCGAGCTCCAGCAGCACGCCGTACCTCATGTCGATCGCATAATTTAACCGGTACATGAGCATCGGCGTCCGGCTGCGGCGGCTGAAAAATTCGAAGACGCGTTCCCGCCCGAGACAAGACTGGCCGTACTCTCCGACCGGGGCGGGCGCGAAATCCTCCGTCGCCCCTCCGGAGTGAATCGGGGAAAGCGGGTACACATTTCCGGTCGAGAAGACGACGATACGAGAGCTGCGGTACTTTTCCGCCACCCTCCCGGGCAAATAGGCATTCATTGCCCAGGTCAAATGCTCATTGCCCGTCGTTCCGAATTTCGTGCCGGCCATATAGATGACATTGCTTACGTCCGGAAGCGTTTGCAGCGATGCGTCATCCAGCAGATCGCAGACGATGGTCTCCAGCCCGCAGCGCTCCAGCTCATCTTGCAATCCCGGCTCGGAAAAACGGGACACCCCGTACACCTTCTTGTTCACTCCGGCTTCGCGTATGGCATTCATCGCCAGCTTCGCAAGAGACGGCCCCATCTTTCCGCCAACCCCGAGCAGCATCAGGTCGCCCTCGATGTTCTTCATATCCTCGATTAATTTCGTTGACGGCTTCGTCATGGCTTGCTCCAGCTCATCCAACGTTCGCATCCCGATCCTCCTTCCGGTTCAGTCGTTTTGAAACAGGTCCTGACTTTCCGAAGCGGAAGCCTGATCCAGATACAGCGACCAATTCGGGTGGGTTTTAAGAATCGTGGCCGGAATCGCAGGCGTCACCGGTTGTTCCAGTGCCGATCGAATGGCGCCGGCCTTCACCTTGTGCGGAACGCAGGAGATGATGCAGTCGCTCTTCATGATCTGGTGAACGGACATCGTAATGGCCTGCCCCGGTACCTCCTCGATCGTATCGAACCAGCCCTCGCCTACCTGTTGTCTTTTACAGGCTTCATCCAGCTCCACGACGATATAGGGCTGCTTCGTTTCAAAGTCGGCCGGCGGATCGTTAAACGCAATATGGGCGTTCTCCCCGATGCCGATCATCGCGAGGTCGATCCGTTCCTTCCCGATTTCCGCATTCAGCTGCCGGATGTTCGCTTCGACATCTCCTTCGCCATCGACGAAGTGCGCCTCCCGGACATTCGCTTCGGCAAGAAACCGGTGTTTCAAATACGCTCTGAAGCTCGCGGGATGGCTTTCCGGCAGCCGGACATATTCGTCCAAATGGAACATCTCCACTTTGCTCCAGTCCACATCGGTTTTGACGAATGCCTTGAAAAACTCGAACTGGGAAGCGCCGGTAGACAGAATGATTCTTGCTTTTCCGTTTTCACGAATTCGCTCGTTTAAAAACCGCGCGGCATGCAGCGCCGCTATTTGCCCCAGCAGCTCGGGCGTTTCCAGCACATGGACTTTCATGACGACCATCCTTCCGTTTCTTTATCCTTTCAGGCCCGTTGTCGCAATGCCCTGGACAAGATATTTCTGGCAGAATAAGAAAATGACGATAACCGGAAGCAGGGACAGGATGGACATGGCGAACATCGGCCCCCATGCCGTGACCGCCGACGGATCCGAAAACATTCGGAGGCCCAAAGAAGCCGTATACAATTCCGGTTTATTCAAATAAATGAGCGGTCCCATAAAATCCGTCCACGTCCAATAGAAGGAGAAAATCGATACGGTCGCCAGTGCCGGCATCGTCAGGGGCAGTACGATGTGCCGGAAGATGCCGAAGGTGCCGCAGCCGTCGATGAAAGCGGCCTGATCCAGCTCTTTGGGGATTCCCCGGATGAATTGAATCATCAGGAAAATGAAGAACGGCACCCCGCCGATAAACGCCGGCACAACCAGCGGCAAAAAGGTGTTTACCCATCCCAGCTTGTGAAACAAAATATACTGCGGAATCAGCGTCACTTGACCGGGAAGCATTAATGTCGAGAGCAGGCAGGCGAATAAAGCCGGTTTATACCTGAAATTCAAACGGGCGAAACCGTATGAAACGAGCGTGGACGAAAATAAGGTGCCCGCTACCGTCACGACGGTTACGATGGCCGAATTTCGAAAAAACAGGCTGAAGCCTGCGGTGCCGAAGCCCGCCCAGCCTTCGGCGTAATTTTTCCATTCCAGTCGGGACGGGATGAGACTGGCGGCATTCACGAATATTTCGTTCTCGGGCTTAAGGGAGCTGGCCAGCGTCCACAGCACCGGGTAAAGCATGAACAAGCCCAATATCGAGACGAACGCATGATAAACGATGCCTTGAACGCTTTTGGCCATTTACTTATCCTCCGACGATTCATAATACACCCAAGCGGAAGACGACTTGAAAATGAGGGCGGTAAAAGCGGCGACGATCAGCAATAAAATCCAGGCCATAGCCGACGCATATCCCATACTGAACGTGCCGCCGAACGCTTTCTGGTACAGGTACAAGGCGTAAAACAGCGTTTTATCCAGCGGGCCGCCCTGCGTAACCAGAAAGCTTTGGGTGAACGTCATAAAACCGTCGATCGTCTGCATGACCAAGTTGAAGAAAATGACCGGGGTAAGCATGGGGAGCGTGATGCTCGCAAACCGCCGGGTCCGGCCGGCTCCGTCCACCTCCGCCGATTCGTAAAGATCGGCCGGAATTTGCTTGAGCCCGGCCAGAAAGATAAGCATGGGGGAGCCGAACTGCCAGACCACGAGAAGGATGAGAGTCCACAAGGAATAATCGGGGCTCGCAATCCAATTTTTCGGTTCGACTCCGAAGTGAATCAGAACGCTGTTGACCGCCCCTTCCACGCCGAACAGCTGTCTCCACATGACCGCCACGGCAACGCTGCCGCCGATGATCGATGGAATATAATAAGCGGTCCGGTAAACGCCAAGCCCCCTGTGCTTGCCGTTAAACAAGACGGCGATCAACAAGGCAAACGCAAGCTTAAGCGGAACGGAAATGATCACGAACGTGAAGGTCACCTTAAGCGCCGTCCAGTACCTCGGATCATCGGTAAACATCGCGATGTAGTTGTCGAGACCGACCCCATGCGGCGCGGACAGCATATTGTAGTCTGTAAAAGACAAGTAGAGGGAAGCGGCCATCGGACCGATGACGAATAACAGAAAGCCCAGAAGCCATGGGAAATATACGCGTATCCGACCAAATCCCGCTTCCATCCCGTCAACAATTTGGCGCTGCCGTCAATGACGGACGGTTTGACCGCTGTCTTCGGACCGTTTGCCATTTGCGCCACTCCTCCGGAAGAACCGACTTATTTTTTCGGCTTGAAAATTTTTTCCGCCTGCTCGCGGAACGCTTTGGCTGCCTGCTCCGGCGTAAGCTGTCCGTAATTGACCTGATCCGATATGCTTTTATACAGCGTGTCGTTGATTTCGCTGGCCGCCGCCGGATCTTTGTTCGTTAGAGGAGGGAAATTTTTGCTTACATAATCGACGTAATCGAATGCGATTTTTGCGGCGGGGTCCAGCTGTTTCTTCAGGTCTTCCCTCACTTTTCCGGCAATCGGGACGCCGCGTTCGCCGCCCAGCGCTTCATTGGCTTTCAAGTCGTTTGTGAAGAAGTCGATAAACTTAATCGCCGCGTCTTTTTGTTTGGAATCGCTCGTGACCGAGAAATATTGCGACGGCTTCAAATACTGGGGCTTTTGTCCGCCCGGGTAGCTCGGGTATTCGATCAGCTTGATCGGCCGGTTCGCGGATTGGGTCACCGCCACGACTTCGTTGCTGTGAAGCGTCAGGAACGGCGCCTTCCGGTGCACGATCAGCTGGTCCTCCAGCGCCGTCAAGCTGGCGGTCATATCGGGCGGCGGAGCGACCTTGTCCTCGCGCTGCTTGTTCCAGTACGTAAACCACTCCGCGACAAGCTTGTCGTCGTCGTAGCCCAAGCCGGTGCCGTCCTTGTTGTACAAATAAGCGCCTCGCTCCATCAAAAACTGCTTAAAGCTGTCGATATCGTCCGACAGCGGCATCCCGTATACCCCTTTGCCCAATTTTTGCTGCAGCTGACGCGCGGTATCGGCATATTCATCCCACGTATACCCCGGCTTCAGTTCCGGAACGCCGGCTTTCTCGAACATGGCCGGGTCGTAAGCGATCGCCACGGCGTTTGCGCCCAGGCTGAGCGCATACAGCTTATTGTCGATCCGGCCGGCGGCCACATAGCTGTCGTCGACGTCCTGCAAGTTCAGCGCGCCGGACGCTGCGTACGGCGTCATATCCTCAAGCAGTCCGCGCTGCACATAGTCCGGCAAATAAGCGTCGTCCATCTGCATGACGTCCGGCAAGTTTTTGGCGGCGGCTTCCGTCGACATTTTTTCCCAGTACCCGTCCCACCCTAAAAATTCCGCAGAGATTTTGATGTTCGGATTTTGCTGCTCGAACAGTTTGATCGCGTTCAGCGTACGGTTGGCCCGGTCCTGGGAGCCCCACCATCCGACCCTTAACGAAATCTGCTGCGGCGCTCCGCCCGCCTTCGAACCGTCCGCAGTATCGGGCTTCTTCGTTTCAGGTTCATTTCCGCCCGAGCTGCAGCCGGCCATCAGCGCTGTCGACAGGACGATCAAGGAAAATGCGGACATCCACTTATTTTTCATCATGCCGAACGACCTCCCATCCAAAATGTGAAACATGCCCCTTCCGGCAGCCGTCCCCGAGTCCGGATCGGTTACACCTGCCACCCGGGCAGGTACGCTTTCGTATTTTGCAGCATGCGGTCGAACAGCTGCTCGGCAGCGCCGATCCCGATCGATACGAGCGGATCGTTCAAGAGAGCCCGGAAGGCGAGCGAGTGATCCTTGAGCAGCGCCGCCTTCAGCACTGTTTCTTGATTCCGTATATGCCGAGCCACCAAATTCTCGACATCCACGGGAAGCTGTCCCGCCAGGACCGGCTTTACGTTGTCCCTGATGAGCAGCGCGTTCGTTTCGACAACCGAGCCGAGCGGCAGTCCTTTAATTTGGCCTTCATTCGGCACATTCACGTTAGTGACGAAATCGCCCAAGCCGAGCAGCGCTTTGATCATCCGGATTCCTTCTTCGCCGGAATGCTTCAGCTGCAGGCTTTCTTCCCCGGCGGCCAGCCGTTTGCTTCTGATCGTCAGCTCCTCCTGTTTTTGCATCCGGGATTCGATCGGAGTGAGCGAGAACTTCCAGGATTTCACCGTTTCGGGATCCTTCAAATACCACCCGAGCGGCATAAATTCCGCCAAATGCCTGTCGCCGGCTGCGGCAATGATGCCGTATCTGCGAAACAGATCGAACTGGACCCGGTACGCCGACGAGAAATGGCTGTTCATCCATTGACCGGGCTTCTCTTCGAAGCCGGTTTCGTAATACCGGTCCGCAAACTCGCGATAAACGGGCATCAAATCGGTTCCCTGATAAGAGGCCGCATCAATCCAGGTAAAATGGTTAATGCCGAGCACATTGATCGAAATGTCTCTGTAATCGGCATCCCCGATTCCCTTCAAATCCTTCAGCATCGCGGCCAGGAGCCGCTGCGTGCCGGATATTTCGTGACAGCTGCCAATCGCTTTGATTTGCGGAAAAATTTCCGTGAGCGTTCGCGTGCAAAGCGTCATCGGATTCGTGTAATTGATGACCCAGGCGCCGGGACAATACGCTTTTATCGCTTCCGCCATCTCCACGTACATCGGGATCGTGCGGAGCGCGCGTACAACTCCGCCGGGACCCGTCGTGTCTCCCACCGAATGGTAGATGCCGTACTCCTGCGGGAGATTGACGTCGGACGCCATTTCCTTAAACGTGCCGGGCAGGATGGAGATAATGACGAAGTCCGCCCCCGTCAACGCTTTTTCCAGCGTTTCGACCGCTTGATACCGCCATTTCCCTTCCGCGCCGGCTAGATTGTTCAGACTGTTGCCAATCAGGCTGTTGACATGCGCGGCCTCGAAGTTAAGGTCATAAAGCTTGACTGTGCCGGAAAGATCGCCCTCCATGGCCAAGTCCCCCATGAGAGCCCAGGCCCACCCCTTGGATCCTCCGCCGATGTAAGCGATGTTGATATCCTTTACCTGGGTGCCGCTATATTCCACGTCTGCACTCTCCTTCTCCTGATAGGATTGCTCCCGAGATATCTTCACTTATACAGCAAAAAATAACGATTGAGCTATACATTTATTGCTTGTTTTTTCATTTTTCAACCTATTTTGCTCTCGGCAGAACATTTATTGCAGCTTGACCGATTTTCTGAATTTCAACGGGGCCAGCCCGGTCAGTTCCTTGAATTTTCTTTCGAAATGACTGACGCTGTCGTAACCGATTTCTTCCGCGATGCAGGTGACCGGTTTATTCGTTTCTTTCAGCAGTCTCTGGCCTTCAAGCACGCGGATCCGGTTCAAATATTCCACGAAGGTGAAACCGGTCACTTTTTTGAATGACCGGCTGAAATAATAAGGGCTGATAAAAAATCGGTTTTCGATGGTTCGGAGCGATATTTTCTCGTGATAGTTTTCATAGATAGAAAACGATTTCTGAAATTTTTTTGTGCAGCGCATTTTGGAACGTAAAATTGCACTCCCATTGGTCGCTGTTATATCTGGCGATAAATAGCAGCAATTCGATGAGCAGCACCTTCACATGAAGGACGTAACCGATCGGGCGGCAGTGCTCCTCTTTGATCATTTTTTTCAGCAGTGTTTCAACAACATGCTGTTCCTCCAGCGTCAGCCGCAAAATCCGGGAAGGCCCGAAGCAGGATAACAAATCGACGCCGTCTTTTTTAATCGGCATGTCTTTTAGAAATTTCGGCCGAAAATTGATCAGAATTCGTTCATGAACGACATTGGGCGCGTCCGACGTTTTGTGCAGCTCGTGAAAGTTGATAATGACCAAATCACCTTTTCTGACCAAATAGTTTCGATTCTTGATAAAATAGTATCTCTCACCGGAAAGCATATAATAAATTTCGTAGACGTCGTGGCAGTCGTTCGCGGTCATATTGAACGATTCCGTTCTTTTGACGCGCTCGATAAAAAAAGAATCGAACGAATGCTGGAAATCGATTTGATATTGCTCCACCCTGCTCATCCCCTTTTCGATTCCTTGATTTGCATCATGAACCGACAGCATGCGATTTTAAAACTGAAAATTCTGACATTTTACGACAAACTCCTTCGACTTTCATTCCAAGCGGAAACGCGAATCATACGGACCCCCGTATTCACGTGTACGTAAATTCGGGGGCAAGCATGTATTGCTTCTGTTTCGCGGCCCCTTTTTCCTTCATTTTCACGAATCCCATTGTAGATGCTTATGCACCGATCGGAATAATAACCGGAGCAATCCGTATCGAGGAAATCAGCTCCTTGCGGCAGCTCCCGGAACACGAAAAAAGAGCCCTAAGGCTCTGGTTCGGGATCCGTCAACCTTCCAGGGTCAAGCGGATCACGGTTTTCTTTTATCCGACAGAGATACGACTTCCTGCCAGCCCGTGGCCGGCCCGGTTACCCCTTGGTACCGCCGCTGAAGTTAAAGCCTGCGGACATATACCGCTGCGACAGGATGTAGAGAAGCACCGCCGGAATGGTATACAAGAAGGAAAATGCAGCCAGTTTGCCGTATTCGACCGTGCCGTACTGCCCGAAAAACTGATAAATACTAACCGAGGCCGGCAGTTTCTCCGGCGTCTGAATCAAAAT
This sequence comes from Paenibacillus humicola, assembly GCF_028826105.1. NCBI lineage: Bacteria > Bacillati > Bacillota > Bacilli > Caryophanales > Paenibacillaceae > Paenibacillus > Paenibacillus humicola. Next base: position 4,974,750 of record NZ_JAQGPL010000001.1, read on the forward strand.
GAACGGCACGAAAAAGTTGCCCCAGCTGTGCGAAAAGGTAAAAATCGCCACCGTGAACGTACCGGGAAGCATGAGCGGGACGACAATTTTTCGCAGCGAAGCCCATACGGACGCCCCGTCCACCCATGACGCTTCCTCCAAATCGATCGGAACCGAGTCCATGAAATTTTTCATAATCCAGATCGCATACGGAAGAGCTGTCGCCGTTAAGAACATCATCGTCCAAATAATCGAATCTTCAAAATGAAGATAAAGAAACAGCTCGTACACCGGCACCATCACCGCTGTAATCGGCAGGCCGGTGGTAAACAAAATGATATACATAAAGGGGCGTTTAAATTTCAACTGGTACCGCGACAGCGGATACGCCGCCAAACCGGCGACGATGACGATCAGAATCGATTGACCCAGCGACAAAAAAATACCGTTGGCAAACGCCCGCTGGTTCGCCTTATCCGTGACGATGGAGGCGAAGTTCTGAAGCGTCGGCTTGGCCGGTACGTTGACCGATAACGTCGCCGCCGGATCGAAGGAGGCAAAGATCATCCACAGCAAAGGAACGATAAATAAAACGCCGATCAGACTGAGCACAGCGTAGGCAATGACTTTCTCCGCGACAAAGCGGTTCCACCGAATGCTGCGTTTTGGCACCGGAAATTCCCTCCTTTGAAGCCATGCGCTTGCTTAAATTTGAACCTTCAGGAACCGGATATAGCTGATGCTGGCAATAATGCCGATGACGAGCAAAATGAGCGAAATCGCCGTACCGTAGCCGAGCTGGTAATTCGCAAACGCCTGATGATACATATAAAGCGGCAGCGTCTCCGTCTTGTTGCCCGGCCCGCCGCCGGTAAGCGAGAATATGAGCGTAAACAAGCCGAGCGTCTGCAGCGTAATGAGCACCATGTTCGTGACGATGGAGCCCTTGATCATCGGAAGCGTGACCCGCCACAGCCGCTGCCAGCCGGAAGCGCCGTCAATCATCGCGGCCTCCGTAACTTCTTTGGGCACATCGCCGAGCGCCGACTGAAACACAAGCATGGAAAATGCCGTCCCGTGCCATATGTTCGCCACCACCACGGACGTCATCGGAAATTGATACAGCCAGGAGACGGGTTTCGCTCCGAGCCAGCCGAGCATAATGTTGGCGGTGCCTTGGTCGCTTAGAAAAGCAAACCAGATGAAGGCGACGACAATTTCCGGCGTGACCCACCCTGCGATGACGAGCGTGCCGATCAGGCTGCGAAACTTGCGGTTCCGTTCGTTCATCATGAGCGCGATGATCAGGCCCAGCACCTGCTGGCCGATGACCGCCGAAAAAATAAGCACGATGATCGTGTTCCAGACGGCCGTACGGAAGTTGGGGTCCGCGAACATCGAACTGAAATTATCAAACCCCACAAACTCCGTGTGGATGGAAGCCGATCCCGTCAAGGACATATTCGTAAAAGCGAAATAAAAAGTGAGCACGATCGGAACAAAGAAAAAGACCAGGAGCAAAGCGAACGTTGGAAAAAGAAAAATCGCGGCCCGGTACGAATCTCTTTGGCGAGAAAAATGGCTGCCCCGGTACAAGGACACGGATGCGTCGACGTTAGCCTTCATCGTTACGAAACCTCCCCGGAGAAGGAATACCGGACGCCGCTCATACAGCTTGGCGGCGTCCGGAGATCAGCAATCCAAACTAGTTCTTCTCCTCGACTTTGTCTTTGCCTGCTATGCGTTCGACGTTCTGCGCGTATTGTTTCATGGCCGCATCGGGAGTCAGGCTGCCCGTGGCTACCCCTTCCACGACGCTCTGAATTTGCGTGGAAATCGCCGGGTAATCGGTATTGGCCGGCCTGAAGTGGGTGAATGCCGTAAACTTGGTCGCCTGCGCGAACGATTGGCCCGGCGTATTCGCATATTCCGGATCGTCAGCGACATCCTTTCTCGGCGACAGGTTGCCTTGATGCATGTTATACCATTTGTTGTTGTCCTTGTTGATCGCGAGCTGGATAAACTTCCAGGCCTCATCCTTCTGCTTCGATTTCGACGCGATGGAGAGCGCCCAGCCGCCGGACATGGACGTGAATCCGGGGCCCTGCCCGTTCTGCGTCGGCATGGCGGCGAGCTGATAGACCTTTGTTCCATCCGGCCACGGCGCCGCTCCGTTCTGAACCCAGGAGCCCGGAAGCCAGTTGCCGTTGAGCGCGATGCCCACCTGTTCCTTCGGCATCAGCTGGTCGACGAGCGTATTGCCCGCCTGCCCGTTCAGAACCTGAGAGGGCGGAGGACCGAGCTTTTCTTTGGCGATGGTGGAAATAAACTGCAGCGCATCCTTGAATCCCGGGCTTTGCGCCACCCATTTGCCCGTGCTGTCGTTGTAGAGCGTGTCATTCGTGCCGTAAAGCAGCATTTCGAACGTTTGCATGGACGTCGCTTCGCCCGTCGCTTTGCCGACGTTGCTCCAGAACGGCGTCACGCCCGGAACCTTTTGCTTAATCGTTCTGGCCGCGTTTAAAATGTCGTTCCAGTTCTTCGGTTCCCAAGGCACCGGCAGACCGGCTTTTTTGAAAATATTGGTGTCGTACCACAGCCCCCGGGTGTCCGTGCTGTACGGAACGCCGTAGATTTTGCCGTCGCTGCTCGTTACGCCCTGCTTCATCGCATCGACGAAATTGCTCCAATCCGGCCATGCCGACACCTTGTCGTTCAAAGGCTCGAGATAGCCGGCCGCCGCATCGGAATTAATGAGAAACGTATCCTCCGTCACAATGTCGGGAGCGGTTTCATCGGATTTCATCATCAGTGCGATTTTCGTATAAAAATCGTTCTCGGAGGCTTGGATCGGCACAAGCTCCACCGTTACCCCGCTGTTCTGCGATTCGAATTGGGTTTTGACCTGCTTGAGCCACTCTTCGCCCCATATGGGCGGCGTCCCGAATTTTTGGTAAGCAACCTTGATCACTTTTTTCCCGCCGTCATCGGCTTTGCCGGCCGCATTATTGCCCGAGCCGCTCGAAGCGGCATTTCCTTGCGGGGACGACGCCGAATTGGAGGAGCATGCCGCCAGGGAGCAGGCAAGCAGCAGGGCCAATAACATGGGCAACCGTCTCAGCAGCGATTTTCGAATATTCATCCTTCGTACCGCCTTCCTTGTCCTTATTGTTCAGACTGCCGAATTCTGGATGTTATCGTTCGTAGGTTTCTTAGGCTCGCGTTGGCTGGACCCCTCCCGTATCGAAAAATGTATAGAAGAAGATCCTTGGCGGATCTTGTTCCCGAATGAAACTGCGCCGTATAACGGAACATGTAATTTCGAACAACAAGAGAACGCTTTCATTAGCAGGCCGAGAAGAACCGGCTGGGGCGTTTTGGCGGCGAAACATGCTTCATCCCTTCGCTCTGCAGAGAAAAAAGAACAGAGAAAGAAGGCGAAAAGTTATCGTTTTCCCAGGTTGAAACCGAGCATCCTATGTAGAGCCGAAAATTGGAAAAAGAGGCTTCGAAGAAAGAAGAATAGTTGGGAAGGAAGACTGACGTAGCTGTTGGATGTCATACCAACTATTATACTTGTTTTGTTGGTATAATATTATCACATCATTTTTGATATGTCATTACATTTCAAACAAAATACAAGATTGATATCTCAACTCATTCCTTTCGTAAAAGAGTCATGCCGCACAAGCTTAAAATCGATTACCGTTTGCAGAGGCACCTCCTTGCCTTCCAGCTGCGCGAGCAGCAATTCAACCGCCTTTTCGCCGAGCGCGGTCTCGTCCTGTTTAATATGCGGAAACACCTTTTCGCCGATCGGCTGTTTGATGAAATCGAAGCATGCAATGGCGCAGTCTTCCGGAATTTTTTTGCCCATCTTTTTCAAAACGGAAGCCAGCAGGACGGCGTTGTAATATTCGCAGGCGACAAACGCCTTGATTTGCGGGTTTTCCTCCAGGAAACTCCTTAAATTGTCTTCGTCGCGGCTGCCGTTTTTATCCGAAAGCCGGCGGGAAAGCTTCGTGAACAGGCTGCTTTGGCTGATCATGATGCCCCTTTGCAGCAGCGCCGACGTAAAGCCGGAAACCCGCTCCTCGATGGAACTCGTATTTTCTTCCGAAGAGGAAATAAAGGCAATCCGCTCGTACCCTTCCTCCAGCAAATAATTCGTCAAAACTTGAGACGCCAGCTTGTTGTCCGTGTAGACCGCGCAGGCGGGAATGCCTTTCAAGTATTTGTCGACAAGCACGACGGGAAAACGCTTGTAAACCAGCTGCAGCAGCTCGGCATTGTAATGCTCCCCGTTGACCGGGCAGACGATCATGCCTTTCACGCCGGCCTGGACAAGCGACCGGATGGCTTGTTCTTCCCGATCCTGACATCCGTTCGTAAACTTCACGATCAAATGGTACTGCATCCGCGAAAGAAGCCGTTCGATCGTGCGCAAGATTTCCAGGCCGAACGTTTCCGAGTAATCCGTGGATACGATGCCGATTAACCGTTCAGCAATGGGCAGCGGCTTGGGGCTTTCTTGGAAAGGGGCGAAATGGACCGGGGGAGAAACGGTGACGAAGGAGCCTTTCCCGCGTATGCGCTCGACCATGCCGCTTTGCGACAGCTGGTCAAGCGCTTTTTTGGACGTGATCCGGCTGACCTGAAACATTTGGCCGAGCTCTTTTTCCGAAGGGATGCGGTCGGCCGGCTTTAATCGCCCGCTTTGAATTTCATCCAGCAGATAGTGAACAATTTTTTTATACATCGGCGTTTCCATCCGTGATCACCTGCAGAAATAATATAATATATCAAACATATCATATATACCATGTATGCTCAATGATGATCGGTAATTATATTGTTCGCTTTCTGCAAAACGAGGATACCGGACAGGACGTTCACAAAAGGTAGGCCAGCGCTTCACGTTTGATTGCGCGTATAAAGCCGAACGTGCCGCGATAAAGTTGGAAATCCGAACGCTCACGCCCGAACCAAGATCCCGAACGATCGAAAAATTTGAATATAATATTGCGTTAATTGGCAATTCAGGCTAATTTTTTGAGATAATGATCTTGGAATAAATATCAAATCGAAAAATCAGGAGGAGATACGAATGATGGAAATGACGTTAGATTTGGCTAAGAAGATCATCGAAGCGGCAGAACAGGAATCCAAAAGCCTCGGTATTGCTATGGTCATAGCCATAGTGAATAAAGGAGGCAACCTCGTGGCCGTTCATCGTATGGATGATGCTTGGCTGGCTAGCATCGAAATCGCCCAAAACAAAGCATGGACCTCCGTAGCACTCAAAACGGCGACGGCAAATTTGGCGGATGCCACCGTTCCATCGGCTGAACTGTATGGCTTAACCACCACAAATGGCGGAAAAATCATCGTTTTCGGGGGTGGAATTCCGCTGGAATCAGATGGCGAGATCATCGGCGCAATCGGCGTAAGCGGCAGCGCCGTTCCTAACGATGTAAAAGTGGCAGAGGCGGGCGTGGAAGCATTCGCAAATCTGATTAAGAAATAATGAAACGTTCACGATCGACCGGAACCGGGAAAAGAGGGCTGCCATTAAGGCAGCCCTGCCGCAAACGCTGCATATGGAATCAATACTTGCCTGTACGGCGATGCTCGAACTTATGACCGTCCATCTTGTCAACCTCAACGATGCCAGATCGCTTTAATCGCTCAGTTAAGCACCCTGAAGATACCAAGACCCAGCTCCGGCCACCCCGAGCGATGCGAAAGCTATTCACCTAGGCCTGCAAGAAACCGTGCGGGTCGATGACAAATTTCTTCGAAGCGCCCCGGTCGAATTCCGCGTAGGCGGCAGGCGCCTCATCCAGCGTTATTTTCGTCGCGTTGACCGCTTTCGCAATTTGCGCTCTGCCGCTCAATATCGACATCATCAAGCTGCGGTGGTACTGCATGACGGGCGTCTGTCCGGTAACGAACGTATGCGACTTGGCCCATCCGAGACCGAAGCGGATTTTGAGCGTTCCGATTTTGGCATCGGCATCGGATGCGCCTGGATCGCCGGTCACATACAATCCGGGAATGCCAAGACGTCCGCCAGCCCGCGTAACCTGCATAATGGTATTGAGTACGGTTGCCGGCGCTTCGCCGTGTGAACGGCCGTGGCCGTGCGCTTCAAAGCCAACGCAATCGACTGCGCAGTCGACTTCGGGAACGCCGAGAATGTTTTCGATTTGCTCGCCGAGATCGTCGTGCTCCCGCAAATTAACGGTTTCGCAGCCGAAGCTGCGTGCCTGCATGAGCCGGTCGGCGTTCAGATCGCCGACGATGACGACCGCCGCTCCAAGCAACTGCGCGGAATGGGCGGCAGCCAGACCAACAGGGCCTGCACCCGCTATGTAAACGGTCGAACCGGGCCTGACACCTGCGCTGACGGCTCCGTGGTAGCCGGTCGGGAAAATGTCCGACAGCATCGTCAAATCCAATATTTTCTCCATCGCCTGTTCTTTATCCGGGAATTTTAGCAGCTGGAAATCGGCATAGGGAACCATGACGTATTCCGATTGTCCGCCAACCCAGCCTCCCATATCGACGTAGCCGTAAGCGGACCCCGGACGATCCGGATTGACGTTCTCACACACGTGCGTATTACGCTCTTTGCAGCTTCGGCACCGGCCGCAGGCGATATTGAATGGGACGGAGACGAGATCGCCCCTCTTGATGAACTCTACGTCGCGACCGACCTCGATGACTTCGCCCGTAATTTCATGTCCGAGCACGAGACCGCTCGGTGCGGTCGTACGGCCGCGGACCATGTGCTGATCGCTCCCGCAAATGTTAGTCGTCACGACTTTTAGGATGACGCCGTGATCACATTTGCGTCCGACATTGAGCGGGTTGACTCCTGGCCCGTCTCTTAACACCAGTTCCGGATACGCAATGTCCCTTACTTCCACCTTGCCCGGCTCAACATACACAACAGCGCGGTTTCCCGACATGACTTCACTCCTCATTTGGAATTTTGCCAGCGTTCCGTAAGCGCATTCATGTTGCTCCCCCCATTATACAAGCCGGACGCTCGCAAGAACAATGCAAAATCGTTTACTTCCGCAGCAGGAGAGACATATTCGGCATGGAACGACTGGTTTCGTCATCTATCGTTTAAGGAAGTGACGCAAGCAAAAAAAGAGCCCGAAGGCTCCGGATTCGTCAAGCCCGCACTCGGATTTACCCAGCAGCCTCGGCTTGTTCGTCATGATGTTCAGGTTCATTCTATCCTAACGGACATTTTCGGAAAATGTATTCCGATCGTTCGCGCGATAATCCGTTCTACCCGCAGGAGCAGTTCAGCACCGGTTTGCGGGCGGCCGACGTTTCGTCAAGCCTCTGGACGACCGTGCCGTACGGCGCATTTTTGACCAGCTCCGGGTTGGTTCTGGCTTCTTCGGCGATTTGGATCATGGTGTCGCAGAACCGGTCGAGCGTCTCCTTGCTTTCCGTTTCGGTCGGCTCGATCATGATGCATTCCTCGACGTTGAGCGGAAAATAGACGGTCGGCGGATGGAAGCCGAAATCGAGCAGCCGCTTGGCCACGTCGAGCGTCCGCACGCCATAGGGCTTCAGGCCGCGGCCGGACATGACGAATTCGTGCTTGCAGACGCCGGGATACGGGATTTCATAGTAGGGCGCAAGCCGGTGCATCATGTAGTTGGCGTTCAGCACCGCGCATTCGGATACGTATCGAAGTCCTTCCGGACCATAGGTGCGGATATACGTATACGCGCGGACAAGAATGCCGAAATTGCCGTAAAACGCTTTGACCCGCCCGATCGATTCGGGCCTGCCGCTATCAAGGAAGTAGCTGCCGTCCTGCCTACGCCCGACGATGGGCTTCGGCAAATAAGGAATCAGCTTGCTTTTGACGCCGACCGGACCGGCTCCGGGGCCGCCGCCGCCGTGCGGCGTGCTCATCGTTTTATGCAAGTTCAGGTGAACGACGTCGAACCCCATATCTCCGGGACGGGTCACGCCCATAATGGCATTCGAATTGGCCCCGTCATAGTAAAGCAAGCCGCCCGCCTCGTGGACGATTTTTGCGATCTCGACGATCTCCCTCTCAAACAGGCCGAGCGTGCTCGGGTTGGTGAGCATAAGCGCCGCCGTGTCGCTGCCGACCGCCCGGCGCAGCGCGTCCAGATCCACCAGCCCTTGTTCGTTCGATTGAATCGTCACCGTGTCAAACCCGGCGATAGCGGCGCTGGCGGGGTTCGTCCCGTGCGAGGAGTCCGGCACGATGACCTTCGTACGCGTCTCGCCGCGGCTTTCATGGTACGCGCGTATCATCATGAGCCCCGTCCATTCGCCGTGCGCTCCCGCAGCCGGCTGCAGCGTCACCCGGTCCATGCCGGTCAGCGCGGCCAGGTCGTTTTGCAGCGTATACATCAGTTCAAGCGCGCCCTGGATGCTCTCCTCCGGCTGGTACGGATGGATTTTGGCGAAGCCGGCGAGCCGGGCCGTATCTTCATTCAGCTTCGGATTGTACTTCATCGTACAGGAGCCAAGCGGATAAAAACCGTTGTCTACGCCGAAATTGCGCCGCGACAGCTCGGTGTAGTGCCGGATGACGTCCACCTCATAAACCTCCGGAAGCTGCGGCGGGCCTTCCCTCAGCATCGATGCCGGAATATATTCGTCCGGCGCCTCCTCGGGCACGTCGCAGGGAGGAAGCGAATAAGCGGTACGGCCGGGCTTGCTTAATTCGAAGATCAGCGCTTTTTCCGGTTTCGTAGTCATACGAGTTCCCCCAGTCGGCTCGCAAAGCGGTCGATTTCGGCTTTGCTTCGTTTTTCGGTAACGGCAGCCAGCAGGCAGCCTTGAAGCTCCGGGTAGGCGATCCCCAAATCGTAGCCGCCGAGAAACCCTTCCTTCAGCAGCTTCGCATTCAGCTCCTTCACGGACGTTCCTTCGGGCAGGCGAACGACGAATTCGTTGAAATAGGGAGCCGAAAACGGCAGCGCGACACCCTGTTCGGCAGCCAGCCGGCGGGCGGCGTAATGCGCCTTTTGCAGGTTCAGATTGGCCGCTTCCCGCAGCCCTTCCCTGCCCATGACCGACAGGTAAACGGAAGCGCACAAGGCGAGCAGCGCCTGGTTGGAGCAAATATTGGACGTCGCTTTCTCGCGGCGGATGTGCTGCTCGCGCGCCTGCAGCGTCAAGACGAACCCTCTCCTGCCCTGGATGTCGGTCGTCTGGCCGACGATCCGGCCGGGCATCCGGCGCATCAGCGGCTCCGCGACCGCGAAGAAACCGCATGTCGGTCCGCCGAGCGACTGCGGGATGCCGAGCGGCTGCGCATCGCCGACGACGATGTCCGCGCCGAGCCGGCCGGGCGGCTTCAGCAGGCCGAGCGACATCGGGTTCGCGCTGACGACGAGCAGCCCTTTCGCGCCGTGAACGATCGGCTCGATCGCCGCGATATCCTCCAGACAGCCGAAAAAGTTCGGCGACTGGACGAGCACGGCCGCCGTTTTCTCCGAAACCGCCGCCTTCAGCTCGTCTAAATCCGTCACGCCGTCCGCGTACCCGGCTTCGACGACCTCCAGATTAAGGCCGCGGGCCATTGTGCGGACGACCTCGCGCGCTTCGGGGTGAACGGTGCGCGAAACGACAAGCTGCTTGCGTTTTGTCGCGCCGGACGCCAGCGCCCCCGCTTCGGCCAGCGCCGTAGCGCCGTCGTACATGCTGGCATTGGCGACGGCCATCCCGGTCAGCTCGCAAATGTACGACTGGAACTCGAAGATTGCCTGAAGCTCTCCCTGACTGATCTCCGGCTGATACGGCGTATAGGCGGTATAAAATTCGGAGCGGGAAACGATATGGTTGATGGCGACCGGGATATGATGATCGTAAAGGCCGGCCCCCAGAAAGCTCACGTACCGGTCCGTATCCGCGTTGCGGCCGGCCAGCTCCTTCATATGCTCCAGCAGCGAAAACTCGTCGAGCGCCGGCGACATCGGCAGGACGCCCCGGTATCGGACCGCCTCGGGAATGTCGCGAAACAGCTCCTCCGCCGACGCGATGCCGATCGTCCCCAGCATGTCGGCCCGGTCCTGCTCAGTCATCGGAATATAACGGTAACGGTTGGGCACGTCTCTCACTCCTTTGGCGTTCTTGTATAAAACGGCGTCTTCACGACCTCGGCCTTCAGCCGCTTGCCGCGAATATCGACCAAGAGCCCGGTGCCGAGGGCGGCATAGCCGGCTTCGATCAGGGCCAGCCCGAGATTACGCTTCAGCGTCGGAGACTGGGTGCCCGTCGTCACCTCGCCGATCTGCCGATCGCCTGCAAAAACGGGATAATGAGCGCGGGGAATACCGCGGTCGACCATCTCGATGCCGACAAGCTTGCGCGGCACGCCTTCAGCCTTCTGCTTCAGCAGCGCCTCCCTGCCGATGAAATCCGCTTTGCCAAGCTTGACGAAAACGCCGAGCCCCGCTTCGAGCGGGGTAATCGTACGCGAAAGCTCCTGGCCGTACAGCGGCAGCCGCGCCTCGAAGCGGAGCGTATCCCGGGCGCCGAGCCCGGCCGGCTCCAGGCCGAGCGGCCCGCCCGCGGCGAGCAGCGCGTCCCAGACGCCGGCGGCGCCGGACGCCGGTACGTAAAGCTCGAAGCCGTCCTCGCCGGTGTACCCGGTTCGCGATATGAGCGCTTTCGTGCCCGCAACGGACACGTCCGCGGTAAAGTGAAAGGGCTTCAGGCCGCTCGTCTCCGGCCCCGCGACAAGCTTCTCCATGACGGCAGCGACGTTTGGTCCCTGCAGGGCGAGCAGCGCCAGTTCGTCCGAAAGATTTTCCAGCTCGACGTCCCCGATCAGGTGCTCGCGCAGCCAATCGTAATCCTTTTCGATATTGGAGGCGTTCACGACGAGCATGAACCGGTCGGCGCTGATCCGGTACACCAGCAGGTCGTCGACAACGCCGCCGTCCGGATAACACATCAGCGTGTACTGCGCCTGCCCGTCCGCAAGCCGGGTCACGTCGTTCGTCAGCATATGCTGCAGAAAAGCTTCGGCAAACCGGCCGGTTACCCGGAACTCTCCCATATGGGAAACATCGAACAGACCGGCCCGCCGGCGCACGGCGTCGTGCTCCTTCTGGATGCCCGCGAATTGGACGGGAAGCTCCCAGCCGCCAAAGTCGATGCAGCGGACCCCGGGATTGCCGGCGTAACAGGGATACAGCGGCGTTCGTTTCAGTTCTGCCATCGTTCTCACTCCTCGCAAGGATGGTCGAAACGCAAAAAGGACAGGCGCAAAAAGGGTCCTGCCGCTGCGGCTTGCCGCCCGGCGGTTCCTTTTCACTCTGTCCCTTGTACCTGAGAGTTGCCCCGAACCCGGTTCCGGTTCAGGTTTCCCCTTGGGTGACGCCGGCGCGCGCCGGCTTCGGCGCATCCTGACGTTCTCTCCAGAGGCGCGTCCGGCACAGGTCCTTTTGCCTGAGAGATTCACCCGTGGCGGGTTTACTCCTTCGGCGCCGCCCCATCGTTCCGGCGGTCTCTCCCGATGCCATCATCCGCGATTTTCAGTTGTTAACGTTTATATAACATGTCCCCGGAAAAAGTGTCAACTCCAATTTCGAAATTTTGCGAAATTTGTGTCAGCTATATTGACATTACTGTAAAATCTGCATTACGCTAACTTCGCGAAGAGCCGGTTCTCCGGCCATTTTTCCGCTTGTATAAATACTATATGGAGGTGCTGCCCCGGAGTTGCCCGGCTTTTTGCCAATACGGGATGCGGGAAACGGTTACGTGTATGAATCTGAAAAGGAAAGGAAGATGGCGATGAGCGATATTAGAGCGGGTTTGGGGTATACGGAGGAGCACGAATGGGCGCAGGCCGCCGGCAGCGTCATTCGGATCGGCATCACCGATTTCGCGCAGTGCGAGCTCGGCGACATCGTGTTTATCGAATTTCCGGAGGTCGGAACCGCGGTGGAAGCCGGCCAGCCGATCGGGACGATCGAATCGGTCAAAACCGTGTCCGACCTGTTCAGTCCCGTGAGCGGAAAGGTCGTCAAGGTGAACGAATCGCTGCTGGACGCTCCCGAGAAAGTGAACGAGGATCCGTTCGGCGACGGCTGGATGGTCGAGATCGAAGCAGACGGGGACGCGGCGGAAGCGGTGGCGGCCCTGCTTACGCCCGACCAATACGCGGCCTTCGTCTCCGGCAAATAGCCGGAACGCGGCGGAACAGGGGCGCGCGATGTGGAGATTCGTTCATACGGGCAATCGTTCTCCTGCGGAAAACATGGCGATCGACGAGGCGATCTTGACGGCGCACCGGCAGGGATTGGTCCCGCCGACCGTCCGTTTTTACGGCTGGAGCCCGGCCTCGCTATCCATCGGTTATTTTCAGCAGGCGGAGAAAGAGATCGACTTCGAAGCGCTGCGCGAGCGCGGCCTCGGCTTCGTCCGCCGGCCGACCGGCGGACGGGCGGTGCTGCACGACCGGGAGCTGACCTACAGTCTGGTCGTATCCGCAAATTACCCGGGGATTCCCGGCAATGTGACGGAAGCCTACCGGGTCCTCAGCATGGGCCTGCTGCTCGGATTTCGCAGGCTCGGGCTGGACGCCGAAATGGCCTGCCTGCATCAGCCGGCCGGCAAAGACGGCCGGCTGAGCACGGCCGCCTGCTTCGACGCGCCTTCCAAGTACGAGCTGGTCGTCGAAGGGAGAAAAATCGCGGGAAGCGCGCAGATGCGCTCGAAGGGAGTGATCCTTCAGCACGGCTCCATCCTGCTCGAACTGGATGCAGGCAAGCTGTTCAGCGTTCTCCGGTTTCCGGAGCCTGCGGACCGGGAGCGAATGAAAAGGCTTTTTGAGCGCAAAGCGGTAGCGATTCAAACGTGCCTGACCCGGAAAAACCTGCCTCCCGCGACGATGCGGGAAGTCGAGGATGCGTTTCGCGCGGGCTTTTCGGAAGGGCTGGACACCGATTTGCCGGAAAGCGGTCTGACCGGGTATGAAACGGAGCTGGCAGGACGCCTCGCAGCGGAGAAATATGGCTCCGACGGCTGGAATTTGAAAAGGTAACCGGACGGGAATCGAATTAAGCCGCTCTGCCGGCCATGCCGGTCTATTGGGCGGAGCGGCTCCGGACGAGGATGGAGCGAACCGCAAGTCCGACGGGCAAGCCGATTACGGTATCCGCCAGGCTTGCACATTAACTTGAGATAACGAAAAGATTCGGCAATAACGATTCGTCAGAATCGTAACTTGACGCGCCTGTTTATCTTGCCGCCGTTTCGCGGTATTCGCTCGGGGACAGGCCGACCTTTTTCTTGAAAATTTGGCTGAAATAGCGGGAGTCCTTATAGCCGACCTTCTCGGCGACCTCGTAATTTTTCAGGTGCGTGCTCTTCAGCATATGCTTTGCTTTCTCGATCCGGATGTCGGTAAGCTGCTCAATAAACGTTTTGCCGGTGTTGCTTTTGAAGAGCGCGCTTAAATAGGTCGGCGTCATATATACCTTCTGCGCCGTATTGTGCAGCGTTGCGCAGTCGTACTCCCGCTCCATGTATTCGATCGTCTTCTTGATGATGACGCGCTGGTTCTCCGTCTCCGCGGGCGGCAGCCGCCGCGGCTCCAGCCAGCTTCTCAGCTGTCCGCACACGTACGCCTTAAGCTCGCCGAGCGTCTCCATTTTGAAAACCGGCATAATTTCACAGCCTTTGGAGCTGTATGCGCTTTCTTCTCCGGCTTCGGTAAACAGCCTTTTTTCCAGCCCGATCAAGAGCCGGATCGTCAATTCGTCGACGCTTTGCCGGCGCAGCGGCCCCTCTTCCAGCAGATGCCCGTAAAAATCGTCGACGGCCTCCTCGATACCGGCGGGATCCGCCAGCGATGTAAGCCGTTCGAACAGCTCGCGCTCTTTGGCGAGCGGATATTCGCAGGACTGGCGGCAGCCTGCAAGCTCGTTATAGTAGACGACCTTCCCGAAGCCTTGATAAAACTTGTCCTCAAGCGCTTCCAGTGCCTGCCGGTAGGAATGGTGCACGTCCGAAAGCTTGCCGCAGGGCTGTCCGACGCCGACCGTGACCGGAAGGTTCAGCCGGCCGCACAGTCTTTCCCGCACCGCTTCAACCGCCTCCTTGGACACCCAGGAGAACAAAAGGCCGACCCGGCCTTCGTCATCGAGAAAGGCGACGCTTCCGTCCGCCGCCTGCCGCTGCAATTCGCCGCGGATGCGCAGCGCGGCTTTTTTCCGTTCGTGCTCATCCTGCGGGAGGCCCGACGGCTCGAGGACGGCCAGCGTCGGAAAGGCGAAGGTCGAGCTGACATTCAGGAAGCTCAGTCCCTCCTTGAACAGCCGGCTGCCGCCTTCCTCCTTGCGGACGAGGTCCATAAACAGGCGGTTTTTGAGCAGCGTCAGGATGGCATCGTCTCTGCTCAGCAGTTCGTTTACCTGCATTCTCCATTTCCCCTTTGGCAAAGGCTGATGATCGGGATGCATCGCTTGAGGTCAGAACCGGGCGACTTATCGTTTATCGATTATCGATAATCCTAATTATACTCTGCTGCAGATGATTTGAATACCGCAAATTTATCCTATCCGGTATAGCGTTTATAGAAATCGAGCCCCCGGACGAGCTTCTTCTCCGCCTGGTCCACGTCGCCGGATTTGATAATATCGAGCAGCTCCGCATGCGAATCCGGGATGCTGTAGCCGGAATGATCCTGGTTCGTCACGGAAATGAACCGCATGATTTTCGTCTTGATGCTGTTCCAGATATCCAGAAACAGCGCGTTGCCGCTGCGCAGGTAGAAATAGCCGTGAAACTGCATGTCCAGCTCGACCAGCCGGTAGGAATCGTTCTCGTCGACGGCCAGCTTCATGTCGGCCAAAATCCGCTCCAGGCTGGCGATGTCCTCCGGGGTCAGCACCTTCATCGTTTCGCGCAGCGCATGCCCTTCGAGCAGCTGCCGCAGCTCGTAAATATCCCGGATTTCCTTGAACGTAATTTCGGAGACGGCCGAGCCTTTGTTCATCCTGCCGACAATCAGCCCTTCCTGCTTCAGGCGCTCCAGCGCTTCGCGGACCGGCGCTTGGCTCACATCGAATGCTTTGGCGATTTCCAGCACGATCAGCCGGTAGCCCGGCGGCAAATCCCCTTTTAAAATTTTTCGTTTCAACGATAAGTAGACATGTTCGCTAAGCGAAGTCGGATTCTGGGGAATGTTTACGGTATCCATCAGGGATTTGGACCTCTCCTTTCGGCAGCGCCGCTTGGCCGGCCATCGGCGGGCTGTACGTACATCTTATAGAAACGCAATTCCGCCCGTCAAGCTGATAATTTCAAGAAAAGGGGGACGTTTATACGGATTTGTTTGTCAAGCGGAAGCGGCTGACGCTGTGCCGGGGGCAGTGCAAGCTTTTTCCCTTCGAACAATCGATCGGGAAAGCAGGCAGAAAGTTAATCTTTCCTCCAGTCGAACAAAAGCAGACCCGAGAGCCGGCAAACCGACGGCGGTCTGCTTCTCCCGTTTATTAAACCGGCGCAATGGACTGGCGGTTGATGAACTCCCCGTGAATGAGCATTTTCTCGAACGGCTTGTCCGGGTTCTCGATCCGCCGCAGCAGCAGCTCGACCGCGCGTCTTCCCATGCCGGTTTTGGGCACGTCGACGGTGCTGAGCGGAGGCGAGAGCCTGGCTGCTTCCTCGGTGTTGTCGAAGCCGGTGACGGAAACGTCCTCCGGAACGCGAATGCCGAGCTCCGCCAGCGTCCGGAGAACATGGAGCGCCGTCGCGTCATTGGCGCATACGAAGGCGGTCGGCATGCTTTTCCGGGCGTACATCGATTTCAAAATGTCCTCGACTTCCCTGTCGTCCTCGATCTGAAGCAGACGGTCTCCCGCCTCCTGCACCGGAAGCCGCATTTCCTCGAGCGCGGTGCGGAAGCCGAGCCACCGGTCGAAGAAGCTGCGGGAATAGCCCGGATTGCCGACGAACTTCAGGCTTTTGTGCCCGAGGTAAATCAAATATTCGGTCAGTCTGTGCACCGAATCGTAGTTGTTCATAAAAATCGTATCGGACAAAATGAGGGAATCCTCGTGATCGATCAGCACGAAAGGGATGCCGGCATTACGGATTTCAAGCACGATCTGGTCGGCGACCAGACCGATTCCGACCAGCCCCAGCACGCTGGCCGGATTGATAATATGAAGGAACCGGTCCGAGTTGTGCTCGGTCACCACCATGCTGCCGATGCCCCGGTCGGCCAGCCCCGCGATAACACCGTCGGCGATTTTTCCCCAAAATGCGCTTTCCGGCAGCTGGTAGCGAACGTTCGGGATGAGCACGATCACCGTATTTTTTAATGCCGGCGGTTTCTTTTCCATTTCCTGCAGCGAAACCGGCCGCGCCTTCCCGCGGGTATGACGCTGGCTGTAGTAGCCCTGGGCCGCCGCGGCCTGAATAATCCGGTTTCTTGTCTCGTCGCTTACGCCGGGCTTCCCCGATAGCGCCTGGGACACGGCAAACTTCGACACCCCCAGCTGGTCGGCAATTTGCTGCATGGTGACCTTTTTCAAACGTACCCACTCCGTTTTTGCTTATTTTATCATATCCGCGGGCGTTGAACCATGACGGCGGCTTGAAAATGAGCGGGAAACGCGGGCGGGAGACGCCCGCTCCGCGCGGTCTCCGCAGAGCGAATGTGCGCTCCTGCGGGCACGTCTCCGGATCGAAACAAGCGATGGAATTCGGGCGGGGTTCAAAAAAAGCCGTTGACGGCAATCGTTAGTCCATCCTGCTCCGCAATCGCCGCGGCGCAAGCGATTCCGGTCTCATGACCGTTGGCGTCAAGCCGATTTCCGCGGCAGGCGGCAAGTTCGGCCGGCTGGCGGATTTCCCGGGAAATCCCGATCCTTGTCGACTGGGATTCCCCTGGGGGGCGGCGCGGACGGCTTACAGCTCGTCCGCAATCTCGCCGGCGATGAGCGACGCCGGCGCGGACCGCCGGGCGGCGGCGCGGTCTCCCGCCGCTCCGTGAAGCCATACGCCGAGCGCAGCCGCCTGCTCTGCTGTGAGCCCTTGAGCCAGCAGGCCGCCGATCAGGCCTGCCAGCACATCGCCGGCGCCGGCCGTCGCCATGCCGGGATTGCCGGTGCCGTTGATGTAGACGTCGCCGGACGGCGCGGCGACGACGGTACGAGCACCCTTCAGCACGAGCGTGACGCCGTGCCGAAGCGCATAGCGGCGCGCCGCGCCGATGCGGTCCCGCTGCACCTCGCGCGTCGGGATGCCGGCCAGGCGGCCCATCTCCCCCGGGTGCGGCGTGAAGACAACACCGCCCTCGCGCCTCGGCCACGACGCGAAATCGTGCGCGTCCGCCGCCAGATTAAGCCCGTCGGCGTCGAGCACGAACGGGACGCGGCTGTCGACGCGCGTCCATACCTCTCGCAGCCAGCCGGCGCCGCCGTCCCAGCGGCCGAGGCCCGGACCGAGCACGAGCGCGTCCTTCCCGGCTGCAAGCCGGGCCAGATCGTCCGGCCGCACCTCGCTCCAGCCGCCGAGGCCGGCGTCGGGCAGGCCGGCGAGCATCGCCTCGGGGAACCGGCCGGTCATCGGGTCGACGAGCCGGTCCGGCACCGCCCACGTGACGAGGCCGCAGCCTCCGCGCAGCGCAGCCCTGGCGCTCAATAGCCCCGCGCCGCTCATCGGGCGGCTGCCCGCGGCGATCAGCGCGTGACCGTATGTGCCCTTGTGCGTGTCCGTCTCGCGCCGGCGCTCCGGGTCGACGCCGAGCCGCTCGCGCAGCGTCCGTTCCCCGAGGGCAAACGTACGCACGCCGTGCTCCTCCGCCAGCGCGGCGGGAATGCCGATCGGCCGCACGGTCACTTCGCCGGCGGCGGCTGCGCCGGGGTGCTGGACGAGGCCGCACTTGCCGAAGGCAAGCGCGACCGTGCGCGCCGCGCGGATGCACGGATCGTGCGTTTCCCCGGTGTCGGCGTCCAGCCCGCTCGGGATGTCGACGGCGACGATCGGCAGGCCGCTGCCGTTCGCCTCGCGAATCAGCTCGGCATACGCGCCGCGGGGCGCCCCCTTGCTGCCCGTGCCGAGCAGGGCGTCAATGATGCCGTCGTAACGGTCCCACGGGACGGCCTCGCCGCCCATCCCATAAACGCGATGCGGCAGGCCAAGCCGCATCGCGATATCCCGCTGCACCGCCGCTTCGCCGCCGAATGCGGCGGGGTCGCCGGCGTAGACGATCATCGGCTCGAAGCCCGCCTCGGCGAGGTGCCGGGCGGCGACGACGCCGTCCGCGCCATTGTTGCCTTTGCCTGCCAGTACAAGCCACCGCTTCAGCGTCCGGCCCGCACCGCTCACGGCGAGCGCCGCCGCTTCCTCGGCAACCGCCCGTCCTGCGTTCTCCATCAGCACGAGCGCCGGAATGCCGATCCGCTCGATCGCCGCCCGGTCGATTTCGCGCATTTCCTTTGAGGTCACGATATACATCCTGCATGCCTCCCTTATCGTTGTCCGCGATTCACGCGGTTTGCTTCCAAGGATTCGAACAAGCAAACGAGCTTAGGACCCGTTCACCCCTATCCTATCATAATCGGCGGAACGGGATTAAGACGGTGCGCCGCGCTTTCGACAAACCTCGACCCGTTTCCCCTAAAAAAATAGCGCTTACACCTGAAAAACGGTACACTTGTAAGCGCTACCAGTCATGATACGATTAAAGCGCAAGGAGGATATCAAATTTATCCATGTACGTTTTTAAAAAAAGGAGGTCCATGGCTTCATGAAAAAATCGGCTTTCAGTCTGATCGCAATTATCCTGACCCTGACGATTGCGCTGCTCGGCTGCTCCCAGCGCCCGAGCGGGTCGTCCGGCGCATCCGGCGATGACTCGGCGAACACCGGGCAATCGGCCGACACCGGCTCCGGCAATTCAAGCGCCAGCAGCGGGGGCGGCGACAAAATCCGGCTTTCCGTCTACAGCACGATCAGCGAAACGAAAAACCAGGAAGTGATGAAAAGCATCGCGGCCGACTTTATGAAGGAAAACCCGAACATCCAGGTGGAATTCCAGTTTCCCGGCACCGAATACGAGAACATTCTGAAGGTCAAAATGGCGGCGAACGATCTGCCCGACGTCTTCGACACGCACGGCTGGGCGAAAATCCGCTACGGTAAATATTTGGCCGACCTTCGCGACGAACCGTGGGCGTCGCAGCTGACGGACTCGATCAAGCCCGTCGTCACCGACAGCGACGGCAAGGTGTACGCGCTCGTCATGAGCGAAGCGAAGGACGGCATCACGTATAACGCGGACGTGCTCAGCAAATACGGCATCGAGCCGCCGAAGACGTTCGACGAGCTGATGGCGGCGGCCCAGAAAATCGTGACGGAGAGCAAGGGCGAGGTCTCCCCGTTCTTCATGTCCGGCGTCGACAACGGCACGATCGGCGGTTTCCTCGATCAGTTCGCGACGTCGGCTTTTATCAGCCCGGCGACCAACGAAGCCCAGAACTTCCTGGACGGCAAATTCGACTGGAACAAATGGACGCCGCTGGCGCAGGACCTGCTCGACCTGAAAAACAAGGGCTACCTGAACAAAGATTTCCTGACCGCCAAAAACAGCGACATGCCGCAGCGGTTCGCGCAGGATAAAGTGGCGTTCGTCATGGGCGGCCCGTCCTTTGCCGACGACGCCTACAAAGTGAACCCGAACGTAAAAATCGGCTATATGCCCGTTCCGTCCATGGTGGCCGGCGACAGCGAGAACTTCTCCGGCGGCGAGCGTTATACGATGGGCGCCTGGAAAGACGGCAAGCATCTGGCCGAAGCCAAGAAGCTGATCGATTTCTTCGCGAAGCCGGAAAATATGACGAAGATCGCCAACTCGACCAAGCTTCCCGCCGGCCTGAAGGGCATCGAAGCGAAGCACGAATTCTCGGCTTATTACGACCAGTTCGCAAACGTTCGCGTCTTCCCGTATTTCGACCGCGTCTACCTGCCGAACGGGATGTGGGACGTCATGTGCAAGACGGGCACCGCGCTGCTGGCCGGCGAATTGTCGCCCGCGGATTTCTCCAAAAAAATGAAATCCGAGTTCGAACGTCTCCGCGATCAGTAACGGATTTGCGGGAGGGCCGCACAGCGCCCTCCCGGTTTATTTTCGAAAGGGGTGAAAGTTGTGGCCCAGCCGAATATGCGGCCGCTCGGCGCGTCTTACGAGCAGCTGCCGGTCAGAAGCGGTTACTTCAAGCGGCTCGTCCGCGGCGGCTCCCTGCTCAATTTACTGTATGTGCCGGCGCTGATCCTGTTTATCGTCTTTATTTTTTACCCTTTCCTCAAAGGGGTGCAGATCTCGTTTACGAATTGGGACGGCTACAACCAGAATTACAAGTGGATCGGCTTCAGCAACTATGCCCGCATGATGGACGATCCGGATATGGCCCGGGTGCTTAAAAACACGGTCATTTACGGCGTGGGCAGCACCGTTCTGCAAAACCTGATCGGCCTGCTGTACGCGCTGTTTCTGAACACGAGCATCCGCACGCGCGGCGTCGTCCGTACGATCATCTATTTGCCTGTCATCGTCAGCGCGCTCATTATGGGCTATATTTGGTATTTCTTCTTCCAATACGACGGCGGCGCGATCAACGACATTTTGAAGCTGTTCCAGGATCAGCCCTCCAACCTGCTCGGCGACCCGAAGTCGAACGTCTGGATCATTACGTTCGTTAACACGTACCAGTACCTCGGCATCGCGATGGTGCTGTTTCTGGCCGGGCTGCAGTCGATTCCGAAGGATTATTACGAAGCGGCGACGATCGACGGCGCCGGGGCGTTCTCTCGTTTCGCCCGGGTGACGTGGCCCCTGCTTGCGCCATCGTTCACCGTCAGCATGGTGCTGAACCTGATCGGCGGCCTGAAGCTGTTCGACGTCATCACGGCGATGACGAACAGCGGACCCGGCTACGCCTCCGCTTCGCTCTCGACGATGATGTACCTGCTTTATTTCGGACGTGAGGACGCCGGCTACGCGGCGACGATCGGCGTGCTGATGTTCGTGATCATCACCATCGTCAGCCTGACCGCGCTGGTGCTGCTCCGCAGACGGGAGGTAACGGCCTGATGAACATGGGCAAAACAAAATCGTTCTGGCTGACCGCCCTGTCGATCGTCATCTGTCTCATCCACATTTTGCCGTTTTACATTCTGATCACGACATCGTTCAAAGCGGCGGACGACCTCAGCTCCAAATGGATCCTGCCCGGCTACCTGTACCTGGACAATTTCGTCAATGCGTGGCGGGAGGCCGATCTCGCGTCGGCGTTCAAAAACAACATCATCGTGACCGTGCTGTCCGTCGTCCTGATCGTAGCCGTCGGCTCCATCGCCGCCTACCCGCTCGCGCGGCGCCAGACCGGCTGGAACAAATTCATTTACGGGCTGTTCGTCTCCGCCTTGATCGTTCCGCCGCTTACGATCCTCGTGCCGCTGTACAAGTACATGGTCAACATCGGGGGCATGAACACGTACTGGGGCATTATTTTGCTTCATGTGACGTTCAGCCTGCCGATGACGATCTTCCTGTATACCGGGTTTATCAGCACGATTCCGCGCGAGCTGGACGAGGCGTCGATGATCGACGGCGCGGGAAGGTTCTCGCTGTTTTACCGGATTATTCTGCCGCTGCTCAAGCCGATTACGGCGACGGTCATCATCCTGACGGGCGTCGGGGTGTGGAACGACTACCAATTCTCCGTCTTCTTCCTGCAAAAGCCGGAGCTGCATACGTTCACCGTGGCGCTATCCAGCTTCTTCGGCATGTATACGAGCCAAATCAACTGGGTAGCCGCCGGCTCGCTGATCGGCGCGCTGCCGATGATCGTCATTTACCTGTTCCTGCAGCGGTATTTCATCACGGGACTTTCGTCCGGCGCGGTGAAGGGATAACGCCGGTCCGGCAGGCTTTTCCGGAGCGCCGCGCTTCCATTATGATGGAGGTGGATGACCCGCGAAGGAGGAGCCCTCATGCTGCATTCGATCCGGTTCAAGTTATCGCTGCTCTTTCTGGCCACGGTCGTCGCCCCCGTCGTCGCCCTCGTGACCTGGCTGCCGTCGTATTACCAGCAGCTGATTACGACACAGGCGTCTACCTTGACGGACGGCATGCTGACCGCGCTCACGTTCGAAATCGAGACGTACCTCGACGATCTCGACCGGATGACGATCGCCCCGTATTTGAACGACGACGTGATGCGGGCGCTGAAGGAAAAGTCGACGTTTCAATGGAAGCTGCTGACGCCCTACCAGCAGTGG
The DNA here is from genome assembly GCF_028826105.1 of Paenibacillus humicola. Lineage (NCBI taxonomy): Bacteria > Bacillati > Bacillota > Bacilli > Caryophanales > Paenibacillaceae > Paenibacillus > Paenibacillus humicola. The sequence goes on from NZ_JAQGPL010000001.1 coordinate 4,997,049, forward strand.
TACGCCGATCAGCAGCTGTACGCGACGCTGCCGAAATACCTCAAAAATTTGCGGCAGGACATCCTCGGCACGATCCTGCTGCCGATGGACGGCTCGGTTTACGTGACGTCGCCGAACGGCTATGTAAACCAGGCGGTCAAAGGGTTCCCGTTCGAGAAGCAGAGCTGGTATCTGCAGGCGCTGAAAGCGGACGGCAACGTGGCGTTCATCAGCGCCCATATGCAGGACTACCTGCAGGACGGCGGCGAGGAGGTGTTCTCCGTCGCCCGCCTGATCAAGGATCCGGACTCGCAGCGGCCGCTCGGCGTCATCATGGCCGACGCGGATACGATTGTGCTCGAGAAGCTGATCGGCGGCATTCAGCTGCCCGCCGGCTCGGTCGCGGCCATACTGGACGACAAGAAGAAGCTGATCTACGCCAGCGGCCCGCTGTCGTCCGGGATGCGGCGTCAGCTTGCGGACGGCAGCCGCATCTTGAACGACGGCCAGGGCCGCTATTCGGTCATCAGCAAAAAAGTCGGCCCGGCCGACTGGCAAATCGTCATGCTGTACCCCGAAGCGGTCATCGAAAACCAGCTGCATAAAATTTACCGGATCGGCTTGTATTTTATCGTGTCCGGCCTTGTGATCGCGCTGCTGCTGTATTTCACCGTCTCGCGCTGGCTGGTGACGCCGTTCCGGCAGATGGTCCGCGTGATGAAACGCGTGCAGCGGGGCGATTTGAAAACGTTTTATCCGGCACGCGGCAGCGACGAGGTGGCGCAGCTCGGCAGTCATTTGAACACCATGATTACCCAGCTCGGGGAGCTGATCGACCGGGAATACCGCTCCGCGCTGGACCGGAGGAATGCCGAATACCGGGCGCTGCAGGCGCAGATTCAGCCGCATTTTCTGTATAATACGCTAAACAGCTTTATCGGGCTGAACCGGACGGGTCAAAGCCTGCTGCTCGAACGCGCGATTCTGTCGCTGGGCGGCATGCTGCGCTATACGCTTGAGCATGCCGACGGGGTGACGCTGAAGCAGGAGATGGATTTTATCGCCAAATACTGCGAGCTGCAGCAGATCCGTTTTGCCGAGAAGCTCCGTTTCTCCATCGAATGCGACCCCGAGGCGGAGCAGGCGCGCATTCCGAAGCTGCTTTTTCAGCCGGTCGTCGAGAACGCGATCATTCACGGCATCGAGCCGAGCGAGACGCCCTGCATGCTCACGATCCGGGCCTCGCTGGTGAAAGCGGGGGACGGGAGCCGGATCCAGATTTGCATTGCCGACGACGGCGCCGGCTTCGACCCGGGGGAGGCGCGTCAGGGCGTCGGGCTGGCCAATGTGCGCGAGCGGCTGTCGCTGGCGTACGAAGGTGCCGGGCTGGACGTGGAGACAGCCGTCCGGCGCGGCACGACCGTCCGCATACTCATTCCGGTAAAGGATGTGAACGGAACGTGAAACTGGTGATCGCCGATGACGAAAGCCTCGTCAGAGTAAGCCTTGCAAGCATGATCAAGGACATGGATGCGGCCTGGCAGGTGGCCGAAGCCGCGAGCGGCGAAGAGCTGCTCCGGGTCGTCGCCGAGCAGAAGCCGAACATCGCCATCGTCGACATCCGCATGCCGAAGATGGACGGAATCGAAGCGATTCGCGCCGGCAAAACGCTGTCCCCGGTGACGAACTGGGTCATCCTGAGCGGATTTTCCGATTTTGCCTACGCACAGCAGGCGCTGCGGCTCGGCGTATCGGAATATTTGCTCAAGCCGGTCGCGCCCGCCGAGCTGGAGAAGGCGCTGCTGCATATTTACAAGGATAACAAGGATTACATCAGCCTCTTGAACCAGCAGTTTGAAAATCATCTGTTTGCGCTGTGCAACGGGCTCGCGACGCTCAAATACGAGGAGCGCGACAGCCTGTTTTACCGCGGCCGGTTCGCCGGCCGCATCTTTATTCAGGACGCTTCATCGCCCGCAGGCCGGCTCACCGTGCTCGAGCGGGAATTGTACGAAGAGCTGCGCGAGCTTGCCGACCGCCACCTCGTCTACGGCATGAACGCGGCGCTGCTTGCGCTGCCCGGCGGCGAAATGGCCGCCGTCGCGGCGTGGGATCCGGGCCTCGGACAGACGGCCCGGGAGCAGGCCGGCCGCTTCCTCGAGCGCGCGACGGAAACAGCCGGGCGGCGCTGCGGCGGGGAGCGCTTGACGACGGTGCTGGCGACGGACGACTGCCAGGGCTTCGAGGCAATGAACGCGCAGCTGAAGCAGCTGGCGCAGTGGGCGGATCTCCGCGCCGTTTGCGGCGCCGGGCGTCAGCTGGCTTACAAGGAGCTTGCCCGGGAAGCCGCTTCGCCGGATAAGCTGGAAGCGGGCCGGCTGCTTGGTACGATCACCGATCATTTCCGCAACGGGATGCACCTGCAGTACCAGAGCGCGGTCGGCAGTCTCGAAATGCTGCTCGGCAAATCCCGCTTGTTCGAGAACGGGGCGGTCCGGGAAGCGGCCCGCCATTTTTGCCGTTTCGCGCTCGGGCTCGACCTTCCGCGGGATGCGCCGGGCGCCTTCGAGCCGGAGGAGCTGCGGAAGCTCGGCGAACGCGCGCTTTGCGGCGCGAAGGAGCCGGCCCCGGCAAATTTGGTGGATCAGGTGCTGCAGTATATCGACAAGCATTATACGGACGATATCGGGATCGGGCAGATCGCCGGCGAGCTGAACGTTTCGGTCACCTACCTGAGCACGCTGTTTCACAAGAAAACGGGCGTAACCTTTATTAAATATTTGACGCGCATCCGCATGCTTCAGGCGAAGGAGCTGCTGCTCAATACGAACCTGCACATCAAGCAGGTCGCCGAGCGGGTCGGCTATTACAGCACGCGCCATTTCACCAAGCTGTTCACGGAAACGTTCGGCAAATATCCGTCCGACTGCCGCAAAGTCGAAAAGACGGGGGAATAAGGGCTTCACGCCCCCATTCTCCCGTCTTCCACCGACTACCGTCGATTGCTTGACTTCCTTTTTTCACTTGCTCTCGTGCGGCTCGTTTGCTTATGCGAATCCGCAAGCCATGGGCAGGCTCACGGCATTTCCGGAGAAGCCTTTATTTCCCTTGGCCTTTGTCATTACCGGCTAACCGTAAACTTCAGTTCGTCCGCCAGCATCAGACCTCCCGATTTTTTGACCACTTTTATGCTGTGCGTACCGGCCTTCAGACCGGAAACGGAGAATACGGTTTGCTGCGAGCTGCGGGCTTCGGCAAAGGCGTTCACCGTTTTCCGGAGACTGCCGTCGATATAAACGTCCATTTCGCCTTGATTCGGCCCCATCGGCATGATGAGATCAATGCCCGTTCCCTTAAAGCCGTATACAAAATAATCGCCGTTCGTTTCCGTGTAATGCACGTCGTCCATATAGTCCCCTTTGAAGCTGAACGTCAGGTTCGTCGTACCGGCCGGCTGTGCCGCGAGGTACTCCTTCTTGATCGTGACGGCATTTCCCGACACCGTATAATCCTCGCCGTTTACAAGTGCCTGCGTTCCATTGGCGATGCCGTCCAGGTTGGCAATGCTGCCGATGACGTTCACCGTCACGTCGGCCGGGGCGGACGGATTGAAATCGGCCTCGGAGATGTCGATCAGATCCGGCTTCTGCACCTTCAGCGTGTCGAGCAGCATGAACTGGCCGGATTTTTTCACAACCTTGATCGTATGCAGTCCGTCGGTCAGACCGGTCGCGCTGAACACGGCCTGCTGCGGCTGCCGCACATCGGCATGCGTATCGATCGTTTTCGTCAACACGCCGTCGATATAGACATCGGCCAAACCTTCAGACGGATCGATTTCCGTTATATACTGGATGCCCGTGCCTTTAAACGTATATTCAAAGAAATCCCCGTTCGTTTCCGTCCATTGCACATCGTCCATATAGTCGCCGAAGTTCCGGCCGCCGCTGTGATTCCACGAGCCCGTATAACTGATGCCCGGCGCGTCGTTGTTCAGCGTCAGAAAACGTCCGGGCGACGCCGAGTTGATGACGTGAATCGTCAACGTTTGCGCCGCTCCGGCGCTGAATTCGAACGTCAGCGCGAGATCCCCGACCGGCTGCTGCGCCAAATAAGATTTGCCGATCGTTACCGTGTCGCCCGAGACCGTGTAATCGGTGCCTTCGGTGAGGGCGGCGCCGCCGTTTTGAATGCCGGTCAGCGTATTTCCGTTCAGGGCAAGCTTCGTTGTCACGTCCGCCTGTGCCGACGTTTTCTTGTCGAAGGTCGCTTCAGCCGGATCGATCGTGCTTGCCGACGCGCCGGTAACCGCGATGGCGAACGTTTGCGAATCGCCGCCCGCGAAGGCAAAGCTCAAATTCGTTTCGGCGTTCGGCTGCAGGGACAGATAGTCCTTCTTGATCGTCACGCTATTGCCGGAAACTGTATAGTCGGTATCCTTCGCAAGTGCCGCCGATCCGTTCTTGATTCCCGTCAAGGATGCGGTGCCGTTCGGCAGCGTTACCGTGACATCGGCCGGCTGATCCCGGTCGAGGCTGCCGGATGCCGTCCCGAGAAGCGAGTCCGCCGTCACCTTGAAGCCGTCGACGATCAAATAGGTGCCGCCCGTTTTCACGCCTTTCAGCGTATGCTGGACGTTCGGCAGGCCCGAAACGCTGTAGACGACGTACTGCCCGACGTTATGCGCACTGCCGTCATAGGCGGTTGCCGCCTGTTTTTGCTGCCCGTCGACATCGATATCGATGCTGCCGCCGGCGGCATCCTGTTCGGTCAAAAATTCAACGCCCGTGCCGGTAAACGTAAACTGGAACTCGGCGCTGTTTTGGCCGTAATGCACGTCGTTCATATAATCGTTATTGCCGGCCGGTCTTCCCGAGCTGTATCCCCACGTGCCGCTGTAGGAAACGGACGGCTCCGTATCGTTGAGATAGACAGAATGCGAGACCGTATCGCTGTCGTATACGGCAGCGGTTACCGTACCCGGATTGACGACATCGCCCGATTCGGCCGCATTGGCGGCAGCGGCGGTGCTGCTCGTACCGCCGGCGCCGCTGTTTTGCACGGCCGAATCGCCGATCGTGACCGTCAGGTCCTGCGAGTCGTGCACCAGCTCTTTGCCGCCGTTACGGGCCCAATTGCCGGTATAACGGACGCCGGTGTCGTCGTCGTTCACGCTGGAGGTGCCGCTCTTCGCCGTCACCTTGAACAGTGCCGAAGCATGAGGCTCCAAATAAACCGGATCCAGACCGGTCTTGAACGTGCCGAGCTCTTTATGCTTCCACAGGTCGCGCACGGAGGCCGATCCATTCAAGCCGATATCGCTCCAATTGACGCCGATTCTCGCGGCTTTTGTGCCCAGATTGAACAGCGCCACCGTATACGTGCCGTCGCCGTTGTTGGCGTACCATACCTGCCGGTTGGTCGCGGTCGAAACCGGATGGATCGGATGGCCGGCCTGATTGACGGCGATCACTTCGTCGTTCATCAGCAGCTGCAGTCCGTAATCGTCCAAGTTGGTAATGTCGTCTCCGATGTACAGCTGCGCCGCCGATGCGGCCCAGAGCGTCATCGCCGTTTGGCGCTCGTCCCGGGTCAGACCGGACGTTTCGCCGTTGCCGATATCGAGCGAGTCGAAATCGTTCCAGCCGCCCGGCCCCGCATCGCGCCACCAAAGCGCGGCGTCGGGGAACAGCCGGGCGATGTTCGCCCATTGCGTCAGGCCGACCTCCGGGTTATACGCCTCCACGTCCCAGTCGACGCGCCAGCCGTTGGCGTACTTTTTCCAATAATCGACATAATTATGGTCGAGCGCCCAGGAAATCTCGAACCAGATGTGGTGCCTGCTCAGCGCCTTCGACCAGGCTGCTACGTCGTCGCGCGCGTCGATCGTCGTGTCGTTATGGCCGGAGCCCGGCGTCACGCTGTCGAACTTCACGAAATCGATGCCCCAAGCCGCAAGCTCGTCGGCAATCGAATCGATATATTTCTGTGCGCAAGGATTGCTGAAGTCGATTTTATAGCCGATATTCCAGTAGTCCGCCGTACGGAGCGGCTGCGCCGCTATGTCCTGCATATGGCACTGCGTGCCGTAAATCGGCAAGTTTTGCGCATAGGCATCCTTCGAAAGACCCGGAATCATATAAATGCCGATCTTCTGCCCGTTATGGTGCACGTAATTGATCAGATTCTGGAAGCCGTGCGGATAAAGCGTCGTGCTCGGAACCGGACGGCCGTATTCGTCCATGCTGCCGTTCCAGCCCGCGTCGACGTTGATATAGTTGTAGCCGTGAGACTGCAGCTTCTTGTGCATGGCGTCGGACATCGCTTTAATCTTTTCCTCCGACGTCCAGTTGCCCTGGCCGTCGTACACCTGCATGCTGTAGCTGCTCCACCCCATGTAAGGCTTCTGGGCCAATCCGTTGTCGGCCGCTTCCGCCGCGCCGCGCGCAGGCGATATGTAGCCGAACTGCCCGATGATGACCGCGGCCAGCAGCAGGCCGAGCCATGTTTTTCGTACTAGGCGATTCAAAATTCCCCTCATCTCCTTCTGAATTAAAATGAACGTTCCGGCCGGCTTGCCCCGGCCGATAAGCCGTGGTCGACAAGCCGGAGCAAGCCGAAAAAACCCCATGTACGCTTCCGCTTCCATGGGCCTTGCAAAAAATGATATCGCTTTCATTGGCGGACAATAACGGAAACGGACGATAGCTGACGGTACCGCCGTTCAACCCGGGGTTCCGCTTCAGCGGGCGCCTGCGCGGACCAATCCGCCCGTCCTGCATCCTTCTCGCCGAGAACCGGGCATCGCTTTATGACAGCGTTATCACATCAGTCATCATAGTGGCTGCGGTCCATTCCGGGTAGGTACAGTTCGGTCTTTCGACGTACATTTCTTCCATTTTGCGGGGTGCAGTTTGGAATCAAACGTCCATTTTGCGTTTCATGCAGCGGGGACGGCGGTGCCGCATTTCCGTGGATCGGCTAAAACAGGGGGTTTTCACAAGAGGTAACATTTCCCGATAGGCTTGATCAGAGACGGCAAGCAAAAACCCGGCGCACGTCCGAGGACGGCGCCGGGTACCTGGGGATAATTGGTTAAAACCCGAAATATGCCTTGGCGTTATTGTACGAAATGTCCTGCACCATGCCGCCGAGCAGCTCCATGTCGTGCGGGGCTTCGCCATTCTCCGCCCATTCGCCGAGCAGGTTGCACAGCAGGCGGCGGAAATATTCATGACGCGTGTAGGACAGGAAGCTGCGGGAGTCGGTCAGCATGCCGACGAAGCGGCTGAGGAGACCGACGTTGGCCAGCGCCTTCATCTGGTCCAGCATGCCGTCCTTCGTATCGTTAAACCACCAGGCCGAGCCGAGCTGCATTTTGCCCGGGACGCCTCCGCCTTGGAAGCTGCCCATGACCGCTGCGAGAATGTAATTGTCGTTCGCGTTGAGCGAATACAGGATCGTCTTCGGCAGGGCGTTATCCTGCTCCAGCGAATCGAGCAGCTTCATCAGCGGGAACGCGACGCTGCTGTCGTTAATCGAATCGTAGCCGGTATCCGGGCCGAGCTCGCGGAGCATCCGGGTATTATTGCTGCGCAGCGCATTGATGTGCAGCTGCATCGCCCAGCCCCGCTGTGCGTACTGCGCGCCGAGGAATAACAGCGTGTACGTCTTGTACTTGTTCTCTTCTTCGAAGCTGACGGCGCCTCCCTGCAGCGCTTTGGCGAAAATCGCGGCCGCTTCCTGCTTCGTCGTCTCCGCATACGGCACGAAATCGAGCGCATGGTCGGATACCCGGCAGCCAACCTCATGGAAGAACGAGATCCGCGACTCGATCGCCGCCAGCAGCTTGTCGTAATCGGTAATGCCCGACTGGGTCGCTTCCTCCATCCGCTTCAGCCAGGGCAGGAAGGTCGGACGATTGATCTCAAGCCCTTTGTCCGGACGGAACGACGGGAGCACCTTCGTGTCAAAACCGTCCAGCTTTGCGATGCCGGCGTGATATTCGAGCGAGTCGGCGGGGTCGTCCGTCGTGCAGATGACCTTGACGTTCGATTTCGAAATGAGGTCGCGCGCGGCGAAGCCTCCGGCTTCCATCTGCGCTTTCGTGCTTTCCCAGATCGCCGGCGCCGTCTTCTCGTTAATCAGGTCGTAAATGCCGAAGAAACGCTGCAGCTCCAGGTGCGACCACTGGTACAGCGGATTGCCGAGCGACTGCGGCACCGTTTTCGCCCAGGCGAGGAAACGGTCATAGTCGCTTGCCCCGGGACCGCCGGTCACCAGCTCCTCCGCGAAGCCGGCCGCGCGCATCACTCTCCATTTATAATGATCGCCGTACAGCCAAGCTTCGGTCAAATTGCCGAACCGCTTGTTTTCGTAAATTTCCTGCGGGCTGAGGTGGCAGTGATAATCGATGATCGGCATCGTTTTCGCATAGTCGTGGTACAGTCGAACCGCCGTCTCGTTGTTCAGCAAAAAATTGTCGTCCAGAAAAGCTTTCATTTTCTCGTTCACCTCTGAATTAGAATAAATGATCTTTACAAAATAACGCCGTCCTTGAAAATCGCAATCTCGCGGAAGCCGTTCCGCTCGTTCATCGTCTGCTCCTCACCCGATGCAACGGCCACGATAGCGTCGACCAGCTCTTCGCCGAGCTGCTCCATGCTGCGGTCTTCCAGCAGCCTCCCGGCATTGAAATCGATCCAGTTCCGCTTCTTCTGCGCGAGCTCGCTGTTCGTCGATATTTTCACCGTGGGCACCGGCCCGCCGAACGGCGTTCCCCGGCCCGTCGTAAACAGCACGACATGCGCGCCCGCCGCCGCCAGCGCCGTGACGGAGACGAGGTCGTTGCCCGGCGCCTCCACCAGATTGAGGCCGCTCCGCCCGATCCGCTCGCCGTACGGCCAGACGCCGCTCACCTGCGCACGGCCGCCCTTCTGCGTACAGCCGAGCGACTTTTCCTCCAGCGTGCTGATGCCGCCGTCCTTGTTGCCCGGGGACGGATTCTCGTAAATCTCCTGATTGTGGCGGATAAAATAGTGCTTGAAATCGTTGATCAAATGGACGATTTGGCCGAACACCTCCTCGTCCTGCGCGCGGTTCATCAGAATCGTCTCCGCTCCGAACATTTCGGGGACCTCGGTCAGAATCGCGCTGCCGCCTTCGGCGACGATCCAGTCCGCAACCCGGCCGACAAGCGGGTTGGCCGTGATGCCAGAGAGGCCGTCCGAGCCGCCGCATTTCAGGCCGATTCTCAGCTTGGAGACGGGAACCGGCCCGCGCTTAAACCGCTCCGCATACCGGACAAGCTGCTCCAGCAGCTCCAAGCCTTCCTCCAGCTCGTCCTCGGCCTCCTGCGATTTCAGGAACAAGACGCGCCCTTCGGGAACGCCGCCGATCGCCTGCTTGAACGACTCGATCTGGTTGTTCTCGCAGCCGAGACCGACGACGAGCACGCCGGCCGCATTCGGATGGCGCACAAGCGAAGCAAGCAGCTTCTGCGTATACGTCAGATCGTCGCCAAGCTGCGAGCAGCCGAACGGATGCGCGAAATGGTACACGCCGTCCACCCGCCCGCCGAACCGGGACGAACCCATCCGAGCAAGCGTCTCGCACGTCTTGTTGATACAGCCGACCGTGTTGACGATCCAAATTTCGTTGCGGATGCCCGCCTCGCCGTTTTCCCGGATATATCCCTGGAACGTCCGCTCCGCGCCCGGCTTCGGAACGACGGCGGGAGGAACCGGTTCGTACGTATAGTCGATCATTCCCTTCAGCCCGGTGCCGATATTGTGCGTATGCAACCAGCTGCCCGGCTGGAGGTCGTCCTTCGCGACGCCGATCGAATAGCCGAATTTGAGGATATGCTCGCCCTGCCGGACCGGCTTCGTCAGCAGCTTGTGTCCTTTGGGCACTTCGTCGAGTACGGTGACGATCCGGCTTCCTTCGGCTTGCGAAAATTCGGCCGCCTCGGTTGAACCGGCGTCAACTCCGGCGGCGGCTGCGGCACCCGGCCCGCCGAGATCGATCGTTTCTCCCGGCGCCAGCGTCCGCAGCGCCACGACGACATGGTCGCTCGGATGAAGCCGTATCCAATCGTTCATCGCTGCCTCCGCTCCATTGCCGTCAAAAATTCCGCCACGGTGTCCGCCAGGCCGCCGATGCGCGTCAAGTCCGTTCCCCAAATCGCCTCGTTTCCGAGCAGCGCCGCTGCCATATCCGCGGCCGAAGCGCCGCGGTCCGCAGCCGCCCAGGCGGCTTCAAACTCGCCGAGCACGGCCGTGTCGTCGCGCACGGCGTAGCTGCCGCCGAGCAGGTTCCGGCCCTCAAAGCCGTTCTCCGTCCGCTTCACCTTGTACAGGCGAAGCAGTCCGGCCAGCGCCTGCGCAATGCGCCGCGGAACCGCGCCGCGCTGCTCCGCGTACGACTCCAGCGTCGGCAGCAGCCGCGCTTTGAACTTGCTCACGCCGTTCATCGAAATATCCGCAAGCCTGTGGTGCAGGTACGGATTGCGGAAACGGTCGTACGTTTGCCGGGCGTAGCTCATCAGCTCCTCGCGGTCCAGCGGCACGGCCGGTACGATTTCCTCCTCGACCGCGCCGGTGATGAAAGGCCCGAGCTCGGGATGCTCCATCGCTTCCCGGACGCTTTCGATCCCGTTCAGCAGCCCGAGCGGCGTCATGAGCGAATGCGCCCCGTTCAGAATGCGCACCTTGCGCAGCTGAAACGGCTTCAGATCGTCCACCCAGTGGACGTTCAGCCCCGCTTTGCGCAGCGGCAGCAGCTCGTCCATGCCGGCTTCGGCCTCGATCGCCCAAATGTAATACGGCTCGGCCGTAATAAGCAGCGGGTCTTCGTAGCCGAGCCCGTCCTGCAGCTCCCCGGCGGCTTCCTCTCCCGGATGGCCGGGCACGATCCGGTCCACCAGACCGTTCAAAAACCGGCAGCTTTCTTCCGCCCAGCGCACAAACCCGGCCGGCAGTCCCCAATCCGCCGCATACCGCAGCACGCATCGCTTCAGCTCGTCGCCGTTGCGTTCGAGCAGCTCGCACGGCAGCATGACGAGCCCTTTGTCCGCCGCGCCGCCGAAATGCTCGTACCGCTTGTGCAGCAGCGCCGTCAGCTTGCCCGGAAACGAATGCACAGGCTCGCCCGGGCCGTAACGCTCCGGCGAATAGGCAAGCCCCGCCTCCGTCGTATTCGAGACGACGAACTGCAGACTCGGCAGCTCCGCCAGCGCAAGAAAACGCTGCCATTCCTCGTAAGGGTCGATCGCTTCCGAGAAGACCGTCACCCGTTCGCTGCGGTTTACCTGCTCTCCGCTTTCCAGCCCGCGAACGACAAGCGTATACAGCCCGTCCTGGCGCCGGATCGCGTCCAGCTTCGCCTTCCCGGCTGCGCGCGGCTGCGTGACCGCGACGCTGCCGTCATAAACGCCTTGCTTTCGGCATTCATGGAGCATCCAGTCGACGAACCCGCGCAAAAAATTGCCTTCCCCGATCTGCAGCACCGTCACCGGGCTCCGGCGCATCGCCTCGTACCGGCTGCGCTCCTCGCCTTCCAGTAAGGCGCCCGTCAATAAGGGCCGCTCTCCCATTCCCGAATTTCCTCCTCATGAATAACAACGTTGTTATTTTTGGATTATAGGCCAAAATCCGCATAATTACAATGATTATTTTAGATTCACGGATTGATAATTACATCGCTTTCCGATAATATGGAGTGAAAGATTCGGGGGGAAGATCGGATGGGCATAACCATTAAAGACATCGCGCGCTACGTCGGCGTCAGCTACTCGACCGTCGCCAAGGCGCTGAACGGAAGTCCGCTCGTCAAAGACGATACTCGGGAGAAAATCGTGCAGGCGGCACGCAGGCTCGGCTATAAGCCGAATTTCGCGGCAAGGAGCCTCGTGACCAAGAAAACGGGGATGATCGGCGTCGTCTGGCCGACGGTCGAACGGACCGCGCTGACCGCGCTGCTGAACGAGATCCATCGCGAGCTGCAGAAGCGGGGACTGACGATGCTGCTGTCGATCCTGGTCGGGCAGGAGGCGATCCAGCTGTTCGAGCGGCTGCAGGTCGACGGCATTCTGCTGTTCGAGAACGAGCTGGAGCCGTCCGTTCCGCTTGCTCCGCCGGCCGGCATTCCGCTCTTGTCCATCGGCAAGCCGGACAACATGGCCGTGCCTTACGTCGACCTCGGCCGGAAGCAGGCGATCCGGCTGGCGGTCTCCCGGCTGGCCGAGCAAGCCGTTACCGATATCGCCTATGTCGGCTTTCAGGGCGCGTCGACCCAGCAGGCCGACAAATATCTCGGCTTCGTCGAAGAAATGCTTGAGCGGAAGCTGCCGCTGAACCAGGACTGGATCGTGCGCACGGAGAGCTCGAACTGGGAGCAGGGCTACACGGCCGCCAAGCGGCTGCTGGCCGGTCCGCGGCGCCCGCAGGCCGTCATCACCGGCGGCTTCGATTTGACGGGCGGCATCCTGAGGGCGCTGCAGGAATCGGGCGTGCGCGTGCCCGGCGACATGGCGCTGATCGGTTACGACAACATCCCGCACATGGAGCGGCTCGAAGTGCCCGTTTCCGCCGTCGGCGCTCCTGTCGCCCGCATCGCCGCGGAGACGGTCGGGCTGCTGCAGCGGCTGCTTTCGCCGGAGGATGCCGCGGAGGACGGAGGCTTCCCGGGCCGCCCGGCGAGCGTGGCGCTCGAGCCCGAATTCGCCGGCCGCCGGTCGACTCGGGACGAGGCGGTATAACCCGGCGCAGCCCGCCGGCAGGCGCTGTACTTGCGTCACGAACGGCCTTGGTGAAGCTTCGCGGATGCCGGAATGTAAGCACTATGGTTTCACGATCGGCCGGTCCAGGAGCATAGACTGTTTCCCGGCGGCACCATGATCAATCGATTCAGAGTAAAAGCTGCAGCCCGCGGTTTCACGATCAATAGATTCAGAGTAAAAGCTGCGTGCCGGCGGCTTGTGATCAATCCATTTCCGCAGCAACAGATCCAGAGTAAAAGCTGCATCCCGGCGTTTTTAATTCACTTTTTTATGGCTTTGCAATTGCTCGATTTGAACCTCAAGACGGGCTATTTTTTCTTCCATCCGTTTCATTCTTTTGAAGCAGCTCACAATAATTACGATTACCAAGACCAAAAAAAACAAAGCTTAAAAGCTGCGAAATGGCAGTTCCCCATTCCATCCTAAAATCAGTCCTTCCAAGGATAAATTTCAATAAATCCTATAATGAAACCCCTCATCTGTAAAGAATGCAAGAAATAACTATTCCTGCGCAACTTTAAATGCCGCGAGCTTGTACATAAACGAAGACACATAAAGTGTTTGGTGCGGGAAAACGTACAGAGGTTTAACTCAACAAGGAAATATTTTAGGGAAACAAAATCCTACCGATTGTAAAAAAATTACATTAAACCTCTTATATGTAATCATATAGAAAGACCATCGGTGGAGAGGATAAAACTATGAAAAAATTATTTTTATGCCTGCTGTCAGTTGTATTTTTACTAACAAGCGCTTCTACCGTCTTTGCGGCAAGTACAAAACCAGGTTCTGCTCAGGGCCTTCCCATGACGGTAATTATAAACGGAAGTTTTAGCAGCTCCAGAATACAAGCCTGTCATTATCGCCAATCGTTCACTCCTACCTATTCGAATATTATCTTCTCTCGGCTTGATCTACAATTATAATAAAACAACAAAACAAGTCACTATTGCCAATCCTAAGACAAATGATGTACTAAAGCTGCTTATCGATACAAATGCTGCCTATAAAAACGATACACCTGTTTCTCTCGATGTTCCTGTTCACATTATGAATGGTTTGACGATGGTTCCCATTCGGTTTATAACCGAGCAATTTTCCTTGAATTTGAATTACCAGCCGGAACGAGACATGTTGTTTCTTGAAACCACAGATTACAAACCACAACAAAACCGTCCGATACCTTAGCTGAAAAACGAAGACAAGCGCTTCTCCTTCCATGGACATACAAAAGCTTCAAACCGCTTCCAGAAGCTTTGCAACCGTTTCATACGGGCTACGGTTACTTTTTTATGCCGAATGATGCTTCAGCTTACTTCTATAACGGAGGAAATGCGATTTCATATATTAAAATCCATGATGGAATGGCAGAGGTGGTATGGCAAGCTATCTATTCAGCCGTTGGAAATAGTTATCGTTCAGAAGCAGGGATCCATCAAAATTTAAATGACTTCCCTGGTTTGCTTGCTTTCTATCGAGAAAGTACAGGCCTTATAAGCTACGGTACCATTCTAGGGGATTCAAGCTTGCGGAAAACTTACACTAGTGATTTATACACAGACATTATCCAGCCTAATGAAAAAGACAGCCAATAATTCATTAATCATCATATAGAAGGAGGGGGCTTCCCCTCCTTTTGTATCGCCTCGGCGCTAACAGCGGGCTTAAGCAGCTCATTCAACACTGAATTCCCGCTCGCCTTTTCCAAATTTTCTCTTGTATTCAAACCGATTATGGATTAATTTAAACCTGTAATGAACTTATATGAACCCATATGAACCTAAAAGGAGCGCTGTGCAAAAATGGACATTCGTTATGCCTCTCATCCCCGCGAGGTGAAACAGTTCGACACCGCCCGTCTGCGCGAGGAATTTCTGATTGAGCGTTTGTTCGAGACGGACCGGCTCACGCTGGTATACTCGCACACGGACCGTTTCGTCGTCGGCGGGGCGCTGCCCGTTCGCGAGCCGGTGCGGCTGGAAGCGGATAAACAGGAGATGGGCTCGGATTTCTTCCTCGAGCGCCGCGAAATCGGCATCATCAACGTCGGCGGCAAAGGCACGGTGACCGTGGACGGAGCCGCTTACGACATGGAGACGAAGGACGGCCTGTATATCGGCCTCGGAGCGAAGGACGTGCAGTTTGCAAGCGCGGATCCGGCCGCCCCCGCCCGCTTTTACCTGAACTCCACGCCTGCCCACAAAACGTACCCGACCGTAAAAATCGCCATCGGCGACGCGTCGCCGCGGCACCTGGGAAGCCTGGAGCAGTCGAACGAGCGCACGATCTACCGCTACATCCTTCCCGGCGGCGTCGAAAGCTGTCAGCTGGTCATGGGCATGACGCTGCTGAAGCCGGGCAGCATGTGGAACACGATGCCGTGCCATACGCACAACCGGCGCTCGGAGGTTTATTTCTATTTCGATATGCCGGAAGCGGAAGGCACCGTATTTCATTTCATGGGCGAGCCGCAGGAGACGCGCCATTTGGTCGTCCGCAACGAGCAGGCCGTCATTTCGCCGAGCTGGTCGATCCACTCCGGCGTCGGCGCGAACAGCTATACGTTCATCTGGGGAATGGGCGGCGAAAATCAAATCTTCGACGACATGGACGCCGTCGCCATGAAGGATTTAAAATAATCGGTATACTCCATTCAGAAACGGAAGAGTGCCGATGAACCCCCTACGCAGACATGAACAAATCATGGAAATGCTGCTTGCGCAAAAGGAAATCAGCGTCGGCGAGCTGAGCGAGCGGCTGCAGGTCACGGGCAAAACGGTCCGCGAGGATCTGGCCAAGCTCGAAGCGAAAGGACTGCTCGTCCGCGTGCACGGCGGAGCGGTGCTCGCCCAGATCGACCAGCTCGGCCTTCTGCCCGGCAGGGAGCCGAACGTGAAGCACGCCGCCGAGAAGGCGGAGATCGGCGAGCGGGCGCTGCGCTATATCGAGCCGGGCGACATCATCGCGCTCGACGGCGGCAGCACGACGCTGGAGATTGCGCGGCGGCTCGACAACCGCCCGCTCACGGTCGTGACAAACGACCTGCACATCATCGCCGAGCTTGTGCGCAAGGACGAGATCCGGCTCGTCGTGCCGGGCGGCACGCGTATCCGCAACATGCTGGCCGGGCCGGAAGCCGCCGCGTTCGTGAAAGGCTTGAATATCCGCAAGGCGTTCCTGTCCGCGACCGGCGTTCATCCGGAATACGGATTTACGATTTATACGGGCGATCTCATCGCTTTCAAGCGGGCGCTGATCGAAACGAGCGGCACGGTATACGCCGTCGCCGACCATTATAAATTCGGACAGTGCGCGCTGCGCACCTTCGCGGCGGTTACGGAAGTATCGAAGCTGATCACCGACGGCGGACTGCCGCCCGAAACGGCGGAGCGGTTCCGCAAGGCGGGGGTAGAGGTTGAATATGAATAGGGAGGCTTCCCGCTATGAATTTGTTTGACTTATCCGGCAAAACGGCGCTGGTCACCGGCGCGTCCGGCGGCCTGGGCCGGGCGATGGCCGTCGGCTTTGCCGAAGCCGGCGCCAATGTTGTCGCCGTGGCGTCCTCCGAAAGCGCCGAAACGGTCGAAGCCATCCGTGCCAAAGGCGGACGCGCGGAGCTGATCGCGGCCGACCTGCGGAACGAGGATGTGCTGGAGGACGTCGTGGAGAACGCGGCGGGCTTTTTCGGCGGCATCGACATTCTCGTCAACAATGCGGGCATTATCCGCCGCACGCCGGCTGCGAATCACAGCCGCGAGGATTGGCACGAGGTGATCGGGCTGAATCTGAACGCGGTCTTTTTCCTGTGCCAGCTGGCCGGACAGCGCATGCTTGACCGGGGCAGCGGCAAAATCATCAACATCGCGTCGATGCTTTCGTTTCAAGGCGGCATCAACGTGCCCGGCTATACGGCGAGCAAGCACGGTGTAACCGGCATTACGAAAGCGCTTGCGAACGAATGGGCCGGCCGCGGCATTCAGGTGAACGCCATCGCTCCGGGCTACATGAAGACGAACAACACGGCGCCGATCCTCGCGGACGAGAACCGTTACCGGTCGATCACCGAACGCATTCCCGCCGGACGATGGGGAACGCCGGAGGATTTGGTCGGTCCGGCCATTTTCCTCGCTTCCTCCGCATCGGATTATATGAACGGCCACGTCCTGTGCGTGGACGGCGGCTGGATGGCCCGATAATCCCGGATCCACGGAACCAAGAAAGGACGATGTATATGGGAATCGGCACGCTGGCGCACACCGTCGGCAGACTGCCGCTTGAGGAGCTGACCGAACGGCTGAAAGGCAGCGGCATCGACTTCGTCCAGCTCGCGCTGTCCAAGGCGATCGCCGACATCGATACCGGTCCCGGCAGGCTGAGCCCGGGGCTGGCGAATGCGATTGCCGAACGTTTTGCGCGCGCGGGCATTCGTATCGGCGTCCTCGGCTGCTATATCAACCCGGTTCATCCGGACCCGGAGCGGCGCCGGCTGGAAATCGCGCGCTTCAAGGAGCATCTCCGCTTCGCGCGCGATTTCGGCGCCCCGATCGTCGCCACGGAGACCGGCGATCTGCGGACATTCGCCGGGGCGGACCCTGAGCGGTACGAGGAGCTCGGCTGGGAAGCGCTGCGAAGGTCGGCCGAGGAGCTTGCCGAGGAAGCCGAGAAACGCGGCGTGTTCGTCGGCATCGAGCCGGCCGCCCCGCATACGCTTTCGACGCCGGACAAGGCGGCCCGTCTGCTGACGGAGGTGCCGTCGCCGAATGTCGGCATCGTGCTCGACCCGGTCAATCTCCTGTCGCCGGACAATTTCGGCGAGCAGGACGCCGTCGTCAACCGCGCCTTCGAGCTGCTCGGCGACCGCATTGTGCTCGCCCACTTGAAGGATGCGCAGCCCGGCGGGGACGGGCGGCTGCTGCAGGTTCCGGCCGGCGGCGGCGCGTTCCGGACGGAACGGTTTCTGCGCAAGCTGCAGGCGCATAAACCGCTCGTCGACATCTCGCTCGAATGCCTGACCGGCGAGACGATCGGGCCGGCGGTACAGCGCGTGAAGGCGATGACCGCCGCACTGTAACGGCAAAAGCGCGGCGGGATCGCATGCCCGCCGCGTTTTGTATTGGCCGCGGCTGCGGGCCGCAAGCCGCCTGCGCGCGCCGCATGGCTTCGGCTTCGCCGCCGTGCCTGTGCGGCGCTCAGCCGCCGCCCGGCCGCGGATGCGCTGAGCCGCCGCGTGCCCGGCGCCCGGCCCGCGCAGCTTTGCGCCGGACCGGGCCGTTAACGCCGAAAGCCGGCGTCGGACTGCGCCGCTGCCGGCTTCAGCAGCTCCGCCGCGGCGGCGATCGCCGTGCCGAGCCAGACGGCCAGCATCACGCCGGCGGCGACCGGCAGCGCCGTCCATTCGAATACGGTATGCCCGAGCGCGGTTTGCACGAACAGCAGCGCCATGGCAGCCATCCAGGCGATGCCGCCGATGTGGAGGCGCAGCCGCGCCGTTTTGACTCCGGTCAATGCCCTTTCCGGCAGCCACCCGAGCAGCGGGAGCGCCTGAAGCGCATGGAAGCTGAGCCCGTGAAGCACGATCAGGTTGCCGGACATCCCCGTATACCGGCTCTGCATGATAATCATCCACGTTCCGGCCGCGAAAGCAAACAGCAGCGAAAGAAACGCATACCGGATACCGAGTGCGACGAGCGGGCGCTCATGCGGCTGTCTCGGGCGAAAATAAGCCGCGGCCAGCAGCAGCGTGACAACCACAATCAGTATCGCTTCCAGACCGAACAAGCCGCCCGCGATGGAATCGCCGACCGTTCCAACCTTCGTGAACCGCGGATTGATGCCGCGAAAATGCTGGATCGTCTCCACCGCATAACCGTACAGGAGCGAAGCGGCATAGAATAGGCGGAACCTTTTCCGTGCGCGGGGGCTGAGGGAAGCCAGCGGCAGAATCGCCGCGATCGAAATCGCGAATATCCCAATCGCCGCATCGAACGAGAAGGCTCTGCTTACGTCGCCTTCCGGCAATACAACCGCACCGTAACGCAGCACGTAGACGCCGGCAAACGCAGCCAGCGCAAAGCCGAGCAGACCGATAAGGACCAGCCATTTTTCCCCTTCGAACAGTTTCATTTTCCGATTGGACGCCGCAGCGCCGTTGTTCTCCATAGCCATGAACAATCATCCCCTTCCTTTTCTATTATTGATTGATAAATAAATACCTGTCCCGATAAAAGGACAGCCTTTACTGTCCTCCTTCGATCCGATATGTTTATCGCTTCCCGCACTTCAGATGCCCGTCACTCCGGCTGCGCGGCTTTGTGATTGCACCAAAGGAGCCGCGGCAGCTCCAGCACCTCCGACTGCGCAATCAGGAGACCGGTCCCCATAAATTGACTGGCCGCCTCTCTCACGTTCGGCACTCGGGCCTGTTCGAATTTAGCGACGACCTCATCGTAAATCATGCCGAATTTTTCCCGGACGACCGCGCGGATTCCCGGCTCGGCGATCGTGTACGCCTGCATCAGCAGCAAAATCTCGTCGCGATGGGTACTCATAATTTGCAAAAACGCATTCCCCATCGTATCCATCAGCCGGTCCGCCGGCGCTTCGATGCGGTTGAAGATTTCGCAGATTCGTCCTGCCGCCCGGGTTACGACCGCGTTAAACAGCTCTTCTTTATTTCGGAAAAAATGAAACACGTACGGCTGCGTCACACCTGCACCGGCGGCCACCATTGCCGTTGTCGCCTTGTAATATCCCTTTTCCGCGAAAATCCCCACGGCGTTGTCAATGATCAGTTCTTTCCGGTCTTCGCGGACAACCATCGTCGTCCTCCTTATATTTTATTTATTGATTAATAAATAAAATATAAGGGAATAAATGGCGACCGTCAAGCGGAAAATTGTTGTCTGCTTCCTGCTCCATTTGACAATTAAAAGGATTCGGAATGCTCTGGCATCCTCTCGACACGTCCATTATCCAGGCCGAATCCTGCAGGAAGTGGAGTTGAGTCCGTACTTTTCCGGATGTAGCGGTCAGCGGGACATTTTTTCCAGGATAAGGTCTCTGGTTTCCTCCGGGTTCTCCGTCTGGAACACGACCTTGCCAAATTTATGATCCGTTAATTCCAGAACGATGACATGGTTATGATTCTCATAGGAAATGAAGCACCAACGATCGCCGATCAGGAAGCGTCCCTCTCGTATGTCCGCAATCGAGGCACCGATCCTGAATTTCAGCATGGACACTTGAAAATCCTCGACAGTCACACTCCGGATCGACGAATAAGGCACTTCGATCTCCTTTTTCAAAGCAGCGGCGACAGTCAGTCCAGTGAGATGAAGAATGAGCTTTTCTTCAGTAAGTTCAATCGACCGCGACATCTTTGCAGCCTCCTTTCATGATGTCAATAAGACGTACAGCCCCTCCGTTTTGTTCATACCGCCCGGAAATAAAATGAAGAAGCCGCAAATCGGCATGCCCCGATCGATATTAAATCAAGCGTCTGTTTGACCCCATGAGGCGATCGCGTCAGAGGAAAGAGAATGTGCTTGTGCATCCCGGCTATGAACAGATGGGCAAATGCTCCCGATCGGGCAGGGCGTCCGGCCTTTAAAATGGTTTCATCACCATAAATACGACGATGATCATCATCATCAGCTGTGCCGCCGATTCAAGCGGCGCGATTTTTTTCATAGCTTGCGCGAACTCGGCGGGTACTTCATCCCCCTGCCCTTGACTTTCAGATACGATCCGCGCGATCTTATTGATGCGGGGTTCGATGCATGCGTCAATGACGACAACCATGAGCAGCGATAAAAGAATGGATAGATTCAGCCACAGCTGGGTTAACCCCATCTTCGCTATGATCATGAGCCAAACCCCGGTGATAATCAGCACGGCTCCGCCAATTTTCGGCACCCAGGCAAGCTTGGCCGTGATGTCCAAAGCAAAGCGCGCCTGGACGGCGGTTTTGGCGGATCTTCGGATGACGGGCGCCACAAAAGCAGGCCCGATTACGGTTATCGCCGCAAAAAGATGAAAAACGAGCAGCCAGCCAAATGAACCGACCATTTCTTCTCCCTCCTCAGCGCAGCGGCAATTCGCTCCGGTAGGCAAGGCCGACTCTTTTCCCTTTAAACGGCCCTCCGGTCTCGATATGATTTAACATCCAATTCGCCACATCATCGTAAGTGACATCCAGCTCCTGAAACCGGCTGAATAAGTGACCGGCTATTTCAGCCTCGGAAAATTCCCGTATCGTCTCCGGAATGGGCACCGGCAAAATTTCCGTTGTCACATGCAGCCGAACCGGCGCCGATTGCCCGATCGAATCAAGCATGGTTCCCGGACACATCACAGACCAATCGAGCCGAGTCCGCTGCAGCCGTTCGAAATTTTTGTTATGCGTTTTATACATGGGCGGGAAACCGGGCAAATGGTTGCCGATGAGATCGGTATAAGGAATATCCAGCAGGCCGGCGCCTCCCATTAACCAAACCCGCCCCGCAAAGCTTGGCTGGTTCTCGCACTGGCTTACAATATTGTCGACGATACGGACGAATTCTTCTCCCTGGCCCGCGTTGCCGGCTGCAATAACGGCGGCGTCTTGATTCGAAAGCGCCTCACATACGCTTGCCGGATCCAGGATGTCCCGAACGATCACCTTCACCTGCCGCATCGTATGCTCGCCTTGCTGCTCGTACAGCTTCTCGGGGCTGCGAACGAATGCCGTCATTTCGTGTCCCATTTTAACGCCCTGCGCCAGCACTCTTCGTCCTGTATTTCCCGTTGCTCCGAAAACGATGATTTTCATCGTCCTTTTCCCTCTTTCTACGTATGCTCAAAATTTCCATCCCTGGATTGACTTAAGCATAGCATCGCTCTAAAATCTTGATAAGAACCCACTATTTTGTAGGGTACTTACTTGAAAGTAAGCCTTGAGCGGGGAGGGATATGTTGTTGATCCGTGCAGAGATTGAGGAACGGAAATGCCCGATCGAGACGGTGATTCAAATTTTAGGCGGGAAATGGAAGCCATTAATCATCTGGCATTTGCTCGACTCCGCCAAAAGGTTCAGCGAACTGGAGAAGCGGATTCCCGAGGTAACGCAGAAGATGCTGTCGCAGCATCTTCGGGAGCTGGAGAACGACAGGCTGGTAACACGAACGATTTATCCTTCGGTCCCTCCAAAAGTGGAATACGAGCTGAACGAATATGGCCGGACGCTGGTCCCGGTGTTGGAAGTCATGTGCCAATGGGGTGAAAATCATAACGGGGCGGGCTTAAAGCCGGCTGCCCAGCAGCCCGCAAGTCCGCTGTCTGTTCCTTAACATACAAAGCCGGCTGCTGCGGCAGTCCGTTTCAATTCTCTTTCTCGTTTCCCGATACACTCCGAATCGAATCCTTCAAACACGCCTGTCGCCGCACATGCCAATGACCCCGGCAAGCATTCCTGCCGAGGTCAAAGGGCATGCGGTGCAAGCCGTATAGGCTTACCGCCCCGCGAAGTCCGATATTACATGCAATGATGCCTTAAATTTTCGTGTCTTCGAAGTGCCTGCCGCCGCACATATTGCCGCGAGGTATCGTCCTCAAAACCTGCTGCCGCATTTGCTCGCCGCGAGGCATCTTCTTCAAAAACCTGCTGTCGCATTTGCTCGCCGCGAGGCATCTTCTTCAAAGCCTGCCGCCGCATTTGCACGACGTAAGCCGGGCGCACCGCCCCCCGCTCACGCAGGCTTGCCGCACCGGCGGCCGCTGCGATCAGCCCCGTGCCGCGCGCTTCAAAATCCGCACGCCGTGCATGTCGAGGGCGAGCTCGCCGCTTACCGGTTCGCCCGACTCGACGTCCGTGTAGGCGCAGCCGTCCAGTTCGATCCGCTGCGCTGCGCCGCTGAAATTGAGAACGAACACGTAATCGCGCTCCCCGTCCGTGCGCACCTGCGCCGTCACGCCGGCCGGCAGCTCGGTGTCAAGCGCACGGCGGATGCCGGCTTCGGCGGCGAGCCTGCCGTAGAAGGCGCCGTAGAACGGCTCGTCCGTCCGCGCCGCCAAATAATACGCCTTGCCATGCCCGAACCTGTTAACCGTCAGCGCCGGGCGGCCGGCGTAAAAGTCGTCCTCGTACACTGCCAGCGTCTCGGCGCCTTCGGTATGAATCAGCTCGCACAGCTCGCGGGCCTCGTACGAGCCGCCAAGCCCGAGCGCATTGCCCTCCAGCAGCGCAATGCCGTTGCGGTCGTGATCGTGCAGCCCGTCGATCTCCTCGGCCCAGATGCCGAGCGTCTTCCGCAGCGGGCCGGGAAAGCCGCCGAGGTGGCACAGGTCGTTCTCGTCGACGACGCCCGACCAGTACGTGACGACGAGCGTTCCGCCGCCTTCGACGAACCGTTCGAGCCGCCTGCCCGTCTCTTCCCGCAGCAGATAAACCATCGGAGCCACGATGAGCTTGTAGCCGCCGAAGTCGCCTGCCGCGCCGATGACGTCGACCGGCACGCCCATATCCCAGAACGCCCGGTAATGCTGCATCACGGTCCGTTCATAGCCGATATCCTTATTGCGCGGACCCTGCGCATCCTTAACCGCCCAGCGGTTATCCCAATCGAACAGTATGGCGGTTTCCGCCTTTACGCCCGTACCGAGCACCTCCGTCAGCTTCGACAGCGTCTCTCCCAGCCCGGCGACATCGCGGAATACCCGCGTATGCTCGTGGCCGGCATGGTCGACGACCGCGCCGTGAAATTTCTCGGAGGAACCGCGGCTTTTGCGCCACTGGAAATACTGCACCGTATCGGAGCCGTGCGCGACCGCCTGCAGCGAGGACAGACGGTGCATGCCCGGCCGCTTCAGCTTGCTGACCGGCTGCCAGTTCGTTTGGCTCGGCGTGCTTTCCATCAGCATGAACGGGCGTCCCTTCAGCGAGCGGAACATGTCGTGGTCGAACGCAAACCAGGCGGCAACCTCACGGTCGCTTGCGGCCTCATGCCAGGTCGGGTAAGCGTCCCACGAAATGACGTCGAGAATCTCGGCGAACTGCCGGTAATCGAGCCCGTCGAACAGGTCCATCATGTTCGCCGTAACGGGAAGATCCGGGTTCACGGCTCTAAGCGGCGCGATTTCCGCCTTGCAGAAATCGATCGTCTGGTCGGAGACGAAGCGCCGCCAGTCGAGATTCAGCCCGTGCACCGCATTTTCGCCTTGCGGGGACGGCGATTCCACCTGCGCCCAGTCCGTATAGGTATGGCTCCAGAACGACGTCCACCAGGCGAGGTTCAGCGCGTCCAGCGAGCCGTATTTGTTTTTCAGCCAGCCGCGGAACGCCTCCTGGCAGTAATCGCAGTGGCACTCGCCGCCGTATTCGTTGGACACGTGCCAGCCGACGACCGCCGGGTGCTGCGAATAGCGCTCCGCCAGCTTGCGGTTCATGACCGCGGTCTTCTCGCGGTAAACCGGCGAGCTGTAACAGTGGTTGTGGCGCGCGCCGTGCAGATTGCGCACCCGGTTCGCGCGGACGCGAAGCACCTCCGGATAGCGCTGCGACATCCAGGCCGGACGCGCGCCGCTCGGCGTCGCCAGCCAGGCGTAAATGCCGTTCTCCGCGAACGTATCCAGCAAGCGGTCCAGCCATCCGAACGTGAACACGCCCTCCTCCGGCTCCAGTGCGCTCCACGCGAAAATGCCGACGGACATCACGTTGCATTTGGCCAGCTTCATAAGCCGGATGTCTTCCCGCAGCACCTCCGGGTCGTGCAGCCATTGGTCCGGGTTGTAATCGGCCCCGTGCATAAAGGCCGGAAGCTTGCCGCTGATCGGCGGAAATTTGGTCGTCAATGGAATTTCTCCTCTCGTTTTCCGGTTAAAATATAACAATGAGTCCGTCATACAGCGAGCCGAACAAACGCCGCTGATTCCTTATGCCATAACGAGCGTTTCCGGACAGAAGCCGCCCATAGGCCGTACACAAACGTTCTGTAAAAAAGGATACAGGATCGGGACCTGGAGCGCACCTATAAAAATTTGATCTGCACGTTTGTGGAAAGCGGCCTGCACGACTGCGCAAACGCCGCACCGCCTGCGCCGCCCGGGCCGTCGCTCCGCCAGCGGAATCGCCGTTAGTAATGAACGCCGGCGTACCAGCCGTTCACTTCCTTCGTCATCGCATCGCCGCCGGACGTTCTCCACGCATGCACGAAATTGTCAAAGGCGGCGGCGCTTTTGCTGCCGTAAATGATTTCGTTGAACGTCTGCAGCTCCAGCTTGTTCAAATAATCCAGCTTGCTCTTCATCGTCGGCGTCATCGGGCCGGTGAACTTGTCGGTCAGCGAAATGCCCGGCTGCGACAGGAGCACCTTGGCCGCGTCCGCCGTTTCCGGGCCGTAGGTGTTGGCGATCTCCGTCTCCAGGCGCGTCACCGGCTTCTGCCCGCCGGCAAGCTTCATGATCGACCTCATCTGGGCGTCCGGAATGCGGGCGCCGTCGCGGATGAGCAGATACCGCACCGAGTTAACGTAGCCGCCCGGAATTTTGCTGCCGAACAGCGGGCTGCCGTTGGCGTCGATGTCGTAATCGTAGCCCTTGAACAAGCCGAGATCGAACGGGCTTCCCGGCTGCGGATCGGCAAAATTGTCGAAGAGGTAATTTTCATACGTGAACAGCGCCTCGGGGTGCTTCATCTTCTTGTTGATCAGCACGACCCCGTTCGTATAATTCGTGCCGTGGCGAAGCGCTTTGCCGCTTGGACCGGTCGGGATCGGGTACGGCTTCCATACGGCGTTCGGGGCGTTCTTCGCCGTATCCTGCAAGGGCCAGCCACTCATCCAGTATGGCCCCGGAATGATGCCCGCCGTCCCTTCGACCGCAGGCTCCGCCGTCTTGTTCTCGTCCCACAGCGCCGCTTCCTTCGGAATATAGCCTTTTTCGTACCATTCATGGAGCTTCTGCAGGCCCATCTTCATGCCCGGCTGGATCGAGCCGTAGGCAAGCCTGCCGTCTTTGCCGAGGTTCCACTGCTGCGGAATGGTGCCGTAGGCGCCGAAAATCCAGGACGGGTCGCCCATCCACGTATTCATCGAATTTTTGAAGCCGATGCTGAGCGGGATAACCTCGTCCGGCGTAAGGCCGTCCGGGTTGTGGTTTTTGAACGCGTCCATCACCTGCTCGAGCTCGCCGATCGTCCGCGGCGCTTTCAGGCCCAGCTTGTCCAGCCAGTCCTGGCGGATCCAGAGCAGGTAATCGTGGTTGTAGGCGTAATCGAGCACCGGAATGCCCATTCGCTTGCCGCCGCGGATATACGGATCCCAGACTGTCGGGTCAAGGTTCATCGCTTTCTTCCAGGTTGCGTTCGCGTATTTATCGAACAGGGCGCCGGCGTCGGCGAAGACGCCCGAGTCGATCATGTCCTGGGCGAGCTGCGCGTCGCCGATCGTCACGACGTCCGGCATTTCCTGGCCGGAGGACAAAGCCAGGCGCAGCTTCGTGGCGAAGGCGCCGTTCGTATCGGTCACGGACCAGAGCGTCCGGATGTTGATGCCGAACTGACGGAGCGCCCATCTCGTCGCGACGTTGTTCTCGATCGTTTCGTTGTTTTTGAACGCCAGCGCCGGATCGACGGCCCATACGGTCGAAATCGTGACCGGCGGATCGTATTTGGCCTTCATGACGCCGGTCTCCTGCGCCGGATCGCTTGGCCGGACGGCCGCGCCCCCGTTTCCCCCGCCGTCGCAGCCCGTAAGCAGCACCGCCAGCAATGTTGCCAGCACCGCTGTTCCCGATAACAGCCTCATGCCGCACCTCCTCCCCTCGTATCCGCCGCCTGTCTGCCCGCCGGGGGCCGCCCCGGCAGCCGCAGCCCCCGCCCTGCAGCCGCGGCCGCGCCTTCAAGCCTGCCCGTCACTGGTCGCGAAATTCGTTCGGCGTCACGCCGTACGCCTTTTTGAACATTTTGCTGAAATATTGCGGATTCTGGTAGCCGAGCTCGCTTGTGATCTCATATATTTTTTTGTTGCTGTTCTTCAGCAGGTACAGCGCCTTCTCCATCCGCATCCGGATCATATAATCACCAAGGCTTTCACCCGTCTCCGCCTTGTAAATTTTGGACAAATAGACGGGATGGAGAAAGACGCGGTCGGCGATCGTCTTGACCGACATCTCGTGCCCCAGTTCGCCGGAGACGATCTCCTGCACCTGGCGGATAATGAAGCTCTTCGTATGCGTGTCGCTGGCGGACAGCTCCGTCCTGATCGTATCCAGCATGCCGATCGACCACTGCCTTACGTAATCGAGCGAATGGATCAGGCTCGGATCCACCAGAGGATTTCCTCCCGTCCGGTCGAGGCGGTAGATCGAATGCCCCTGCTTGTGCGCCATATACATGAACGCATTCGTGACGGACAAGAAAACCTCCACCAGGTTTTCCCCGGTATATCGCCTCTGCTCCAGATCGTCGAACACGTCGGTTATTTTCCGCTGCGCGGCGTCCCATTGATTCGATTCGAGCAGGTGGATCAGCGCCGGCGGCTTGTACAGCAGCTCGATCGATTTGACCGACGAGCCGCGGTCCATGTACCGGTCGCCGGCAAAATAGATCGCCCCCGGCTCCCCCTGCCTGTCCAGCAGCTGGGCGCTCAACCCGGTGCGGTAAGCCTCGGCGATATCGTCGGGAAACGCGAACCATTCGGTCACGTGAATGGAGATATCCGCCTTCAAATAGTTGCCGACATTACGCTGAAACGCGCGCACTTTATTTTCCAGGCTCGCCCGCCGCCGCTCTTCGTAATCGCCGCGCTCAATGCTCCGGCGAAAATCGGGCTTGATCGCCGCGAGCAGCGCCAGGCAGTTATGCGGCGTTTTCGTATGCGTCAGGTGATATTCGCCGGCGAACACCTCCTCCGCGATGTTGCCGACGGCATATTCCATGAGCGACATCGAATGGTGATCGAGGCCGGCAAATGCCGTCTCCGGCTGAACGAGCAGCAGGACGGCAATGTCTCCGGCCTGAAAGGGCAGCTCGTACTGGCTCAGCTTGCTCTGCACCGTCCGGCGCGACATCCTTCTGCCGAGCAGCAGGTCCTGCATGAAGTTCGCGCGAAGGACCGTCAGGTCCGTTTTCCGCTTGTAGAGCAGCTGGTTGTATTTATCCGACTGGTTCCACTCGTCCTTGAGCGATTCGATCGCATTCGTCACGCTCAGCACAAATTCTTCGTCGCTGACCGGCTTCAGGATATAATCGAACGCCTTCAGCTGAACCGCTCTTTTGGCATACTCGAAATCGGAATGGCCCGTCAGGAGCAGGCACCTCAGATCCGGCCAGCGTCTCAGCGCCTCCTCGATCAGCTGCAGCCCGTCCATCTCCGGCATCCGGATATCCGTCACGAGAATGTCCACGGACTGCTCGGCCAAAATGTCCAGCGCCTCCTGCGCCGAGGCCGCCCGGTAGACGCTCGAAATCCCGATCTCGCGCCACGGGATCGTCAGCTCCAGGCTTTCCGTCACATAAGCTTCGTCATCGACAAGCAAAATTTCAATCATGCGCTCTCTCCATCCGTTTCGCTCTGCTCCCGCGTCGTCCAGGCGATCGTCGCCTTGATGCCGCCGAGCGGAGATTGGTCAAGCTCAAGCCCCGCCCGCTGGCCGAACCGCAGCTGCAGCCGCTGATGCACGTTCCAGAGGCCGCACCCCATTTCTTCGTCCATCGGCATGCCCAGCTTGCGCTTCAGAAGCTCCCGGTCCGCTTCGCTCATTCCGGCGCCGTCGTCCTCGACCGAAATGCGGAATTCGCCCTCCGCATATTCCCCGGCAATGCGAATGCGCCCCGCATTCGCGCGTCTTTCGATGCCGTGGATGACCGCATTTTCGACAAGCGGCTGCAGCACCAGCGGCGGGATGCTCAGCCTCCTCATGCGCAGCGGGATGTCGATTTCGCCCTGCAGGCGGCTCATCCGCATGTTCTGGATGCTCAGGTAGCTGCTGACGAAGTCGAGCTCTTCGGCAAGCGGCACCAGCTCGCGCTCCTGCCGGGTCGTATACCGGTAATAGCGGGACAGGTTCTCCGCCATCGCGACGACGGCCCCGTGATTGCGCAGCTTCGCCATGCTCGAAATGAACGAGAAGCAGTTGTAAAAAAAGTGAGGGTTGATCTGCGACTGAAGCTGCTTCAGCCGGGCTTCGCGCACATGGATTTTTTCCATCAGCACCTTTTCGAACAAATCCTGAATTTGCTCGACCATCATGTTGAAGCGGGTGAAGACGAAGCCGAACTCGCCCGGTCCCCGCCCGGTCAGGCGGACGGAATAATCGCCGTTCTTCAGTCGTTGGAAGCTGTGCACCAGCCGTTTCAGCGGCACCTGCACCTGCGCATAGAGCAAATAGGCGGCCAGGCAGCTCATGAGCAGCAGGCAGCCGACCGCGTAATAAAACAGCCGGTTCGTCTGCTCGATCGGCTTCACGATCGTCGCAAGCGGCATATAGTCGATCAGGTACCAGCCCGTCGTCTCGGAGCTGACCACGTTGACCAGGTACGAGCTGCCGCCCAGGCGGATCGTCCGGCTTTCGTCCTGCAGCTTGTCCGCCGACAGCGCGGCGACCAGCCGGTCCGCCAGCTTCCGGTCGGCCGTCCGGTTATAAATCGTGCCCGTGCCTTTCTTGTACAGCAGCGGATCGCTGCGGCCGGCGCTTTTGAACTTGTCGAGCATGTCCTGGATGCTGGCGCTGTCGAACTGCACCTCGATAATAATATCCGCGTTCTCCGGATGCGGCAGGTCCGAATAGGGATACACGGTGATGAGCGAAAATTTATACGCTTCCTGTCCCGGGTTCCCCGTCCGGATCACCTGCCAGCCCGGCTTCAGCCGCTTTTTCAGCTCTTGTTCGTCATACCGGCGCACATCGTTCACCGTAATAACCCGCCGCAGCGCCGGCGAATAGATGAACAGGCTGCTCCGCCAGTTCGACGAGCTTTCCTGAATGTTCAGCTTCGTCTGGATGCGCTTGACCAGCGTAATCGTATCCAGGTCCAAATACCGCTCGTACGAATAAATGTCCTTCAGGCTCAAAATGTCCGGATCCTGGATCAGCAGGTTCGGCCAAAGCGCCAGATTATCCATGTTAGCGTTTACCTGATTTTGAAAAAATACAAGCTGGTTCGTATTGGACCGGTTTAGCTCCGACCTCAATACGCGCGTGCTGGTCTGATTCGAGTAAAAATAAAGTCCGACGATCGGGACGAGCATAATGAGGAGCAGGACGACCATTTTTTTGAACAGATTGTACTGGGGCATTAGGCACCGCCTCGTCGAATGGTGTCGATAGCCTCATTGTAAGGAAGACGGCGGGCCTAGGCAATGGAAACCGGCCCCTCGCCCGGAGGGTAAGGGGCCAGGGCCGCTGTGCTCTAATCGCCCATATTTGCGGCCGTTACCGGGAAACGCGGAAATCGTCAATGCGCCCGCCCCGATCCCCGTTGTCCGTGCGCTTCGCCGCCTCCGCCGCCGCACGCCCGGGTGTGAGGCCGCCCGCCGCGGTGCAGACGGCGAGGACAAGCATCAGGATAAAGCCTGCCGTTCTCCGAACTCGTTTCACATTGAACCCCTCCTCTGAAATGGTACGCTTGCAGCCGCGTATCTCCACTATCCATTTTAGGCGGAGCCGCGAAGGGGCAACATGGCATAAATCCAAGGTATACGCACTTTTCATATCCACTATGAGAACGATAAGAGAAGAGGCATCCGCCGTCCCCGCTTAACTTTGCCCGGAATAAAAAAAAGAGCCGGCCGCCGCCTGCATTTCAAGCAGGTCGGAGCCGGCTCCCGAGTATGGATCTCAGATCAAACGAAAGCCTTGTCCATGCAAAAAATCGTGCAAATGCGGGCGCAGCGGACCCTGCGCCATACGCGCGGCCACTTCCTTCGACCAGACCGTATCCCGTCCGCCGCCTGCGCGGCTGTTATAATACGCTTGCATGGTCTCGTCGTACTGACGGATGCCGTCTTCGATCACTTCGCCGGAATACGACTCGCGGTGATAAACCGCCGAAAGCGGCAGGCGCGGCCGGTGGTCGGGCTCTTGATCCGGCACGCCGATGCACATGCCGAACAGCGGGTAGACCAGCTTCGGAAGCTGCAAGAGCTGCGCGACGTCCCGCGGATTGTTGCGGATGCCGCCGATATAGACGATGCCGAAGCCGAGCGACTCGGCGGCGACGGCGGCATTCTGCGCGGCGAGAGCGGTATCGACCGTCGCGAGCACGAACGCTTCCGTCGTCATGTGGATTTCCGCATCCGCGTCGTGCAGCTTGGCCGCCGTCTGGAGCCGGTTCAAATCGGCGCACCAGACGAGAAACTGCGGGCATTCGACGATATGCTTCTGGTTTCCCGCCAGCTCGGCCAGCCGCGCTTTGCGCTCCGGATCCGTCACGCCGACGATGCTGTACGCCTGAATGTTCGACGACGTGGACGCCGCCTGCCCGGCGGCGATAATCGTCTCCAGCTGCTCCTGCGTAACGGGAACATCCGGCTTGTATTTGCGGATAGACCGGTGGGCGAGAAGCCTTTCGATTGTACCGTTCATGATGGTTTCCTCCATTCGTTCTAAATTAAGTCCGTTTCCCTCCCATTGTACTCCCGGCAAGCGGTTTTTTGCCAGTCGAAACGCCGGCCAAACTTAATCGGGACCGATCTCGTCATCTAATGAACGAGAGACATCGGCCGGTTTCGGGCCGTTTCCGCTCAGGGCTGCCCGTCCGGCCGGCTCAAAAGGAGATGCCGGAGCATAGAGTTGCAGGAGGAGATGGTTTCGCTGGGGAATCTGTATCGAAAATGGATCGAAATCGGCGCTGCCGTCATCGGGCTTACCATCGGCATATTGACGGTGTTCGGCCAGCAGGTGCTTCCGGGGCAATGGAATTCGCTTGCCAATTCCGTATCCGTCTGGTTGACGCCCGCTTTCTTTGCCGCGGCACCGGGCTCCTCGAAAACGCGGGCCGCCATGGCCGGCATCTTCGCGCTGCTTGGAATGGTGGCCGGCTACTACGTCTATGCCATGTTCGTTCAGGGCGTTGCGCACTCGGCGTATTATATGCTGGTCTGGAGCGGAGCGGCGGTCGCCGGGGGAATCGTGTTCGGAATTGCAGGCTGCCTGTGGAAAAACGGCGGCGGCCGAAGCCGTGCTTGCGGCAGCGCGATAATAGGCGGCGCATTCGTAGCGGAGGGCCTGCATCTGTTTATGAACTTTGCCGATTACAGCCATATGACAGATGTCGGGACTGCGCAAGTCGCGATCGGGTTCGTCCTCGCGCTCGGACTGGAACGATCGCTCAAAGCCCGCGGCGCCGCGCTGATCGCGATGCTTCCCGTCGTATCTTTGGGCCTCATCGGCTATCAAATCCTGGACAGTCTGACGGGCTGACGCACGGAAATCGCCTCATATACAAGGCGGCAGCCCGCCGGCATCCGATTGTTTCGCGAACGCAAAAAGGAGAACGTCCTGGAAAACAGGGCGGTCCCCTATGTGCAATTTACAGCCGGCTTACGCGGCATACACCGCAGCCAAACGTCCTCACTGCCGGCTTACGCGGCATAATCAGTGCGGGTAGAGCGGCGCAAATTCGGAGCCGCACGGCCCCCCGTCGCTGTTCGCCTCAAGGTCGACCGCGGAGCCGTCCGCCCGGAACAGCGGGCGGTAATAGCCCGAAATGGCGGTCGCAGACTCGTTCGCGTAGTGGCAAATGAACGCCCGGCGGAAGCGGTCCTTCGATTTGTTCCGGTAGGAGCCGTGGATGAGATTGCCGTTGAAGAACAGCACGTCCCCCCGGTCCATAATGGCCGGGATCGCTTTCTCCTCCTTCGGCGGTTTTACATAATGCGACGTAAACGATTCCTTCGCGTCCGCAAGCTCCGGACAAACGATCTCGTAATCGTTCGTTTTCGGCACGACCAACAGCCCGCCGTTCTCTTCGTCGGCCGCATCGATCGCCGTCCAGGCCGCGATGCAGTTGCCCGGCTCGACCTTCAAGTAGAAGTTGTCCTGATGGAGCGCCTGTCCGCGCGAGCCCGGCGGCTTGTAATAGAACATGCTCTGCGCGGCGAGCGCTTCCTCACCGTACAAATCGGCAAGTACGTCCAGGACCGGCCGGTGCAGCATATATTTTTTGGCGGTCTCGTCGAACCGGTGCGGATGCACGATACGCGGAAACCGCTTCAGCGGGTCGGTGTTCTCCGGGGACATATCCGGCTCAAAGTAGCCCGGCACCGTCCGGCTGCCGATGTGCTCGAACGTCCGGTCGATTTCGCGCAGCTCCTCGTCCCTAAACAATCCTTTTACGATCAAATAGCCTTCCGTGTCAAAATGGCGTTTCTGCTCCGGTGTCAGCGAGCGCAGCGTCGTGTTCATTTTTACGGTCCCTCCTGTTCGTCATGGCGATGGATGCCTTGTATTCAGCATACCGCGGGAAGCGCCCTTCAGGAATGATCAATGCTGTCAAAAAGTCACACGATTCTGCTATTATGCTGGCGCTCCGGGGCGGATATCGGGTATGCTGGACGGAGGAAACGGTTAACCGGAAAGGAGCGGAGCAAGTGAAAGATATCGAACGTCCGGCCGCGGACGACGGCGAACCGCAGGGCATCGTCATCGCCGGCTATTTTCACGAGCCGGATACGTACGCCATTCGGCGTCCCCAAGGCTTTCGGGACTGGCTGATCGCGTATACGCTTGGGGGCGAAGGATATTTCGCCGTTCCCGGGCGGGAACCGCTGCGGTGCGGGGCGGGGGACGTCACGCTGCTCGCGCCCGATACGCCGCACCGGTACGGCACGGCGAAGGACGCGAAATGGCATTTCGTATGGGCGCATTTCTCGCCGGGGCAGGTGGAGTCCGGGCTGCTGCCGGAGGAGCCGCTGTCGCAGCAGCGAATCGAGAACGAGCACGTCCGCAAACGGATTTACCGGGCGTTCAGGCGCATTCTGGCCGATTCGCGCGAGCGCAGCGATTATTGGAACGAGCTGTGCCTGAACGCGCTGCGCGAAGTGCTTATGCTGCTCGCCCAGCGGAAGCGCCGGGGCATCGACCCCCGCGTCGAGGAGGCGCTGCACCTGCTGTCGCTGCGGATGCGCGAGCCTGTGCGCGTAGGCGAGCTGGCGAAGGCGGTCGGCGTCTCCACGTCGCGGCTGTCGCACCTGTTCAAGGCGGAGACGGGTCTGTCCATCGTCGATACGCTGAACCGGATGCGCGTCCGCCAGGCGGCCCTCCTGCTCGAGCATTCCGGCCGCAGCGCCGCCGAGGTCTGCTACGACGCCGGCTTCCAGAACTATAACCATTTTATCAACCAGTTCCGCAAATGGGCCGGCATGAGCCCGAGCGCGTATAAGAAACGGATGCGGCCGGAGGGCTAGCGGGAAAACCGATTGAAATTACAGCTCGTAAAATTGGATGCGCCTTTTCTTTACCCTCAGCTTCAGTCCTCGAATTTATAACTTTACGGCCGCTCCTCCCGCCCCCTCCCGGACAAGCTGGAGATGACCTCCCGCGCTGTGCTATGATGTGGAAGGACAATACAGGTTGAGAGGATTTCGCTATGCGCAACATCATGACGCGGCGCGCGGCATGGCTGATCATGCTGGCGGCTTTCGTCCTGCTCGCGGCCGGCTGCGGGACGAAGCCCGCTTCGAACGCGAATGCGGGATCATCGGCCGCAGGCTCGAATGCAGCCGGCACGAACGGGTATGCGAATGCCGGCGCGGGAAATTCGGGCACGAACGCCGGAGCCGGGACTTCGGATACGAACGCGGCTTCGCCCGGGACAAACGACTCCAAAGTCGATCCGGACATCCAGAAATTCGGCGCCAAGAACGACCCGATCGTCACGATCGAGATGGACAGCGGCAAAACGATCAAGATCGAGCTGTTCCCGAAGGTCGCGCCGAACACCGTGAACAATTTCATATCGCTCGTGAAGAAAGGGTTTTATGACGGCACGATTTTTCACCGCGTCATTCCGGGCTTTATGATTCAGGGAGGCGATCCGGACGGAACGGGCGCAGGCGGACCCGGCTACGGCATCAAAGGGGAGTTCTCGGGCAACGGCGTCCAGAACGACCTGAAGCATACCCGCGGCGTCATCTCGATGGCCCGCGCCGAGGACCCGAATTCGGCGGGGTCCCAGTTCTTCATTATGGTGGCGGACGCGGATTACCTTGACGGGCAGTACGCCGCCTTCGGCAAAGTGATCGAAGGCATGGACACGGCGGACGACATCGTCAACCTGCAGCGCGATGCGAACGACAAGCCGCTTACGCCGCCGGTCATGAAGAAAGTGACGGTCGATACGAAGGGCGTCGACTACAAGGAACCGGACGTCATCAAATAGCGCCGCAAGGACACCCGGACGTGATCAAATAGCACGTTTCGCCCCGGCCCGATTCTGTTCCGCAGAACCGAGCGAGCGGGGCTTTTTTTCGCCTGCTTTTCTAAACAAATAAGTTGATTAGTTAACTACAGGGTTATATAATGGAGAAAAATGAATGCCGGAGGCTAAAGGATGAACGTGCAGGTTCACAGCCGCAACATGCCGTTTCTCGAATGCTTCTCGTCGGAAACGCGCGTCAAAATCATCGAGCTGCTCGGCGAGCAGCCGATGAACATTAAAGAGCTTGCCGAAGCGCTCGGCATCTCCTCCGCTATCGTAACCAAGCATATCCAGAAGCTGGAGGACGCCGGCATCGTCGGCACCGAAAGCGTATCCGGCACGAGAGGCCGGCGGAAGGTGTGCCGGCTCCTTCCGGAATCGGTCACGCTGCAGTTCAAGACGCGCGAGCTGTCGGACCGCGACCGCTACGAGGTTTCGATCCCGATCGGGCAGTACTCGGCCTGTCAGGTCAAGCCGACGTGCGGTCTCGCGTCGGAAGACGCCGTAATCGGCATGATCGACGACCCGCGTTATTTTTCGGACCCGGACCATATCCGGGCCAAGCACATCTGGTTCGGCAGCGGCTATCTCGAATACCGCATCCCGAATTATTTGGTCGGCAGCCAAAAGGTGCGCAGCCTGTCGATTTCGCTGGAGATATGTTCGGAAGCGCCCGGCTACAACGAAAACTGGCCGTCCGACCTCACCTTTTACTTGAACGGGATGGCTGTCGGCACCTGGACGTGCCCCGGCGATTTCGGCAGCACGCCCGGAGTCTATACGCCGCAGTGGTGGGCGCACGGCACCCAGCACGGGCTGCTCAAAACGATCCATCTCCGGCCGGACGGCTCGTATATGGACGGCGTTCGAATGTCCGACGTGAAAGCCGGCGATCTGTCCATCGGCGTCGGCGAAGACATCCGCTTTCGCATCGCCTGCCACGATTCGGCCCGCCATTGCGGCGGCGTCAGCCTGTTCGGCCGGCAGTTCGGCAATTACGATCAAGAAATCGAAGTAGCCGTGTATTACGAAGATTAATCTCGATTCTCGGGGAGGAATCACGAGCATGAAAACCGTCAAACTGCGCCCGTTCGTTCCGTCGGGCAAGGATTATTCGCTTGCTCAGCGCTTTTTCGAGGAGCTTGGATTCGAACGAACGTATTCCGACGACAGCCTGACCGTTTACCGGACGGGAGAACAGGAATTTTTATTGCAGCATTTTCATCACGAGGAGTTCCAGCAGAATTATATGCTCGAGCTTGCCGTCGACAGCCTCGATGAATGGTGGGCGCACATTCAGGCCCTAGAGCTGACGGAAAAATACCCGATCAAGGTGAAGCCGCCGACGGTTTACCCTTGGGGAAAACGCGAAATACATCTGATCGATCCTGCGGGAGTCTGCTGGCATTTCTCCGAACCGGCCCGTTAGCCGGACGAAAGCCTATTCCTGCTGCTGCTGCACCCGCCCGATATCGGATTCCGCGCTTTGCCACCGGTCCAGGCAGTGATGTTCGATCATTTCCAAATCGTTGACCGTCTGTTCGGCGTTCGTATTGCGGTGCAGGATGTTCGCGATCCAATTCGTCAAATTGCTGAGATGATGACGGTAGATGTAAAAGCGGAGGAGGCCGGCTTGGAGCGAGACCGGCCGGCCGAGCCGCTTCCGGTACGAAGCGATAAATGCCGTGAACGTTTCCCCGAGGAACGGGAACAAATCGCGTTCGCGCGGGGCGTAAATCATCGCCTCCCAGTCGATAAAATAAAGCTCTCCGTCCGGAGCCGAGATCAGGTTGCCTCCCCAAATATCCCCGTGGCAGAACACCTTTTCCGATTCGGTGAAACTCGCATTCGAACGAATGTCCTGCAAAAGCTCCAGCAGCCCGGCAATTTCCGCCTGTTGGGGCAGCACCAATTCCCGCAGCCGGGTCCGGTACGGATCTCCGCCCGTTCCATTCCGGTCCAGTTCCCGCAAATAGCCCGTCAAGTCCGGCGCGAACGAGAGATCGAACGTCTCGCGTTCGTACGGCGCATCCGCCTTCGGGAGCGGGGCGAAGGACTGGTGGATCATGGCGGTGGAATCGGCGATTCTCCTCATAACCGCTTCCGGGAACGGGTAAGCCCCGGCCAGCGTTTCCCCGTCGATAAATTGAAACAGCGCCACGGTCAGCCCGCGGGAGAGCTCCGCCTTGAAACGGCCCTCAGCCGTGCGGATCGGACACGACAGCCGCGTGAAAATTCCGCGCTCGTATACGTTCCAAATAAACGGCATATACAGGTCGAGCCGCTCGGCTCCCGCCTTCTGGCGCGCGTTGGCCAGGTCGAACAGCTTCATGTAGCAGCGCCGTCCCTCCCCGTCCGACGCCAGGTACGAATAGGCGGAGTCCCCATGCGGAATGAACGACAGCTCCCGAATATGCAGCCCGTAATGTCGGTTCAAACCGTCGATCAGCACATTGTCCCGTATCGCGTACTTGACCTTCATTCTTTCCCCTCCCCGCCGGGCTCAGCGGATGAACGCCCCGTTTGACGGCGGGCAGCTCTTAACGGACGGGATTGCCGGCTTCCTGCGGCAGGCTGTTCACCCTCCAAATTCCCTCGCCCGCTTCGTTCACGCCCGTTTTGACTACTTCGAACGCGCTGCCTTTGCCCCGCTTGAAAGGCTGAATTTGCTGGCCCGTCACATGCTCGTACAGCCAAGCCCGGAATATATACGTATTCGCGTCGGCCTGCCGTTTCCCCTTCAGCTCGAAGGCTTCGTGATGCGGATTGGACGTGCCGACGAAAAACGCGAACAAGCCGTTTTCGCCCGCTTCCCGTTTCACTTTGTCGGTGACCAGCGCCGTTCCGGCCGCAAGATCGCGGTTCAGCCACGCCTGCAGAAACTGGTCGGCGGTGCGCAAAGCGAACAGATAATCCGTCGTCACTTCCAGCCCGGACTTTTTGTCGTCGGGCCGCTGGGTATCCGGTTCGGCGAATGCGAGCGAGGATCCGGTAAACATCCCCGTCGTCAGCAGAAGTACCGCCGTCAAAACGGTTATCGTTCTTCTCATTCTGATTCGCATCGATGCAAGCTCCTTTTAGCAGAATGTGATCGTTCACCATCGATTATTCCCTAAAATTCGCCAAGCATAATCGGCGGACATAAAAGCCCCGATTCGCAAATGGAATCGGGGCTTTCATGGATAGCGATATTGGGAAGGAATTTATCCTTTAATTCCCGAGAACGTAATGCCCTGGATAAACGCCTTCTGTACGACAAAGTAGAGAACGATGATCGGCAGCGTAATCATGACGTTGGCCGCCATCATCATCTGCCACTCCGCGCCGTGCTGCGTCAGGAACGAGGACAGACCGAGCATCAGCGTATACTGCGATTCATCCGACAAGTAAATGAGCGGTCCCTGGTAATCGGTCCAGCTGCCGATAATTTGAAACAGCGCGACCGTCAGCAGCGCGGGCTTGCACAGCGGAAGCATGATCCGCGAATAAATGCGCATCTCCGAAGCGCCGTCAATCCGTCCCGCGTCCTCCAGCTCCCTCGGCAGGCCCATAAAAAACTGGCGCAGCAGAAAGATGTAGAACGGAGCCCCGAAGAACGCAGGCAGCCACAGCGGGACGTTCGTTCCGACCATGCCCAATTTTTTAAAGACGATAAAGATCGGAATCATGGTCACCTGATACGGCAGCATCATGAGGATCAGCGTAATCCCAAACAGCGGCTTCGAGCCCTTCCACGGAATGCGCGCCAGACTGTAGGCGACGACCGGGCAGGACAGCAGGACGCCGATCGTTGCCAGCGCCGTGATGCCGAGCGTGTTGCGCAAATAGGTGAAGAACGGAAAATAACCAATCGCATCCGGGTAATTGCTCCACATGAGCGTGCTCGGAATCCATTTCGGCGGCCACAGAAACAGCTCGGTATCCGGCTTCAGCGACGTCGAGACGAGCCACAGAAACGGAGAAAGGAAGAACAGCCCGAATAGGATGAGAAACAGATGCGTGACCAGATTTTTGGATCGCTGCGCGGT
Organism: Paenibacillus humicola; assembly: GCF_028826105.1. Taxonomy (NCBI): domain Bacteria; kingdom Bacillati; phylum Bacillota; class Bacilli; order Caryophanales; family Paenibacillaceae; genus Paenibacillus; species Paenibacillus humicola. The sequence continues at coordinate 5,036,231 of NZ_JAQGPL010000001.1, forward strand.
CATATTTTTCATAGCGGCTCATTCCTTTCCCTGGTAATGGACCCAGCGTTTCTGCGTGATGAATATGAGCACCGTCAGCAAAGCCACAATGAGGAACAGAATCCACGCCATGGCCGAAGCATACCCCATCTTCAAATAATTGAAGGCGTTCTGGTACAAATACATGACGTACATCGTCAGCGAGTTAGCCGGCGAACCGGTACCGTTCGTCAGCGTATACGGCAGGACGAAATTTTGCATGGCGCCGATCGTGCCCATGATGAGGTTAAAGAAGATAACCGGCGTCATGAGCGGAAGCGTGATATGGCGCAGCTTCAGCGCCGTGCCTGCGCCGTCCACCTCCGCCGCATCGTAATAATCCTGCGGGATATCCTGCAGCCCGGCCAGGTAGATGACGATCGCCTGCCCCACGCCCCATACGCCCATCAGAATGAGCGACGGCTTGGACCAATGCTCGTCGCCGAGCCAGCCCGGTCCGGAAATGCCGATCTTCTCCAGCCAATAGTTGACCAGACCGAACTGCGGATTGAGCAGCCAGAGCCAAATGATCGTCGTCGCGACGGCGGGAACGAGGCTGGGCAGAAAGAAGATCGTCCGGTAGATGCCTTGTCCCCGAATCTTCGTATTCAGCATCAGCGCCAGGCCGACGCCGACCAGAATGTTAAGCGGCACGGAAATGAATGTATAGTACAGCGTATTGTAAATACTGATCCAGAACGTGCCGTCGGCCATGAGATCCTTGTAGTTACCGCCGCCAACCCATTGCCCCGGGTCGAGAATGCTGTACGTCGTAAAGCTGTAATAAATCGACATCACGAGCGGATAGGCGCTGAATATGAGAATGCCGAGTATCCATGGCAGAGCGAACAGGAAGCCGTACAACGACATTTTTCGCTCGTACGAGGAGGACCCTCGCTTGGCTGCCCGAACGGTTTTGACCGTGCCTGCCACATTGTCGTTTGCGGCCATTTTCGTCTCCTTTCTCCGGAACGCCAGGGACGTCAGGATTGCGGTTGAGATACTTTTGCCAGTTCGTTATCCACGTTCTTCTTCACTTCATCCAGCAGCGCTTGCGGCTGGCCCTTGCCGTTGATCGCGAGATCCTGCACCCGGGCCAGTTCGTCCCACAGCTTCTGGCCGACCGGCGTGACCGGGCGGAATTTCGCCGTCGGCATCAGGTCAAGGAACACCTTCAGGTTCGGGTTCTGGTCCATCTTCAGCTCTTCGTTGACCTTCGGCATTGCGGTAATATCGTTCGTGCCGTCCGGACGCTTCGCCCAAAGGAGCGTTCCGTCATGGCCGGCGATAAATTTCATCAGCTCCCATGCCGCTTCCTTATGCTTGGCGCCTTTCGGAATCGCGTACGAGAACCCGCCGGACCAGGTCGTGGACGGCAGCCCTGCCGGCGACGGAATCGGCGTCACGCCCCATTCGAAGTTCGGCTTCATTTTCGCCAAATCGTTCAGGATCCAGTTGCCGTCGACGATAAAGCCGACTTTGCCGGTCCAGAACGGATTGATGCCGGTTTGGCCCATCGCGTTGGAGAAGCTCGACAAGGTTGCGATATTGTACTTCTTCGCGTAGCTGACCATCCATTCCAGCGCCTTGACGTTCTCCGGATTGTTCGGCGTCAGCTGGCCGTTTTCTTCGAATTTGCCGCCGAACGCCCAGCCGTACGTATAAATAAAGCCTTGGTTCATCCAGGGAATGAAGCCGATTTCGTCGTATTTGCCGCCGCCGGCTTTTTTGAACATTTTTGCCGACATCGCGTCCAGCTCGTCCATCGTTTTCGGCGGCTTGTTCGGGTCGAGGCCCGCTTTCTGCATCAGCGTTTTGTTATAATAAAGCGCCCGGGCGTCCGTTCCCCAAGGCAGCGCGTACACCTTGTTGTTGTAAGTCGCTTCCGCCCATACGCCGGGGTAATAATCGTCCTTGTTGATTCCGTCCCGGTCGATCAGCGGCGACAGATCCTCAAGCGAGCCTTTGGCGGCCCAGGAGCCGACCATAAACCGGTCGAGCTGCGCGACATCCGGCGGATTGCCGCCGGCAATCGACGTCAGCAGCTTGTCCGTCCCCTCGACGTAGGTCATTTTCACCTTAATATTCGGATGGGTTTTTTCGAATTCGTCAATGACATATTTCTGGTAATCGTTCTTGAAATCGCCGCCCCAGTTGACCCAGAAATCGACGGTCGTCGTCTGTTCGCCGCTCTTTCCGCTGCTGCCTCCGCTGTCCGACGTGCCTCCTTCGGCGGAGTTGCCGCCGCTGCCGCATCCCGAAAGCGCTACTGCGGCCGTCAAGAGCGTAGTGGAAAAAAGAATGAACGGTTTCCGATTGATCATGAAGATCCTCCCTTTTGGTTTCGAATGCTTCTTTCTTATTGTAAAGGCTTACTTTGGTCCTGTATGGCAGGTGATTTTTGTTTTTACCGGGTGTGATTTTGTCATTTTCTGTTCATCGGCAGCAGCACCGTCACCTTCGTGCCCGCGCCGAGCACGCTCTCGATCTCGAGTCCGAACCCGCTGCCGTAAATCAATTTAATGAGGGAATTGATGTTTTTCAGCGCAAAATTGCTGCCCTCCCGGTTCTTTTCGCCATCCTTCAGCGCTTCCCGGATTTCGTTCAATTTGCCCGGGGTTATGCCGACACCGTCGTCGGTGACGACAAACTGCAGGTTATCCCCGACCCGGTTCCACGCGATGGCGACGCTGCCCTTGCCCCGCTTCTTCTCCAGCCCATGGAAAATGGCGTTCTCCACGATCGGCTGGAACGCGAACTTCAGCACCTCGCATTCCGCCAGCTCCCGGTCGGCGGAGACGGACGTTTCGATCCGGTCCCCGAAGCGGATTTTCTGGATCTCGAAATAGTTGTCGATCAGCGTCATAATTTCGCTCACCTTGACAAACTCCCGGCCTTCGCTGAGACTCGCCCGGAAATAATTGGACAAGGAAAAAATCATCGTGCCGATCTCGTCCACCTTGTAAATTTTCGATATCCAGCGAATCGAATCGAGCGTGTTGTACAAGAAATGGGCGTTCATCTGGGAGGCGAACATCTTGAGCTGGAGTTCCTGCTGCAGCAGGCGCTGCACGTACAGCTCGTCGATCAAAGCTTTGATCCGCGCGATCATCCCATTGAAGCCGCGGGACAAAATGCCGAATTCATCCTTGCGGTGGGCGCTGATCTGAATCTCGAAATTGCCCTTCTTTGCTTCCTGCATGCCCCGCAGCAGCTGCTGCACCGGCTTGTTGAGCTGCCACGCCGCGAACAGGGCGTACCCGACGGCCACGGTCATAAATCCGGCGGCCAAATAAAGCGTAAACCGCCCCACCATCCGCGATTCCTGAACGAGCTCTTCCGCAGGCACGAGGCCGACCAGCTTCCAGCCGTTCGACAGTCCGGCGTGCATAACCATCATCCGTTCGCGCCCGATCTTCTTCGTTTCGATCCGGGAATCCTGGCCGGACAGCCGGAACGGAATCGTTTGCAGCAGCATGCGGCTGTCCCGGTTGCCGACGATCCGGTTGTTCCCGTCCACGATCATCGTGCTGCCCGAATCGCCCAAATTAATTTGCGACAAAATGGTTGCCGGATCGATTTCGATCAGCATGACGCCGATGATCCGGTTGAGATTGTTCATGTCCTTGATCGCCCGGCCGAAGCAGAATACAGGCCCCTGCCAGCGGTCGTCCGCCCAAGGCTTTGGAACCAGCGATTTCCGCATGCCGAACCAGACGACGCGGCCGTCCCCGCGAATGATGTCCCGATACCACGCCTGCGACCGGATCGCAGCCGTCGGGGCCGGAATCGGACTGTAGCCGGTCGAATATTTGTACGAATTCGCATATTCGCCGAAAATGTACAGGTTGACCAAATCATTTTTCGAATTGAGCAGGTTGGCGATAAAATCGCCGATTTCTTTGTTCGTCTCGTCCCGCTCGTAATTGTCCGTGAAATCGTCTTTAATGCTTTGCTGCAGCTTCTTGCTTCCTAATAAATAGAAGGATCTGGTGCTGTATTCCTCCATGATCAGGTCGAGACGCTCGCCCGACTGCCGGATCGCCTGCTGCGTAATGGAGCCGACCTTCTCCTGAATGATGCGGGTCGATTTGTTGTAAAAATAAAAGCCCATGATCGCGATGCTGACGGAAATGCCCACAAAACAGAGAAAAAACAAGCGGTGTCCGACGGACGTCCATTGAAATTTCGGCAGCCATTTCATCCTCCGGCCGCCCCCTTACAGTCCGTGCTCGCGGAACTGAACCGGGGGTATCCCTTCCAGCTCCTTGAATACTTTCGTGAAATGACGAACGTCGGTGTAGCCGACGGCGGCGGAAATTTCGTAAATTTTGAGCGTGGTTTCCTTCAGCAGCTGCTTCGCCCGCTCGATGCGCGACCGGACGATATATTTGCTGAACGTTTCGCCCATTTCTTCGTGGAATATTTTGCTGAAGTAGGAGTGGTTCAAATAGAGATGCTCGGCTACGTCGCCCAGGGTGACCGGCTCGTCCCGGTGCTGATCCATATACTGCAGCGCCCGCTCGATAATCCATTTGCGGCTGCGCTGCGGCCGGCTCTCCGGACGCTGCCGGCGCAGCTCGGCGAGCAGCGCCTCCTCAAGCCCGCTCAACGTGCACAGCGGAAGGCGGAAGGAAACGGCCTGCTCTTCGGTTGAAGGGCGGCGGCAAAGATGCGAATTTTGCTTGGCGTTGACATTTTGAAACAGCAGCCTTAAGCCTCGGATGACCGTCAAAGGAAGGTAACGCTCCCGCTCGGCGTGTACATGCGCGACGAGCTCGCGGACCAGCTGCTCCTGCAGCTTGGCGTCGCCCGCCTTCAGCGCGGATGCGAAGCGCGTGTCCCAGCCGGCGGGGCCGAAATAAGGCGCGCCCGCTTGCTGCGAAGGAGCGCCTTTCGCAATGCCTCCGCCGTCGTAAAACCAGAAAGAGACGCCGTGCAGCGCCTCCTCGTAAAGCTCCGGAAGCTGGGCGAGATCAGCCTCCCTCTCCGAATAGCCGATGGCGATCCGGATGCCGAGCATCTGGCCGGCTTGGGCAATCAGCCACGGCAGCCTGGAAGCGATAGCCGGTTCCGCAAGGCCGGCCGGAGGCGATTCGGACTGGAGCAGGGCGAGATCGGCTTCGCCGGCGCTTTTCCGTTCCGCGAGCGGGATGGCCAGCAGGGGACCGAAGCGGCGCCCCGTTTCTTCCATTATGTTGCCCAGGGCGTATAGGATGAGCGCTCGGTCGCGGGCCGTCTCCGCCTTCCTCCCCCAATCCGTCACCTTAACGGCGAAGGCGCGAATTGCGCGCGGATCGAGATCGAGCCGCAGCGCGCGCAGCTGCTCCTCCAGCCTGCCGGCCGTATACGGCTCGCGCGAGAGCAGCATGTCGAACAGCCGCTGCCTGGCGAGCAGCATCGATTCGCGTGCCGACCGGGCGAGCGTGTGCAGCTCCGCCTCCTTCGCCCGTTCCTGCTTCAGCTCGCGCACGCAGCGCCGAACGACGTCCAGGATACTTTCCTCCTGAAAAGGCTTGAGGATATAGTCGAACGCCCCGTTTTTCAGCGCGTCCCGCGCATACTCGAATTCGCTGTAGCCGCTCATGATGATCACCTTCGTTTCCAGCTTCTGCTTCCTCAGCTCTTGCAGCAAAGCGATACCGTCCATAACGGGCATGACGATGTCGGTAATGATGATGTCCGGCGCGTGCAATTCGACCATCCGGAGCGCCTCCTCGCCGTCCGCTGCCTCGCCCATCAGGCGGATGCCTTCGGCCTCCCAGTCGATCGTCCCGCACAGCCCTTTTCGAATCCAACGCTCGTCCTCTACGATCAGCAAGGAAAACATGTTATTCCTCCTTTTTTGTATTCGCTTTCACAACCGATTTTTGTAGGGTCCGTTCACTCCGATTTTTCTTATTCATCCGCTCCTTCACGTCAGATTTCGTCACATTGCAGGACTCAGATGTACCCAATAATTTAACATATAGGCCTCGATGCCCGCATTAGGAATTTGTGGATTCATTTTATTCAAAATTGCGACATTATTCGTTGGATTTCGCAGCCGGATGTCGTGAATTTTGACCTTTTTCCTCCCTTAGCAGGATATGGCGGAGCTGCCAATTGATCCGTTATGTCCGGTTCACTTTCCACAGATTCCCTTTCTCCCTGCCTACGGCGGGAACCCGGGCGCAAGGCTTCGCCAGGGCGGGCAAACGGGTGTGTTTTCACGACACAAAAAAAGACAGCCCCAAGCGTACAAGTACGTTTGGCGCTGTCTCTTTCGAGCGCGATTCCATTGAAACTAAGCTGAAATTGCTGCATTCGCCGGGGGACCCGGCGGCGGCTTCACGTACAGCCGAAAGCGTTCCGACTGGGCTGCCTAACTCAGCGGCCCGCCTTGTCAGGCGGGGGGATGCGTTTTAACCCAGGCAAAAAGGCATGGCGGCAATGCGGGTTACGGTCAGTCCGCGTTCCGCAGTTTGCCGAACAGATCGGTGAACACCTGGTCGCGGTGAATATGGCGGACAACGCGAATCAGGTGCCGCGTAGGGTCGGCGCTCCAGCGAAAGTCCGCGGAGAGCACCGGGCTGTGGACGAGCGAGCTCGGGCACCAGCCGTCGTTCAGCAGCCACGCGACCGCCGAAATATCCCAGATAACGCGGGAATAGCCGAAATGGTCCGCGCTGCATGCTTTGTACGTCTCGTATAAATAATCGCCGAGCTGGCCGCTACCCCGCACATAATCGCGCATTTCCGAAAGCGTCGTCAGCAAATGGGAGGCTGCGCCCATACACGGAATCAGCACGAGCGGAACGCCGCTGTCCAATACGATGCGCGAAGCGTGAAGGTCCTGCGCCAAATTAAACTCGTTCGTGTCCGGCCAATGAAGCGCATTTCCGCCGAGCCAGACGATGACGATCTTCCCGGCAATGCGCGGCTCCATGGCAATCGCCGAGGCGATATTGGTAATCGCCCCGATCGCGACGACGTAGAGCGGGTCGTCATCCGGCGAAGCCATCGCCCGCCGGACCAAATCGCGCGCCGCCTCGCTTTCCACAGGCGTATCGGGGCCCGGCAAGTACGCCGTGGAGCCACGAAGGATCGGGGTGCCGGACATTTCCGGCAGCAGCGATGCGATTTTGTGCAGCTCCCGGTAGCTCTTCTCCATGCCGTCCTCCGGTCCGCTCGACAGCTCGTTATGGAACGGCGCCGCATAGAACGCTTCGATCTTCAACCTTTCCGGGGATTTGACCGCATACGCGATGGCGAACTGGTCGTCGATTTCGTTGTACGTATCCGTATCGAGCACCATGCGGATGCGCCCGTTCGGAAAAGCGAGCCGCCGGATCCGCTTGTCCTCGGTCATCTCTGCATACCTCAGCATAACCGTTAACCTCCTTCAATTCACGTCCGTCTTTTTTTGTCGTATCTCGCATCAGTACAGCCCTGCGCCGATCCGGATTTCAGCAAAACCCGCCATCCGGCGCGCACGATAAACAATCGGGCGGCGGCTGCCCATCAAGAGGATGTTTTGGAGCCCGGCAGCCCCGTCCTTCGGCAGAGCAAACGCTTTCGTATAAGCGAACACCGCGCCGAGCGACATATAAACGGCATGAATCCGCGGATCGTCCGCTCCTTTCCCTGCGAGGTTCAGGATGACCGCCCCGTCCGCATCGAGCTTGCCGCCGGCCAGCGCAAAAAACTCCTCCGATGTTAGATGAGCCGGCGTGCCTTTCTCCGTAAACGCATCCACGACGATATAATCGTACGCATTCGCCCGCTCCCGTTCGAGCAGGCGGCGCCCGTCGCCGATATGTACGCGATCCCCGCGGAATCCGAAATACGTCCGGCTCAGCTCCGCTATGGTTCCGTCCAGCTCCGCGGACTTTACCCGCTTCCCGGCCGCGTGCCCGGCAATCGTCCCGATGCCGTGCCCGATAAGAAAAACGTCCTCGTAAGCGGGATCGCCGCAAGCCATCAAATGCAGGATCGCCTGCGGATACTCGAGCACGATGCGTTCCGGCCGGTCCAGATCGATCGCTCCCTGCACCGCCCCGTCCGCAAACTGCAGCACCCGGAAGCGGCCTTTTTCGCTGTACAGCTCCGCCGTTTCGCAAACCGTAATCTCGCCCGTTTCGCCGGGCTGCCTGAACAGCACGCGCACTTCTTTCTTCTCCTCCTTCCGTCAAAGAGAGTGTAGCACAGTGCGGTCCGGGCCGAAACGGCCAATAATCAGGCAAACGTCATGGCTCCCGTTCAAAGCGGATTGTGATAAGATAAATGAAGGCGCATTCGCGGCACGAGCATGTCGAAAGGCGGGATGTCATCATGGAATACGAGTACTTGCTGCGGATCGTTTTGGCCGGTGTCTGCGGCATCGTGATCGGCTACGAACGGAAAAGCCGGATGAAGGAAGCGGGCATACGAACGCACTTCGTCGTCGCGATCGGGGCGGCTCTCATGATGGTGGTGTCCAAATACGGCTTCGGAGATATGACCGGTTCCGCCTCGGTTGCGCTCGATCCGTCGCGGGTGGCGGCGCAGGTCGTCAGCGGCATCGGCTTTCTCGGCGCGGGCATGATTTTCATGCAGCGGCAGACGGTTAAAGGCCTGACGACCGCCGCGGGCTTATGGGCGACTGCCGGCATCGGCATGGCGATCGGCTCGGGCCTGTTCGTCATCGGCATCGGCGTGACCGTGCTGATCGTTGCCGCGCAGCTGCTGCTGCACAGCCATTTCAGCTGGCTCGCCACGCCGAAGACCGATCAGCTCGCCATCCGTCTGGCGAACGAGCCCGGCGCCGTCGGCCGCATCGAGCAGCTGCTGCGCGGCAAGGACGTCGCGATTTTAACCTTTCATGCGGAAAAAGGCGTCTCGGACATTCAATTGGACATTACGGTGCGAATGCCCGCCGGCATGGAGGCCGAGCAGCTGCTGCCGCTCATCCAGGACGCGGCGTTCGTCCATACCGTGGAGGTTCATTGAAAGAGGCAGCCCGGCTCCGGGCAAAGCAAGAAGAAACGGCTGACGCCGTCTATGGCGTATTAGCCATTTCTTCGCTTGGAATTATAAGAAGGGTCACTTCGGAACTTATATTTTGGAAAAAATAAGCCTTGGCGCCGCCGCCAAGGCTTGTTTTTCCCGATCTTATTGTACGGACGGCCGCTTCCGGTCCGACGGCATAAAGACGGCGAGGATGCCGAGCACCGGCAGCACGCTGCACCAGATCATGACGTCGGCAAGGCCGTAGACGTCCGCCATTTTGCCGAGAATGACCGCGCCCAGCGCGCCCATCCCGAAGGCAAGCCCGGTGATCAGCCCCGAGGCCATGCCGACGTTACCCGGCAGCAGCTCCTGCGCATAGACGACACTGACCGAGAAGCCGGACTGCAAAATAAAGCCGAGCACGACGATCAGCGGGTACATCCATGCGAGCGGGAGGTGCGGCAGGAGCAGCGCAAACGGCGCGGACCCCGCAATGGAGTAGAACATCATGTTTTTCCGTCCGAAGCGGTCGGCCATCATCCCGCCGAAGAAGGTGCCGGCCACGCCCGCCGCCATGAACAGAAACAGCGGAATTTGAGCCGCTTCCTTCGATAACCCGTAAACATCCATCGTATAAAACTGGTAAAAGGTGCCGATCGCCGCGCCGTACCACGAACGGGCGAAAACGATCAGAATGAGCAGACCGAGCGCGAAGGCGATCGTGCGGCTTTCCTTCGACTGCGCCAGCCGTTCGCCCGCGGCCGGCTTCCGCTTGACCGGCTTGCCGTGCTCGGCGAGCTGCGAAGCGTACCAGGGCATCACTTTCAGTGAAATGATGATGGCAAAAGCCGCAAGGATCGTGCCCCAGACGGCTCCGCGCTGCCCGAGCGGCAGGAAGATGAACATCGTCATCAGCGGCGCCAGCGACTGGCCGAAGTTCCCCCCGACCTGGTAGATCGACTGGGAAAGTCCCCGGCGGGCGCCCGCGGCGAAATAGACGACCCGCGAGCCTTCAGGGTGAAACACCGCCGAGCCGAGGCCGACGAAGACGGTGGCCACAATGAGCATCAGGAAGCCGGGCGCATACGCGAGACCGGCCATCCCGAGCATGCTCATGGCCATGCCGACCGGGAGCATCCATGGTGACGGCCGCTTGTCGGAGACGATGCCGACGGCCGGCTGCATGACCGACGAGGTCATGTTCAGCGTAAAGGCGATCCAGCCCACCTGCGTAAAGTTCAAATGGAGCGATTCTTCGAGAACGGGGAACAACGCGCTGACGACGGACTGCATGGAATCGTTGAGCATGTGCACGGCGCTGACCGCAAACAGGATCGAGTATACGGTCCCGGTCCGGATCGCCTGCGCCTTCACTTCTTTGGCCGTTTCTGCCGATGTGATCACGGGTACAACCTCCGTTTTCACTCCCCGTGAACGCAGCAGAAAACCGCCGGCGACGAATGCATTCGGCCGGCGGTTTCATACGCTTTTTCAATCGTCGGGAAGGTTCATATCGCTGGGATGAATCCCAAACTTAGTTAACCTCAGTGTACCACTTGGCACAGCGGTTGCCTATACGTTTTTTTGCGCCGGGTTCCGGCTGGGCGAAGAAGAAGCCCGGCCGTTACGCCGTCCCAATCACTTAAGGCCAGCCGCATACAGGCGGGCAGCCCGCAGATCTTCTGGCGTATCCACGTCCATCAGCTGTTCCGGGACGGAAACCCGGATTACCTTTCCTCTAAAATTCGAATCCTTCAGCAGCCGTCTCGCCCCTTGATCGCCTTCCAGGCTCCGGACGGCCGCAAACATCGATTTCGTCAGCAGAACGGGAGGCCCGACCACGTCCGCATGCCCGCTGGCCGCGTAATCGATGCCTGGATCCGCCTGCAGGCTCTCCGCAAGGGCGCGCAGCAGCTCCGCCGTGACGAAGGGCTGATCGGCGAGCATGACGACGGCTGCGTCCGCGCCGGCGGCCTCCGCTCTGCCGATCCCGCACTTCAGGGACTGCGCCATCCCTTTGTCCGCATCCGCGCAGACCGCGATTTCGGGCGCGAGCGTGCGCTCGTTCGTTACTTCCCGCAGCCAGTCCAGCCGATCCCCGCTTCGTACGACGAGAACGATGCGTTCGAATCCGGCGGCCATGAAGGTCCTCAGCCCGGCGCCGCCCAGACGGACGCCGGGAGCCAGCTCGGCGGAAGGCTTGTTCCCGCCGAGCCTCGACCCGGCGCCCGCCGCCAAATAAATGCCCGTAATATTCATCTTTCTTCCCTTTCTGAAGCGCGCCGGGGCCGTGCTTCACCTTTTGGATGTAAGCGGACAGCCGATTCCTGGAACATGTCGAGATTGTTGTTGCAGGGCCCACCGTCTTGGCCGGCCTCATCTTCACGCCAGGCGCGAACAGATCCGGAATGTCCGCCACGCCCGAAGCCAGCTTCAAATTCGAGCCTGGACAGTGCGTCACCTTGACGCCCCGGCGGCGAATAATTTCTTTCTCCTCTTCATTCAACCAGATACTGCGGGCTAAAATCAAATTTGGCCTTGCCATGCTGATATGATCAAGATAGACCACGTTGAATATTTCGCGGTCGGCTTCGACAAAGGCGATTTCGCCGCGATTTTCCGAGGCTGCGTCTGCGGCTGAAGTATCTGAAGAGCATGCATTCCCTCGTTGACGAAGCGATTTTGTCCATTTTCCCGAATATAATGCCGCCTTGCCGCCGCTGATTGACAAAGCGCCCGATTCCGCGCAGGAACTGCTGAAATTAAAGCTTGTGCAGCTGTTTAAGCAGGCGCTGGCCCATCAATAAGCCGCCCGCGGCGCGGCTTTCGGCACGGCAAAAAACCTCCGGGCTTCCTTACGGGAAGGAAATCCGGAGGTTTTTATGCATGCGGCCGCTTGTTACCAGCCGATGGCGGCCCCGTCGCTGCGCGGATCGGCGCCGCCCTGCAGGAAGCCGTTCTCGTCGGCCTTGATCGCATGGGCGTGGCCCATGGCGCCGTCCAATGCGCCGACGATGCGCACCAGGTGGCCGGCGGCGGCAAGCGATTCCGCGACGGCCGCGTCGATGCGCGACTCCAGCTTCAGCTCCGCCGTCGGCTCGCCCCACGTCCGGCCCCACACCCAGCGCGGCTCGCTGACCGCCTGCTGCGGATTCATGCCGAAGTCGACCATGCGCGTGAAAATGGCCGTTTGCGTCTGCGGCTGGCCCTCGCCGCCCTGCGTGCCGTACAGCAGGTACGGCTTGCCGCCCTGCAGCGCCATCGCCGGCATCAGCGTATGGAACGACCGCTTGCGCGGCTCCAGGCAGTTGGCGCGTTCCGGGTCGAGCGAGAAGAAGGAGCCGCGGTTTTGCAGCAGAATGCCTGTATCGCCCGCCGATACGCCGGAGCCGAAATCGAAATAGATGCTCTGGATGAAAGAGACGGCGTTCCCGTCCCGGTCGACGACGGCGGCATAAGCCGTGTCGCTGCCCGCCGGCCGGGCTTCCTGCTCAACGGTCCTGTCCATCCGGATCTCGGCGGCAAGCGACGCCGCATATTCCTTGCTGAGCAGCCGCGCAAGCGGAATATCCCGAAACGCCGGGTCGGTGAGGAACTCGTCGCGGTCGCGGAAGCTCAGCTTGAGCGCTTCGACCAGCAGGTGATAATACTCGTACGTTCCGTGTCCGAGGCGGGCAAGGTCGAAACGCTCCAGCACGTTCAGCGCCATCAGCCCGGAAAAGCCCTGCGAATTCGGCGGCATCTGGCAGACGTCGAGCCCGCGGTACCCGCTTACGAGCGGCGTCACCCATTCGCCGCGGTGACTTGCGAAATCGTCGGCGTCCAACAGGCCGCCGTTCTGCTCCATGAACCGGACGATCTCCGCGGCGATCACGCCCTTGTAGAAGGCGTCCCGGCCGCCGCCGGCAAGCTCCCGCAGCGTGCGCGCCAGCTGCGTCTGAACGAACCGCGAGCCGGCCGCGGGCACGCGGCCGCCCGGCAGAAAGACAGCGGCCGTTTCCGGAGCTGCGGCCAGCACGTCCGCGGCCTGTACCGAATTCGCGTGCTGGTGCGGCGACAACGGAAACCCGTCCGCCGCATAGCCGATGGCGGGCTCAAGCACCTCCGCAAAGCTCAGACGCCCGTACGTCCGATGCACCGCATCCCATGCATCGACCATGCCCGGGACGGTGAGCGCGGCGCGGATGCCGCGGATCGGAATCCGATCGCAGTCCGCGAACGCTTCCCGCACCGCCTTTTGTCCCGAGCGGCCGCTTCCGTTGTAGCCCCGGACGCGCTTCTCGGAAGGCTGGTACGTCAACCAGAAGGAATCGCCGCCGATTCCGGTCATATGCGGATAAACGACGGCCAGGCAGGCGCTGACCGCCACCGCCGCGTCGAAGGCGTTGCCGCCCCTCTCCAACATGCGGGCACCGGCCGCCGATGCCAAATAATGCGGACTGACGACCATCGTCTCCGTTCCGATCGCCGGTACTTGTTTTATCATGGTCCCAAACCCCCCTCCCGCTATATGTCAATCAACATAACATACCGGAGCGCCGCGGTTCAATATCAATTTGATATCTCGCAATGAAATTTGCAAATTTTTATTGAAATTGCATAGGTATGCCGTTATATTTAAACAGATGGTAATCAAAATTCCCGTTTTAATTACAATTGGGAGGGGAAGTCGATGCAGAACAAGTCCTTATCCGAATTCCCGAACGTGCACATCGACGAAATCGACCGGAAAATTATCGGCGAGCTGCTTGCGAACGCCCGCATCTCGTATACGGATCTGGCCAAGGAAATCGGCCTTTCGCGCGTCGCCGTTCAGGCCAGGATCAATACGCTGATCGAGCAGGGCGTCATCGAAAGGTTTACGGCGGTCGTCAATCCCGCGAAAATGGGGATCACCGTTTCGGCCTTTTTCAACGTCGAAGTCGAGCCGAAATCGCTGCAGCAAATCGCGGACATTTTGGCGGAGGAGCCGGCCGTGACGAGCCTGTATCATATGACCGGGCCCAGCAAGCTGCACATGCACGGCCTTTTTGCCGACAACCAGGAGATGGAATCGTTTCTGAAGGAAAAGCTGTACCCGCTGCCGGGCATCACAAGCGTCGACTGCCAGGTACTGATCACGCGGCATAAGAGCCGCATGGGATTGAGGTTATGATATGAGTGTATTTGGAAAAGACAACCGTTACCGGCAGCTGGCCTCGGCCATGGCGCGGACCGGGATTCTGGGCTACGGCGGAGGCCCGTCGGTCATCCCGCTCATCCGCTACGAGGCGGTGACCCGCTACGGCTGGCTGAAGGACGAGGAGTTCGGCGAGGTGCTCGCCATCGCGAACGCGCTGCCGGGGCCGATCGCCACGAAGATCGCCGCTTACCTCGGGTACCGGGAAAAAGGCTGGCCCGGCGCGGCCGTCGCGATGCTCGCCCACATTCTTCCCTCCGCGGCGGCGATGATCGCGCTCATGTCGATCGTGCAGCTGCTGAGCAAATCGCGCATTGTCGCCGGCATGATCCATGCCGTAACGCCGGTCATCGCCGTCATGATCGGCATGATGGCGTACGAGTTCGCGCAGCGCACGGTCAAAGGAATGGGCAAATGGATGGGCGCGGCCATGTTCGCCGTGTCTTTCCTGCTGCTGGAGGTCGTCCCCGTTCACCCGGCCATCGTCATCGTGCTGTTTCTGGCTTACGGGGCCGTTCATTTCAAAACCACGGAGCGTCTGCAAGCCTGGCGCCTGAAACGAAAAAGCCGCAAGGGGGAATCGTCGACATGGAGTGGCTGAAAATCGTCATCGGTTTTTTCCTTGCGAACGCGCTCGGCTACGGTGGCGGTCCGTCGTCGATCCCGCTCATGTACAGGGAAATTGTAACGCATTACGGCTGGCTGAACGATTTGCAGTTTTCCAACATGCTGGCGCTCGGCAACACGCTGCCCGGACCGATCGCCACCAAAATCGCCGCCTTCGTCGGCTTCAACCAGGCCGGAACGGTCGGGCTTATCGCCGCGCTCGCGGCGACGGCCATCCCGTCTGCGGCAGCGCTGATCTTCATGCTCAGCCTGCTGCACAAATACCGGCAGTCGGTCGTCGTCAAAGGCATGACGCTGCTCGTGCAGCCGGTCATCGCGATCATGATGGTCGTGCTGACGTGGCAGATGGCGGCGGGCACGATCAAGGGCATCGGCATCTGGCAGTCGCTCGGCATTGCGGCCGTCGCGTTCTGGGCGATGGGCATCCGCAAAATCCATCCCGCCTTCGTCATTCTCGCCGCTTTCGCTTACGGCGGGTTGGTATTGTCGCACGTATGACCATTGGGCACATGCCGTTTTCGTTTTTCACGGTCTAAGCGCGGAGCGCTCGGCGGTCGTTTTCGCTTTTCGCGTCTAAGCGCGGAGGTCTCGGGAATCGCCGCGGTTTCGGCAGACGGGCACGCGCCTAATATTTACCGTTCCCCCGAAGGTGGCTTCCGCCGCCGGTCATGTGGTATACTGGGTCAAAACAGAACGTATGTTCTGCGTGGACTGGGGGCAAACGAGATGGCGGCGAAGAAAAGCTACGAGCCCGTCGAGACGAAGATGACGCTGAACCGCGTCACGGCGAAATCGATGCCGTTCGACTGGTCGATCAATCCGTACCGGGGCTGCGCGCACGGATGCAGCTTCTGCTATGCGCGGGCGTTCCAGAGCTTCATCGGGCGGGAAGCGGACGACGAATTCCAGAACCGGATCACGATCAAGCAAAATGCCGCCGAAGCGCTGGAGGCTCAATTGGCCAAAAAGCTAAAACGGCACGGCGGCGGCCTCGAAGCGATGGCGCGCGAAATCGGCACGGTCGCCATCGGAACGGCCACCGACCCGTACCAGCCGGTCGAAGGCAAAGCGTTCATCACGCGGGAGTGCCTGAAGGTGCTGGCCAAATACCGACTCCGGACCTCGATTACGACGCGCTCTCCGCTCATTCTGCGCGATCTCGACGTGCTGACCGCGATGCGCATCGAGTCGGTCAACATCAGCATCAACACGCTGCGCGCCGACATCTCCCGCAAGCTGGAGCCCGCGTCGCCGTTTCCCGCCAAACGGCTGGAAACGGTCGAGACGCTCTGCCGCAGCGGCATCAAGGCGGGCCTTTTCATCGCGCCGATCCTTCCCTGCCTGACCGATTCGGCCAAAGATCTGGAGCAGCTGATTTCCGCCGCCAAAGCGCACCGCGCCGCCTTCGCCTATGCGTCCGTGCTGCGGCTGTCGCCGGATGTGAAGGCGTGGTACATGCATACGCTGGAAACGCATTTTCCCCACCTGCTGCGGGCATACGGCAGCCTGTATGCCGGCGCGTACGCCAATCGCGCGTACGCCGACCGTGTAATGGAACTGGCCAAGAAGCTTTTGGAACGGTACGGATTTGCAGGAAGGGGTATGCGCCGTGACGCGGTGCGTCCGGACGAGGCCGGCGGAATGGCGGCCGCTACCATTAACGAATTCGCTGGGGAGCAGGCTGCACCAAAGCAGTCCTCCCGGCCCGAAGCCGTGGAGCAGCTGCAGTTTACGTTTTAAACCGCAACGTCAGCGGTCCGGCTCCGACTTCCCGGCATGCCGCGTTACGATCGCCCGCGCTTCGGCCAGCACCGCCGCCCGGAGCTCCGCCGGCTCAACGGCTTCAACGGAAGCGCCGAAGCCGAGCAGGATTTCGACGGCGGACTCCAGCGTGTTAAATTCGGCTTCCGCCTCCGCGAAGCCGGCATTCGCCGGCGATACCTTCACCAGCTTCACGTACCGGTGCGCGGCCAATCGCTCCAGCTTCTCCTCGCGCACCCGGATCCGGGCCGGATAGCGCGGAAGCGAAGCCTTGAAGCGCGCGGTCGATTCCTCCCAGTAAGCCGCCAAGTCGAACGGCTCGGGCCGCTCGAACGGTTCGTCCCCCATCGCCGCTCCGCTCATGCGCGAAATGCGGAAGGTGCGCACCTCGTCATCCGCCGCGGCGACCAGGTACCAGATGCCGTTTTTCGCCACCAGACCGAGCGGACAGACGATACGCTCCGCCGACTCCGTCCCATCACCGCGCCGGTACCGGAAGCGCAGCGTACGTTCCGCCCATACCGCCTCCTGAACGAGCGGCAGCGAAGGAACCTGCTCGCCGGCCGCCTCATGCCATCCCGCGCCGTCCACGTGAATGCGCCGGCGGACGACCTCCGCTTCCTGCCGAAGCGCCTCCGGCAGCGAGGCGAGCAGCTTTCGGAACGCCCCTTCGAATACGCCGGTCATGCCCAGATCGTGCAGGACGGAAGAGGGCTGAGCGAGAAGCAGCGATTGCATCTCTTTGCTTTTCATCCCGGTCAAATCCGTCCGGTAGCCTTCCGCCAGCGACCATCCGCCGCCGCTCCCCCGCTCGGCGACGACCGGAATGCCGGCCGCGCTCAGCGCCTCCATGTCGCGGTGAACGGTCCGCTCGGACACCTCGAGCTTATCCGCCAGCTCGCGCGACGTCATTCGGCCGCGGTTTTGCAGAAACATCAGAATGGCAATCAGCCGGTCCGCTCTCAGATTCCGTCCCTCCCCTGCTTAAAATCCCTGCTCCTTCGCATAGTTGCCCCAATGCGGGCGGCTTCCGTCGCAATCGGTAAATCCGTATTCGTCCGATAGCGACCAGCTGCTGAGAGCCTGCCCCGTTTTGCGGAACACGTCCGGATCGGCCGCCAATGCGGCCGCCGCCCGCCCGACAAACGCCGGCGTTTCCGACATGAGAAAATGCGGGTCGGTCCGCGCTGCTTTCCTCCAATTGTCCTCCGATACGCCGAAATGATCAAGCATCGCCTCCGATCGGAGAAAACCGGGGGTAAGCGCCACCGCCGTCACCCCGAAGGGCCGCAAATCCTCCGCCATCGCCTCCGCCAGATGGATCGCCGATATTTTGGCCAAACTGTAATATATATTGCCGCGGTACCGGTAATCGACGCCATCGGTAATCTCGATCAGCAGTCCCTTCTTTCCGGCGACCATGAGCGGCGCGCCGTAACGGCTCGTAATCATGTGCGTACGGACCGCGAGACGCTGCATCTGCAGCCCGTCCGCAAGCGAATGCTCCCAGAACGGCTTTCCCCATTCCGTAAGCGGATCGCCGCCCCAAATGTCGTTGACCAAAATATCCAGCCTTCCCGCCTGTTCATCCGCAACGCGCTCGAACAGCGCCTTCACTTCCTCTTCCGCGGTGTGATCCGTCCGGACCGGAATGCCCGTTCCGCCGGCTTCCGTCACCATTTCCGCCGTCTCCTCGATCGTTTCCTTCCGGTTCATCCCGGACAGATTTCCTCTCACGCTTCGGCCCGTACAGTAAACGACGGCTCCCGCTTCGCCGAGCGCCACCGCGATCCCTCGTCCCGCTCCCCGCGTCGCTCCGGCCACAACCGCCACTTTTCCTTGCAAAGGTTTCATAGCTCAGGCTGCTCCTCCCGCTTCGAAAAATTCGTACCGGTACGATTCAAGTATACCCGAGCCTTCATGACACCCTTTGTCATATATGAAAAAGGAAGCGAATACAATGAAAACGTTATTAAAGCGGTTTAATGGCCGACAAGCGGTTCACCCGCCCATTTCCCGCTCCCGCCCCGGCGTTTCGTTCCGATTTACAGAACTAATACGCCGTTTCGTTCCGATTTACAAAACCAACACGCCGGTTTTAAACAGGTATGACAAAACCGGTTTAATCTTGGGGTGCAGCATGGGGAATCGGCCAGCTCCGTTTGCCGCTGCACGAAGAGGAAAGAGGGCGAGAAGGAAGTTGGCAACGATCGATGATGTCGCCCGGGCGTCAGGCGTTTCGAAGAGCACGGTTTCGAGCGTGTTCAGCCGAAAGCGCCCGATCAGCAAGGAAGTGACCGAGCGTGTGCTGGCGGCGGCCAAACGGCTGAACTACAAGCCGAATTACTGGGCGAGAAGCCTCGCGAACCGCTCGACCCGCATCATCGGCTTGAATCTTCGGGGCGAATCGTTCAAATTCGGCCAGTTCCAGCTGTCGCTGCTGAACGGCGTGCTGAGCGCATGCTACGCGCACGGCTACCGGCTGCTCGTCAATTCGCTGTCCGAAGCGTTCAGCTCGCAAGTGGAGCATATGACCTCGAGTCCGGTGGACGGCGAAATCATCCTCGATCCCGAAAGCGGCGACGTCCGAATCGAGGAACGGATCGTCGGCGGCGTGCCGGTTGTCATCATCGGACGGCCGCCCAAGCCGTACGAGTCGCAGATCAGCTACGTTGACAACGACAATGCCGGCATGGCCGAGCTGGTCACACGTCATCTGCTCGGGATGGGGCACCGGGATATTTTGTTTCTGAACGCGCCCGCCGTGCGAACGGTGGCGGCGGACCGCGCCGCAGGCTACTGGAACGCCTTTCGCGCGATAGGTCTGGAACCGGACAAAGAGCTGCTGGTCCATCATCTGCCCGAGAGCGGCAGCGAAGGATTATCTTCCTATGACTTTGCCCGCGAAACAGTAGTGAAGCTGCTGGAGGCGCGCCGCGGCGTGACGGCTGTCATCGCCGATTCGGACACGATGGCGCTCGGCGTCTACAAAGCGGCGGAGCTGTGCCGCCGCCGCATTCCCGGGGAGCTGTCGGTGCTGGCCTTCAGCGACGATTCCGTGCTGTTTCCCGAATTTTCGCCGCCGCTTACCGGCGTCAGGCTGCATGCGGAGCAGCTCGGCATGGAAGCCGCCAAGCTGCTGATCGGGCAGCTCTCGGAAAGCGCGAATGCCGTGCGGCGCGTACTCGTGCAGGCCGGGCTTGTCGTGCGCGGTTCCTGCTCGGGTCCGCCCCGCTAACCATAAATCAAGTCCACGTGAAAGGGATGGGATTGACATGACAATGAAGAAAACATGGGCCGCGCTGTCCGCACTGACGCTGGCCGGCACGCTGGTGCTTTCGGCGTGCGGCGGCAGCGGCCAAAACGCGGCCGGAGGGAACGCATCCGCAGGTGGGAACGGTTCCACCGGTTCGGGCGCGTCCTCATCGGGCAGCGGAGCATCGGCTTCGGATAAGCCGGCCGCCGATATGAAGCTGCGCATCCTGACGGCGAACGTCGGCGGCAAAACGCCGGAGGAGAACAAGCAGTTCGAAGCCGAGATCAAGAAGCTGACCGGCATCGACGCCACGCTTGAGCGCCCGGCGAGCGACTACGACCAGAAGGTGCTGACGGCGCTCGGCTCCGGCGAGAAATACGACCTGATTGAAGGCAGCGACCTCGGCAAGCTCGCCGAATTCGTCGATCAGGGCGTCGTGACGGATTTGACCGATTTCGTCAAATCGTCCAAGGTGCTCTCCGATCCGTCCGTCATTCCGACTAGCGAATGGGATCAGCTGAAGGACAAGGACGGCCGCATCGTTGCCGTATTCAGCAAATTCCAGGGCGGCACGATGCCGATCGTCCGCAAGGACTGGCTCGACAAGCTCCACCTGCAGGAGCCGAAGACGCTGGACGATTATTACAACGTGCTCAAAGCGTTCAAAGAGCAGGACCCGGACGGCGACGGGAAAGCCGACACTTACGGTCTCAGCACGTCGGGCCTCTACGATATTCAGGGCTTCATGAGCGCCGCCGGCCTCAAATACCGCTACGTCATGAAGGACGGGAAACGGACGATTCCGTACGCGACCGAAGCGGCCGTTCCGATGTATCAGTGGTTTGCGAAGCTGACCAAGGAAGGCATCATGGATCCGAACTTCATCACGAACGACACCGGCAAAATGCGCAACCTGTTTCTGACGGACCGCGTCGGCATAATTACGTACTGGGACGCCTGGGTCGGCATGTTCAACAGCCTGAAGAAGCAGGAAGACCCGAATACGTCGTTCCAGGCCGAAGGCATCACCTCGGCCGAAGGGCCGGGCGGCACGATTCTGATGCGCCGCGGCGACCCGGACTATTGGTTCATTCCGGCAAACGCCGAGCATCCGGACGCGGCGAAGAAGTTTCTGGAATTCTGGAACACGCAGCCGGGCATTATGCTGGGCAGTATCGGCATCGAAGACGTGGATTATACGAAAAGCGGCGATACGTATACGCTGACGGATACCGGCAAGCAGCATAACATGGACCACGGCGTGCCGTTCTGGTACAACCAGAACGTGAAGCCGCCGTTCCCCGGGCTGCCGGGCGTGCAGGAAGCACAGGACCTGGCGAAAAAATACGCGACGCTGGAGCTGGCGCTGCCGGGCTGGTCCGACGCCGAGAAAATCGTGCAAAACTATGCGCTGAAAGCGATGGCCGGCCAGATGGACGCCGAGGAAGCCGTCAAAAAAATGCGCGACGAGCTGTTTGCGAAGAAGCTGATCGACGAATAGCGCAGGCCGAGGCATGAGGGCGGGCGTATGGCTGAATCCGGCCGTACGCCCGCCCGCAAGCTTGGAGTTCTCTCTCCGGCTTGCAATCTTCGCCTGCGGGTCGATTTGACCGGAAAGGAAGTGCAAATGCGGTGAGAACGCTCCGCAAATACGGGCCGCTGTACGTCATGATGGTGCCGGTCGTCGTTTATTTTCTCGTCTATGCCTATTACCCGCTTGTCCGCGGCTTGCAGACGAGCTTTCAGGATTACCGGCTGATGGGCGACCGGCCTTATGTCGGATGGTCCAACTACAGCGCCGTGCTGCATGATACGTCGTTCCAGGAGGCGCTCGTCAATACGTTCATCATCGGCGGCAGCATCCTGCTGATCGGCTTTGCCGCTCCGCTTGTCGTCGCGCTGTCGCTGAACGAGGTGCTGCAGGCCTGGTACAAGAAGCTGGCGCAAATGGTGCTGTACATCCCCCATTTGCTGAGCTGGGTCGTCATCGGCGGCATGTGGATTTTTCTGCTGTCGCCGGACAACGGACTGGTCAACCTGCTGCTCGTCAAAGCCGGGCTCGATCAGCCGGTCAATTTCCTCGCGGATCCCGGCTGGGCGCGCTGGATCATGATTTTGCTCGCGGTCTGGAAGGACATGGGCTACAACTGCATCCTGTTTCTGGCGGGCATCATGTCGATCAATCCGTCGCTTTATGAAGCCGCCCGGATGGACGGCGCCTCGCGCTGGCAGCAGGTGCGCTTCGTGACGCTGCCGCAGCTGTCGAGCACGATGAAGGTCATTTTTCTGCTCAACACGCTCGGCATTTTGCGGATTTTCGACGAGGTATTCATTTTGCGGAATCCGACGACGGCACCGAAGGTCGACGTCCTGATGATGTATACGTTCCAAAAAGGCATGGTGGATATTCAAATCGGGACGGCGGCCGCGGCCAGCTTCTTCGTCGTCCTGTTAACGCTGGCGCTGACGCTCGTCGTACGATGGGTCACGCGCTTCGATGAGGTGTAAACGATGAGCGAACGATACGACCGGCTCGGCTGGGCGAACAAATGCTTCGACGCGCTGAACGCGCTGTTTCTGCTCGCGCTGATGCTGACCATGATCATACCGTTTCTGAACGTCATTGCGCTGGCGTTCTCGTCCGGAGTGGCCTCGATGCAGCCGGACATTATTTTGTTCCCGAAATCGTTCAGCCTGGAGGGCTTCCGCACCGTATGGGAAAATCTCGACTTGTGGCGGCCGTTCCTGAACAGCGCGATCGTGACGGTTGCCGGCACCGCGCTGCATGTGCTGCTGTCCTGCCTGGCCGGCTACGTGCTCATTCACCCGGAGCTGCCCGGCAAACGGATCATGGTCACGTTTATCCTGATTACGATGATGGTGCCGCAGGAAGCGGTCATGATCCCGCTTTATATCGTGAACAAGGACCTGCACCTGATCAACACGCTGAGCGTATTGGTGCTGTCCGGGCTCGTATCGGGCTTCTCGATCCTGCTGATGCGCAATTTTTTTCTCGGCGTCCCGTACGAAATGGCGGAATCGGCCAAAATCGACGGCGCGGGCGAGTTCCGCATCTTTCTGACGATGTACATGCGGCTGGCCACGGCCGGGCTCGCGACGGTGACGCTGTTCGAATTCGTCGGCCGCTGGAACGCCTTCACCGCCGCCGTCATGTTCATCAACGACAGCATGAAATATACGCTGCAGCTGGCACTTAAATCGATGATCGTCGATACCGGCGCGGTGTCGAGCAACTACCTGATCACGACAAACGTGCGGATGGCCGGCATTATCATCAGCATTTTGCCCCTCTTGGCCGTCTATCCGTTCGTGCAAAAATATTTCATGAAGGGCATTTTGCTCGGGGCGAGCAAAGAATAGCGGCGGTAATGGCGCTTCGCGCAGCTGCCGGCGCCCGGCTTCAGTTCGCGGCATGAATCGGCGGCAGGACGCGGCGGCTCGAAGCTTATAAGGTTGCAGATACAGCCGGCCTTCGGGAGCCGGCCCATTGCGGAAGGAGTTGGAACGGCAGATGGAAACGCGGCAGGAAAAGCGATTCACCTTGGAGCGGCTTATCGATAAAAGCGAAGAACGCACTTATTTGGAGGTTCCGTTCGAGATTGGCGAAGGGTACGAACGCGTGGAAGTGCGGCTGTCCGTCACCGGCTCCGATGACGGCGGCGGACCTTGCGTCGTCGATCTCGGCCTGCGATCCCCGGAACGGATCGTCGGCTGGAGCGGCGGCGCGCGCGATCGAGTCTTCGTCTCGGCGGAAAAAGCGACGCCCGGCTACCTGCCCCGACCGGTCGCGCCGGGCACATGGGCCGTACTGCTCGGCGCCTACCGCGTGCCGGAAGCGGGATGTCTTGCGAAGCTGGAGGTGACGCTCGCGCCGCCCGTCCCCCGCTGGCTGAAGGGCGATCTTCATACGCACAGCGTCCACAGCGACGGCACGTACACGATCGCGGGCGCGCTCGACAGCTGTCGGTCGCTTGGGCTCGATTTTATCGCGCTGACCGACCATAATACTGCGTCCCAGAACGCGGCGGCGCGCGTTCCGGACGAGAAGCTGCTCGTCATTCCGGGCGTGGAGCTGACGAGCTACATGGGGCATGTGAACCTGCTCGGACAGCCCGACGCGCTGGACGATTTTCGCGTCTTGAACGGCGCGGACGCGGCGGATGGGCTTTCGAAAGCCCGGGAGCGCGGCGCCTTCGTTTCGCTCAACCACCCCTTCTGCCCCGACTGCCCGTGGCTGCTCGGCTTCGACGTTCCGTTCGATGCGATCGAGGTATGGAACGGGCCGTGGCGCGGCCTGAACGAAACGGCCGTCCGCTGGTGGCAGGAGCAGCTCGCTTCCGGCCATCGGATTATCGCCCTCGGCGGCAGCGATACGCACCGCCCAAACAGCGTCGTGCGGCACGGCGGGCCGACCGCTTTCGTCCGGTCCGAGACGGACACGGTGTCCGGCATCATGGACGGCATCCGCGCCGGGCGGGTCGTGCTGTCGTACGCGCCGGACGGCACGTTCGCGTCAATGGACTCCCGCGGCAGCGGCAGCGGCGATATCGCGCTGCCGGATGAGGACGGCGCCGTGCCGCTTACGATCGAAGTGTCGGGCGCGGCCGGCGACGTTCTCGCGCTCTGGTCCGACCGCGGCATCGAAGCGCAGTGGCGGCTGGAAGGGCCGGCGGACCGGGAGGCCGAATGGGCCGAAGCGGCGCGGAAGCTTGCCGGCTTCGCCGGCGGCCGCGAGCTGCGGGCGCTGGCGGATACACAGGCAGCTGCAACGGCAGCGCCGGCCGGCTGCAGGTCGGCGGCGGAAGCTGCCGCCGAAGACATCTCGGCCGCGAACGCGTTGGCCGGTGGCCGGAATGCTGCTGCCGGAACCGAAGCGTACGGGCCTGCTGCCGGCGAAACTGCCGCTGCGGAAAGCGCGGCAGACAGGACAGCGGCAGCGACCAGCTCCGCGGCCCTAATGGCAAGGCCCGGCACCGGTTTCGGCTGCCTGCCGGAGCCGCTGCTTGTACAGACCGGCCCCGGCGGGAGCGCCCGGCTGATCTTCGCCGGCTCGGCGGATCGCCTCTTTTACCGTTTGGAAGCTCGCCGTTTCGTGCCGGACACGGACGTATCCGTCATGACCTGCCTTACGAACCCGATTTTTATCAAGAATCGCTAGATTAGACTGGGCCGGAATTGTCCTGTTTCCGCTTTTCAATCGAGTGAGCAACTTTCCCTTTTGAATAGCGCGTTCCGTTCTGCCTTTCATCAAAAACCGCCTTGCCGACGAAATGGCAAAGTGTTGATTTAAAAATGAATTCGCTTGGTTCCCTTTACTATGCATGCGTAGAAAAGGCCTCCTTGTCAAAATCCCGAACGGTGCCGCTTCTCGTACCTTTTACCCGATGCAAATGGAAAGAAAAAACAGCGGGAAGCCCTCAACCGGCTGCCCGCTGTTTCGTTCTATTCCACCGAATACGCGTCCTCCCCGAGCTCGCCGCCGAGCCATAACGCTTTTAGCGGCACCATCGATTCCTCGGGCACGTAATATTTGAAACAGTTGCTGCTGATATCGCCCAGCAGCTGGCGGCGGAACGGGCTCGCTCCCGCCAGCAGCCGGTCCGACGCTTTGTGGTAATCGATCGGCCGCATCCAGATCGGGCTGTAGCCCATGAACAGCTGCCGCCTCGTAAACCCGGAGCGGTTGGGCGCCCCGGCATGCCACAGGTTTTGCGCGAAAATGAAGACGTCGCCCGGCTTGCCGCACACCTGCATTTCCCCGTCGACCGGCACGTTCACATCCTTCTGCACCGGAGCGAAATCCGACTTCAGGTGGCTGCCGGGGATGATTTTCGTATTGCCCCGGTCCGGCTGCGACATGTCGCTCAGGATGTACCCGATTTTCACGTAATAGGTCGAGGTCAGCCCGTGAATGCGCGGGAACTGCGGATGCGGGCCGTCCTGATGCCAATGGATGAAGCTTTGGGACTCCGTCCTCACGCCATCCGGATTGGGCTTTCGCACGGTCAAATGCGAGATATGCAGCTGGATGTTGTAGCCGATCAGGTTGACCATGAGCGGCAGCAGCGCCGGTTCGTCGATCAGCTCCGGATGCCGCTCCACGCTGTTGTAAATATTGTAGGACAACGCCTCCGGCTCCTCTTCAAGGATGCCGTCGATGGCGGAATTCAGCCTTGCCGCCTTTTCCTCCGGGAGCACGCCGCGCAAAATCAGATAACCGTCCCGGCGGAACCGGCGGACCAGCTCCGGAATGTCCTGCAATTGCGTCATGATCAAGCTTCCTCCTTCTTATTTGCCGTACCCGAGATCCTGCAGCTGCTTCATCGAATCGTCCATGTACGTTTTAAAATTCATGCTCGTTTCCAGCGTTTTCAGGAAGTTGTCATAGCCGTCCAACGGTGCTTTTCCGTAAATGAACTGCACCAAATTTTCCTCGATGAACCGCGTGGCGTCCGCCGGATTAAAGCCGTCGGGATTGGTCAGGAAGCCGTTCAAAATCTGGATCCGCGGCTGGCTGTTGGCGAATTCGATATATTTGGCCTGCGGAGCGAATTTCGTCTGCAGGTAGGACATTTCCGGCCGCCCGGTAAACTGGTACAGCCAGGTGAAGCCGCCTTCCTTGGCCATCAGATCGGTCGGCACCACTTTATCGCCTTCCAGATTATAGTGCTTGCCCGCGATGCCGTACTGCACCAGCATCGAGCCTTCCTTGCCGGAGACGTAATTAAGCAGGTCCAGCACCTTCTGCAGTTTGTCTTTGTTTTTCTCCAGCGCCTTCGGAATCGCATAGATGCCGGACGTTCCCCCGATATCGAACGGGCCGTCGTATTGGCCGCCCGGTCCTTTCGGCGGGGCCAGCTGAATCCAGTCCGCGTTCGGGTTCACCTTCTTGATCTGCTCAGTGAACTGGTCCTTGCTCATGTTCGGCCAGTCGATCCAGACGATGCCCGCCTGGCCCTTGATCGCTTTCTCCTGATGCTGCAGGCCGGTATTGGCCATAATCTCCGGATCGACCGCGCCGGTGTCGTTCAGCTTCTTGATGAACGCAAGCGCGTCCTTCATCGCCGGGTCGTACAGGGAATTGACGAGCTTGCCGTCCTTGACGTAGAACGTATTCGGGTCCCCGACGCCGAAGGCGCCGAAAATCGGCGAGAACGTCGACAGCTTGCTGCCGGTCAGCCCGATCGTATCCTTCTTGCCGTTGCCGTCCGGATCCTTCTCTGCGAACGCTTTCACGACATTCAGAAATTCGTCGATCGTCTGCGGCGGCTGCAGGCCGAGCTTGTCGAGCCAATCCTTGCGGATCCAGTACGTGTTATACGGAATGTTCGGCGCTTTCGGGATGGCATAGATTTTGCCGTCGATCGTCGTTTTCTTGAGGCTTTCGTCCCCGATAAACGACTTGACCGGCTGAAGCTGCTCCATATACGGCGTCAGATCCAGCAGCAATCCCTGCTGCGCGAACTGCTTCAGCGAAGCGCGGTCCGGCACCTGGAACAGATCGGGAGAATTGCCCGACGCGAGCCTGACGTTCAGCTGGTTCTTGTAATCGTCGGCCGATGCGTAGACGGTCAAGTTCAGGTCGGTCCCGAGCGCCTTGTCGAGCGCTTCCTTGATGTAGTCTTTATCCGGAGTCGGCAAGTTGTTGCCGGTCTCGATAATGTCCAGCTTCACCGCACCGGACGTCCCGCCGGTAGGCGCGGAGCCGCCTTCGTTCGAAGGCGCGGAAGCTCCTTCGCCATTGGTCGATTTGCCGGAAGGCGAGCAGCCGGCAAGCAGGCCGACGGTCAGCAGCAAAACGGCGAGTGCGGCGGCTAACGTTTTTCTTGTTTTCATCCCGTAAACCCCTCTCTTCATGCGCATGATATTATTGAACCGGCCCTATTCCCTTTAACGAACGGGCGGCCGGGCTTCAACCTTTGACCGAGCCGAGCAGCATGCCTTTCGTAAAATGCTTCTGCAGAAACGGATAGATGACGATGATCGGCAGGCTGGCCATAATGACGGACGCCATCTGCAGCGTCTGCGTCGGCGTCATGTTCTCCGCATTCTCGAGCGGCTGCTGCGTCTGGACCAATATTTCGCGGACGATGACCTGCAGCGGAAACAGCGTCCGGTCGGTCACGTACATGATCGCCTGGAAAAATTCGTTCCAGTGGCCCACGGCGTAGAACAGGCCGATGGTGAGCGTGACCGGCACCGAGAGCGGCACGACGATCTGCCACAGGATGCGGAATTCGCCCGCGCCGTCCATCCGCGCGGATTCGAACAGCTCCTCCGGGAGGCTTTCGTAGAAGCTTTTCATAATGAGCACGTTGAAGCTCCAGACGAGATTCGGCAGGATCATCGCCCAGATCGAATCCAGCAGTCCAAGCGACTTGACCACGAGATAGGTCGGAATGATGCCGCCGCTGAACAGCAGCGTGAACACGACCATCATCAGAAACAGGCTGCGGCCCGGCAGCTGCCTGCGGCTGAGCGGGTACGCCATAAGCCCCGTGATCGCCAGGTTGAGAATCGTCCCGACGACCGTCACGATAACCGTCACGCCGAACGCGCGGGGGATGTTCGATTCGGTCAGCAGCTTGTTATAAGCATCGAACGTAACCGCTCTCGGAATGAGAATGAAGCCGCCGTTCTTGAGCACTTCGCTGAACGGCGTGATCGACACGGACAGCACGTACAGGAGCGGGAATACCGCCACGGCCCCGCACAGCAGCAAAATGACGATCACGACGGCGCCGGCAATGCGGTCGTCCAGGCTTTTTACCATATGCCTTCCCCCCAGCGCTTCGCGAGTTTGTTCGAGGCCAATACCAGCACGAGCCCGATCGCCGCCTTGAACAGCCCGACCGCCGAAGCGAGGCTGAAGTTCAGCTGCTGCAGGCCGGTCCGGAACACCCAGGTGTCAAGAATGTCCGCCACGGCATATACTTGAATGTTATACATGATGTAAATTTGCTCGAAGCCCGCATCCAGCAGATGGCCGAGGTTCAGAATGAGCAGCATGACGATGACGCTGCGGATGCCGGGAAGCGTAATATGCCAGATCATCCGCAGCCGGCCCGCGCCGTCCGACCGCGCCGCCTCGTACAGGGTCGGGTCGATGCCGGTAATGGCGGCCAAGTAGATGATCGCGCCCCAGCCGAGATTTTGCCATATTTCGGAGCCGACGAGAATCGAGCGGAAATAGGAGGTCGACGTCAGGAACGGAATCGACTGCCCGCCCGCGTTCTCGATCCACTGGTTGACAAGGCCGGAGCTTTGCGACAGCAGCGCGAGCAGAATGCCGTAGATAATGACCCAGGACAGAAAATGGGGCATATACGTCAGCGTCTGGATGAGCGATTTCAGCCATCTCACGCGGCATTCGTTCAGCAGCAGCGCCATCAGGATCGGCGGCGCCATGCCGAAAATCAGTTTGTAGACGCTGATCAGGAACGTGTTGGTCAGCAGCTGGGTGAAATACGGCGAGTGGAAAAACTGCAAAAAATATTTGTTCCACGGGTCCGCCCACGGGCTCAGCAGGATGCCGTCCGACATGTTGAAATCTTTAAACGCGATGACAACGCCGTACATCGGGATATATTTGAACACGATGTAATAAATGACGCCTGGCAGAAGCATCAAATAGAAGGCACGGAAGCGCCAGACGGTACGGAGAATTCCGGCACGGGCGGACGGCCCGGCGGCTTCCCCGGGATAAAGCCCTTCCAAACGTTCCGTCCGGTTTGGCTGACTCATACGGCTCAAGCGGCGGCTCACCTCACTTTCCTTGTAAGCGCATTCAGTCTGCGCAAATCAAGTATAGCAAGGCGGACAGGCTGCCAACTATACAGCATTATTGCAAAATGATGCACAGATTCTACAATTTATTCCGCCGGCAGCGGACGTGCGGGAACCGTGACGCAGACGACCGTCCCCGCCCCCGGCACGCTGCCGATACGCAGCCCGTACGGCGAGCCGTAGCGGAGCCGCAGCCGCTGGTGCACGTTGGTCATCCCGATGCCGGAGAAATGCCCATCGTTCTCCTCCGGCTGCCGCTCGTCCAGCATATCGGCAAGCTTTGCCGGCTCCATGCCGGTGCCGTTGTCGCGAATGAAGAAGCGCAGCTTCCCTCTGCGAATCGAGCCCCGGATGCGGATCGTCCCGCCTCCGCTCCTGGGGGCGATGCCGTGGAAGATCGCGTTCTCGACGATCGGCTGCAGCGTCAGCTTCAAAATGCCGAAGGACATCGCTTCCTCCGGGACGTCCATCTCGCAGCCGAATTTGTCCCCGTAGCGGATACGCTGAATTTGAATATACATCTTCAGCCCTTCCAGCTCTTCGCGGACGGTAATAAATTCCGCCGTCCGGTCGAAGCTGAGCGACAGCAGGCCGACGAGCGACCGGATCGTCTCCTTCACCTCCTCGGTCCGGTGCTGCTTGGCCAGACTGCCGATACACGCCAGCGTATTGTACAGAAAATGGGGCGCGATCTGGCTCTGCAGCACCTTCAGCTCCAGCCGCTTCTTGCGCTCCTCCATCCGCTTCGTCTCGTCCAGCAGGTTGCCGATGCGCTCCATCATCGCGTTGAAGCTGCGGGCGAGCCGCCCGATTTCATCCTCCCGCTTCACGGCAAGGCTCGGGACGACGCCCATGTCGCGGACGCGGTCCATTTTGACGGCGAGCGTGCGGACCGACTTCGTCATGTAGCGGGACATGGCGAACGCCAGAAACAGCAGCATGACGACCCAGATGCCGGCGGCCGTTTTGTAATTGTCGAACAGGCGGATGACGTTTTTGTAGAAATAACTGTCCTTCATGAGGACGATCAGCGTCCAGCCGAGCCGGTTCTGGCCCGACTTCACGACGACGAACCTTCCCGTCGATTCGGTAAGCTCGCTCGCCGTTATGGGAAGCGCGGCCAACTGCTCGACAAACGGGTCCGGCAGGTCCTCGTGATAGCTGGCCGGCTTCTGCGGCAGCAGCTCGCTGTCCCGGTCGAACGTGACCACCTTGTTTTTGTCGGACATCACGACGAACGTCTTGTAGGCATCGGAGGTCAGCTCGCCGATTTGCCGGTTCAGCTTGTCGAGATCGAGCTCGACCGCCGCGACCCCGATAAACGTGCCGTTTCCGTCGCTCACCGGAAGCGATATCGCCACCGTCGGCCCCGATACAGGGGAGACGTAAGGCTGGCTGATCACGACGGCCCCGTAGCTTTGCTGCGAGTTGCGGTACACGTTTTTCAGCTCCGGATTGCCGATTACGTCGTACACCATCTGATCGCTCGCATAGACCTTCCCGTCCTTGCGGACGATGTAGAGCGTTTTGACGAAGGTGCTGTTGTTTTTGGCGATCTGGCTCAGCTCGCCTGAAATCTTCCTGTCTTCCCCGCCGGCGATAAGGTCTGCGTTCGTCGATAAAAGCAGCAGCACGTTCTGACTGCTGTTCAAATATGTATCGAGAAACTGGTTCGTCCGGGCAATCAGTTCACCGGAGTCGGATACCATCTGGTCGCGGAACAGCTCCGCCGCCCGGTTGTAATTGTTCCAGGCCAGCAGAGCGAGAAACGCAAACGTGACGATAAACAAAAAAAGGAACTGCCTCGTCGCGAGGCTCCAGCTCCTGTACCATTTGACAAACGCTCGCATCGCTCCGCCTCCTCAGCCGTTCCGCTCGCCCGGCCGTCCTTGCTCCTGGGCGGATTTCTTCAGTTCGGTCGGAGATACGCCCGTCACCTCGCGAAAAACGCCGGCAAAATACCGGTAGCTCGGAATGCCGACCTCCTGCGCCACCTCGTATACCCGCAGCGCCGTGTTCCGCAGCAGATAAGCCGCCCGCTCGATTCGTTTGCCGGTGACGTAATCGTTGAACGGGATGCCGGTTTCTTCCCGGAACAGCTTGCTGAGATAATGCGGACTCAGCCCGACCTGAGCGGAAACGACCGCCAGCGTGAGCGGCTGCTTCAGGTTCGCCTCGATGTACCGCTTCGCCTCCGCGATTTCCAGCCGGGCTTTCCGTCCGCCGCCTGCCGTTTCGATTTCATGGATCATCGCCTCGGCCAGCTCGGCCGCGGTTGCCGCGGCTTCGATCCGCCGCGCCCCTTTCCATCCCGGTTCAAGCGGCGTTTCGCTTCGCCGCCAGGCGCTCATCCAATCCGCGGCGAACGCCTTCAGCTCCCCGGGATCGATGCGCCGCCGCATCGCCAGCTGCAGCCAGCCGCCGCGAATCGTCCGCGCCAGCTGCTCCCGGTCCCACCGCGCCCCGTCCAGCAAATCGGCGAGCTCCTTCCCGGCCCGGTCGTCCAGCGGAGCCGGCAGCTCCGCCTGCACGGTGAATACGCGGCGTTCGCCGTCATAGAACGCCGCGGCCGGCTTCTCGCAGACGCCGCGCAGCAGACCGGAGAGCTCGCCCGCGCCGCTTGCGGGGCCGGCGCCCCCGGTGCAGGCGCGGCCGGCCGGGCGGGCGCAGCCTCCCGCGACGGCATGCAGGCGGTCCGCGCCGCCGGGAAAGGCATGCCGCTCATCCAGCGAGCTCTGCAGCGCTTCGATAATCGCCTCGAGACGGCGGTATGCGCCGGGCAGCGGCCGGCCTTCGCTCTGCGTCTCGAAGAGCAGCCAGTAGATGCCGTCCGAAGCGGGAATCCATGCAAACGAATGGAGCCGTTCCAGCGGCGTCAGCCGGTCTTCGATTTCGCGAGCCGTCAAGCCGCGGCCGCGGCTGCCCGTCTCGGCGTGAAGCGCGGCGATCTGCGGCCGCCGGCCGACGGGCAGCGCCTGCAGAGCGGCTTCCAGCGCAGCGTCCGCATCCGCGCATTGCCCGGCCGGCCCGGCAAGAAGCCGGAGCAGCTGCTCCGAAACGTCCCGCCGCCGCCGGTCCGCCGCTTCCCGCTCCAGCGACCAGGCCCGGCTTGCCGCTTCCTTCGCCTTCTGCAGCGCCCGCGCGAGATCGTCGTCGTCCATCGCGACCTTGAGCAAATATTCGACCGCTCCGAGCCCGACCGCCTCCTGCGCATATTTGAACTCCGAATGACAGGTCAGCAGAATGACCTGAGTGCGCGGGAGCTCCTCTTTCAGTCTTCGAACCAGCTCGATGCCGTTCATTGCCGGCATCGTGATGTCGGTGATGACGATATCCGGCGTGCGGCTGCGGCACAGCCTCAGCGCCTCTTCGCCGTTGTCCGCCTCGCCGATCCAGCTTACGCCCCGGGACGCCCAGTCGAACAGCCGCAGCTCCTCGCGGATCGGCAGTTCGTCGTCTACTACCAGCACGGTCATCGATTCGTTTTTCATCAAGCTGCACTCCTTTTACGAAAACGCTTGCATTATTATATGTTATGCACGCCATGCTTGTTGCAAGCATATATGCACCACTATACCAAATAGCGACGAAGATGTTTGCATTTGGAAATAAGAAGAAGATGGTTCCGCCGAAAGAGGCAGAACCATCTTGAGCAGCCTGGCGTCATGCTATTCGTAGACGCGAACCTCGACGATTTCGGCGCGCGGGCAGCCGTTGGTCGCGTATGCCGCGATGCGGATCCGGTCCGCGGTAAGCGCCGAATCGAAGACGTGCACATGCTTGCGTTTGTGATTGTCCCGCCCTTCGGCGGTTGTTCGCCATTCGCCGCCGACGTAAACTTGAACGCCGTAGTCCCGGATCAGCTCCGGAATCGCCTCGAACGGCGTCGAATGATGATGCAGATTGATCAGATCCTCGTTCACGTCGTCGTTGAACGTCAGGTGCACGGAGCCGATGTTGACCGGCGCGGGCCAGCTCAGCTCCAGCCATTCCGGCCGATCGGACGACATTGCGGCGGACGACCACATGTGCGGTCCGGCATACGGGCGGTGATAGCCGTCGACCGCTTTTTGCGGGGAGAACGCCTGCGTTTCGGACAGCAGCCGGAAGCAGAACGGCTTCCGCACCAGCGGCCGCATGCTCCACTGGACGACGGGCTGATCCGGCTGATGGTCCTCGAGATTCGACGAGACGATCGGCTTCGGCCCTTTCATAAAGGTCAGCACGCCCGTCTGCGGCTCCGCGGACAGATGAAGCGACAGCCCTTCGCCCGCTTTTACGATCAGAAACGCGTTCCGCGGAGTATCCGGCCTCCAGCGGAGGTCCAGCCTCACCCACTGCCCGGCTCCCTTCGCAACGTGCGTCGCTGCTTCCGCCTGCAGCGCATGCGGCACGCAGTTCTCGCCGCGCCCGGTATCCCACAGCTCCACCCGGAGCGCCGCGGGTTCTTCGGCATCCACCAGAAACTCGATGCCGGCAATTTCCGGGTCGGCGGGCAGCAGCAGACCGACGTCGGTCTTCAGCGGATACGCCTCCGACGGCTCTTCCACGGCCAGCCTCGTCAGCGTGCTGGATGCGGTTACGCCGGCCATCCGGGCCAGGTCGGCCGGATCTTCGCTGCCCAGGCCGATGATCGAAGCGTCCTGCTTCAGCATCAGCTGCTGCAGCTCGCGCATATGCCTGGCGTGCAGCTCCCGCGGCGTGACGCCTTTCGCCGCGCAGAGCGCGGCTCCTGTGCCGGCGGCCTCGCCGATGACGGCGCAGGTCGCCATGACGCGCGTCGTGCCGAAGGCGACGTGCGAAGCGCTGATATCCCGTCCGGCCATCAGCATATTAGTGACATTGGCGGAATAAAGCGACCGGAACGGGATGTGATAAACGCCGTCCGAATACAAGTGCTTGGAGCCGCTTTCGACTGAATACATCCCCTGCGGCGGATGCAGGTCGATCGACCAGCCGCCGAAGGCGACGCGGTCCTCGAATTCGCGCTGGGCGATAATATCGTTCTGGTTCAGCACGTAATCGCCGACGAACCGCCGGTACTCGCGTTTTCCGGGCATCGAGCCCACCCATTCCAGCGTCATCCGGTCGGCGTCGAATTTGCCCGAGTTTTTGATGTAGTCCCAAATGCCGTAAATAACCGCCCACAACTCGTCGCGGATGCGCTCGTTGTCATGGACCGTGTCCAGCTCGCCGCCCCATTCGATCCACCAGTAGGCGCAGCCGTTGTCGCCGCTGCGGATGACCCGCTTGATCGGAATCGACGTCTGCGTAATGTCCTTGGCGAAGCTCGGCGGCCGGTAGGCGACCGGATGTCCCGCATCTTTCGTGTAAAAAAGCAGCGTGCTGCCGAGCGTAATGCCGTCCGCCTGCTCGGGAGCCCACTCTTCGTTATATTCGTCCCTTGCCTCGCGGCCGACCCGGTGCTTGGCGCCGGCCAGAAAGCCGACCAGCCCGTCGCCGGTGCAGTCGAGGAAGAATCCGCTTTCAAAACGGATCCGGCGTTCCGAGCCCATCATCCAGCCGGTAACGGAGCGAATCGTCCGGTCGTTCTCGCCGCCGTCCGCCTCCACCTCGTGCACGTCCGTATTCAGGAACAGCCGGATATTCGGCTCCGCCCGCACCGTCTCCAGCACGACCAGGTCCCAGAAATACGGATTGCCGTCCTTGTTGCGGAACTGGTTCTCGACGAACATTTCCCCCATGATCCCGGTTTCCCGGGCATAACGCTGCGTGCCGTGGGCGGTCGCCCCGCACACCCAGACCCGCACCTCGCTGCTGGAATTTCCGCCGAGCACCGGGCGGTTCTGAACAAGCGAGACCGTCCTGCCCAAACGGGCGGCGGCTACCGCCGCGCAAACGCCTGCAAGCCCGCCGCCGATCACCGTAATATCCGATTGTACGACTTCCCGCTTCACCTTCCACACTCCCTCTGCCCTAAATTTCATATCCTTGATTTCATATTAGCTCACCCTCTTTGCAAATAACATACACCCTGTTACGATATGACATATCTGTTATTTCAAAGGTGGGGCAAGTATGGAAGCCGGATTTTCAGCCGTAAAGCTGGTTTCGCACGTCTACTGGCACCGGAAGGAGCGGTTCGCCCTGGACCGCGATCTCTACCCGTATTGGACCCTGTTCGCCGTTCAGGAAGGACGGTTCGCCTATACGATCCGCGGAAGCGAAGGCGAGGCGGCATTCGGCGATTTGGTCGTGTGCCCGCCGGATACGTGGTTTCACCGCAGAGTGCTGGACCCGCTCTCGTTTCACTTCTTTCATTTTTCGCTGCACACGGGCAGCTTGGAATCGGAGGACGGAAATTCCGGGGAAGGGCCGCTTCCTTTCGGCAAAATCACGTTGTCCGACACGTCCCGTCTGACGTCGGACTACCGGTATTTGCAGCGGCTCGCGCGGGAACGAAACGCCGGCTTCCGGCTGTATCAGCAGCATCTGCTGACCGACCTGTTCGCCGCCTTCCAGATGGAGCGAAGCCTTCGGTCGGAGGAGACGGACCGCGCGGACACCGATCCCGATATGTACATGGCAAGGCAGTTCATGCTTGAACATGCCTGCGGCCGGATCGATCTCGGCGAGTTGGCCCATTCCCTGCGTCTCACGCCGGTTCAGCTGACCCGGCGGTTTCGGACCGCCTACGGCATGACGCCCTCCGGCTTCGTCACGGAGCAGCGCCTCGCCCGGGCATGCCGGCTGCTCGCGGAAACGGAGCTGACCATCGACCGGATCGCGCAGTCGTGCGGCTACGAAAACGGGTTTTATTTGAGCCGCATTTTCCGTCAAAAACGCGGCATGACGCCTTCCCATTACCGGAAAGCGCACCGGGTCTAGCGGCATGCCCCTCTTCTATAAGTTCCCGCGGGGGAAGAAATGATTTGTTCTGGCTTGCCTCCGTACCTCTTTATTTATGCAAGGGTCAGAGGCATATTCCAAGTCAAATGAGCACATCATCAGACATCATCTATAACTAACATATTACGGTAAGTATTTATTGTGTCCAAACAAATTATATCCATTTTTAAACAAATTCATGTAATATATATTGACATATAAAACCGGCCCATGCTAAATTAAGAGCAGGTTTTATGAAACCGCATATTTTCATGTCAGTTTTCTAGGGTTCCGCGTCTCTTTTGCTGGAAGAGCCGGCTGGTCCGAGAGAAAACGCACGTCCGTCCGACGTGTACACGGAGGGGAAAAAGCCCGGGAGATCTCAATGAGATTTCCCCGGGCTTTTTTATTTTCCCGCAAGAATGTGAACGGATGTGACGGATCCATGGAACCGGAGATGGTCAGGCATGATGCGGGCAGCAATCGGTACGGTCAAACCAAATCGATGGGAGGTTTCGAAATGAACGATGGGCATGGCAGCGCTGCGCTGTTGATTATCGACGCTCAGAAAGGGTTTATGAACGATGTTTTTGACGCTTCCGAAGCGATCGGCAACATTAGGCGGCTGCTGGAAGCCGCGCGCGAAGCTAAGCTTCCGGTCATTCAGACTCAGGAGATGCACAGGCCGAGTCTGGTGGACTTTGGAAGGGAGCTGGACGGCGCCGAAGGCATTCACTGTCTCGAAGGTTCGGAAGATGTCGATATCGTCGACGAGCTTCGTCCGCTGGAGGGCGAGTATATCATCGTGAAAAGGAGATACAGCGCCTTTTTCGCAACGGATCTGGAAATTTTGCTGAAAGGGCTCGGGGTGCGGACCTTGATCGTTTGCGGCTTCATGACGGACGTCTGCGTGCATTACACGTGCGCGGATGCGCACCAGCATAATTACTTTCTGAAAGTGGTCGCCGATGCGGTGAGCGGCTCCACAAGGGAAGCGCATGAAGCGTCGCTCCGTGCCATTCGTTACCTGCAGCGGGAGGCCTTGACGGAAACGAACCAAACGATCGGGCAGCTGACAACAGCAGCGGCCCGCAGCTGATCTTCGAAACAATCGAAGGCCGGCTTAGTCCTTTTCGGCACAGCATGATCGAAACGATTTACGGTCTACGAAACATTTTATTTCGCGGGGTGATGATCATGAGCTTGGAGGCGGAGAAAGCGGGCGCGTTTCAAATGGAAAAGTACGGTATTGACATCGTGCCCGAACAAGACCGGTACGGAACGCCACGGTCGCTGTTTTGGGTGTGGATGGCCGGGCAATTAACCATTAGCGGGGTAATCGTGGGGCAGCTGTATACGACGTTAGGGCTGAGCTTGGTTGAAGCGCTGGCCATCTGTTTGTTCTGCAGCCTTACTTTTGTTTTGGTCGGACTATGCGGTACGCCTGGCCCGCGCGCGGGTACGGCTACGCTGGCGATTTCGCGGGCTTCGTTCGGCGTGAAAGGAAATGCGGTGCCGTCCTTTTTAAGCTGGCTGAACCTCGTCGGATGGGAAAGCGTGACGATTGTGCTTACCGTCGACGCGCTGCTCGGGCTCGGTTCGAAAATCGGAATTCCTGCGACCGGAACGGGACCTACGCTCATCGGGGTTCTGGTCGCTGTCGTTCTTACGTTCAGCGTCCCGATTATCGGGCACGCCCTGGTGCTTGTCGTGCAGCGGTATCTGTCTTATGCCGTCGGGGTACTGGCCATCGTCATGACTCTGCTGCTGCTGCCGAAAGTCGATTTTAGCTTCCATCCGGCCGCTTCGAGCTATGCAGCCGCAGGACTCGTTCCGACCCTTGTGCTTGCCGCCGCAATCGGCGTCATGTCGACTTCCATGACGTGGACCAACTACGCGGCGGATTATTCGCGGTACCTGAACGCGAAGACGAACCCGAAAGCGATCGTCTGGTATACGAGCATCGGCGGCGGCATTGCATCGCTTCTTTTCCAGTCCATCGGGGTTCTGCTGGGTACCTTCATCAACGGCTCCGCATTTAGCGCCAACCCGGTCTCGACGATGGGAAACGTTTTGCCGACATGGTTCGCCATCCCCTTTCTGCTCGTGATCATCCTCGGCCAGGTGGCCAACAACTATTTGAACTCGTACAGCTCGGCTATGAGCTTCCTCGCCATAGGCATTCGGATGAAGCGTTATATATCCGTCGTAATCGACGCGGCTCTAGCGGTGGGCGTCGGCTGCTACGCGCTATTCTTCAGTCCCGGCTTCGTTGATTTTTTCGTCCAATTTTTAAGTCTCTCCATCGTCTTTATCGGCCCCTGGACCGGCATCTATCTGGTGCATCACTGGATCCATAAAGGAAACTATTACAGCGCGGATCTGGTCACCCTGAATCCGTCCAGCCGATACTGGTATTCCTCCGGCGTTAACGGGAAAGCTTTTGCCGCCCTTATTGTCGGCGCAGCGGCTGCCTTCATGTGTGCCAATTCCACCTTGTGGGCAAGCCCCTTCTCCACCCATGTGCTGTCCGGAATGGATCTTAGCCCGTTTGTCGGTCCGCTGGTTGCCGGTGCCCTTTACGCGGCGTTGTCGGCCCGGGTCGGCGAAGCGAAGAAATTTACTGCGAGCGCCAGAGCCACGTACGATTCAAATAAATTGTGAGCCGACGGGAAGGGAGGCCGATTTATGTTGAAAAGGCATCCCGTTAGATCTCCCATAGGTCAAAAAGAGGAGCGTGTTAACATGATTCACGAATTGCGCCCCGGCGTGTACGTCCGAACCGGCCACATCCAAAAGCTGCAATGTGTCGTATTGGTCGACGAAGCGTCCATCTATGTGTTCGA
Organism: Paenibacillus humicola; assembly: GCF_028826105.1. Classification (NCBI taxonomy): domain Bacteria; kingdom Bacillati; phylum Bacillota; class Bacilli; order Caryophanales; family Paenibacillaceae; genus Paenibacillus; species Paenibacillus humicola. The sequence goes on from NZ_JAQGPL010000001.1 coordinate 5,075,544, forward strand.
CCCCTGCTATTTTCCCGACGAAATCGGCGAAATCCGGGAGCTCGCCCGAAGCTTCGAGACGCCGGACCGGAAAAAATACTTGATCCTCACGCATTCCGACTGGGATCACATCGCCGGCGTTTTTGAGTTCCCCGGATATACCGTTATCGCTTCCGGCAAGTGGGATGAATCCAATGAAATGAATCATATCGGGAAGGTCGAGAAATTCGACAGCGAGTTCTACGTCGACCGGAAGTGGACGGGGAAAATGCCGCGCGTTCCGATCGACGATAAGGTCCGTCACGGTCAGCAGATGGGAAAGATGACGTTCTACCACGCTCAGGGGCACACGTGGGACGGGCTGGTTTCGATTTACGGCCAAACCGCCATTGTCGGCGACTATCTGTCGGAAGTCGAATTCCCCTTTGTGTTTGCGTCATACCGCGCCTATATGGACACGCTATCGCTGTTTAGCGAGATCGTTGAAACGCATGCCATCGATACGGTGATCACGCAGCATGGCCCGGCGGCTTTAGGCCGTCGGGAAATTCAGCGGCGTATCGACATATCCAGCGATTATTTGAACCGGGCCGTACAGCTTGTAAGCGACGGCATCGAACGCGGGTTAACCGTGGAGGAAATCGTTCAATCCGGCGACGATTTCCTGTTTGACGGCCAGCCGATCGCGATCGGTATTCATCATTTTCACCAGTATAATTTAAAACTGGTCCATGCGGAGCTGCTCGCCTCCCGTGAGAATATGGTGCAAAAGCTCTGACTCGTGCGGCTTCATATGACCGTGATCCCAGCGGTAAAGATCGAATCGGGAGTGTCTGCTTCCCATGAAAAAGAATACAACCCGCACAAATAATCCCGCTCTCGAAGGCGGGATTTTGCTTTTGCGATCCTTTGGCATCGCGATAAAATGAACCAAACTGGGACGCTGGAATTTTAAGCAAGGCAACCGAGAAAAGCAAGAGGAGAAGCGCATCCGCTTCCCCTCCGAAGATTCGCTTTATTGATTCAGGTCGTACAATCCGGGGCTGTGTTCGCTCGGCAGCTCCGGCATGACGGGCAGCGGATACCCGTCCGGCGGCTGAACGACCTGCAAGGTACCGTCGTCGCGGCTCGGCGATTCGCCGGTGAAAATTTCTCCAATCCGCGTCTGATCGAGGCGGAAGTTGAACTGGGCGTTGTGGAAGCCCATTTCCACATACTTTCGGCACTCCGGATATTTGTTCAGATCGTAGTTCGGGACCGGGAACAGCCTGCCCCAGTCGACGCCGAGCGTCTCAAGCGCCTTGGCGAACGCATTCTGGTGGGCGTTGTCGCGGACGATCAGGAATGCCAGCGTTTCGCGGAACGTTTTGTTCGAGCTCATTTCGTAAATCCGCGATTTTTGCAGCACGCCGGTGGATTCCAGCATCAGGTTATTCAGCAGGTCCGTGATCAGGTTGCCGTGGTTGTACACGCAATTGCCCATCCACGGGTTGCCGGCCGCATCCACCGGCAGCGAGCTTTGCGCGCCGACGATAAAATGGTGCGGATTCGCATGCTTCACCGCTTCGTCCAGCGGAGCCGCATCGGTCCCCGCATTGCCCGGCATTTCTTCTCCGGTGCCGGTCAGCAGCTGGTTGATCGTATGCTGAACGAGCTCGACATGGCTCAGCTCCTCCAGAAAGATGCCGCGAAGGAGGTCGCGGTACTGAAGCGCATTGCCCCGGAAATTGTTGCTCTGGAAAAAGAACTGCATCATCGTGCGCATTTCGCCGAAGCGGCCGCCGAGAATTTCCTGAATGACCCGGGCCGCCGAAGGATCCGGCTTGTCCGGCACAATCAGGTTGATCAGGTCTTCTTTATAGAAATACATAGGCTGTATGCGACCTCCATGGTTGCCAAATTAGGTTTAACATGGGTTAGTTTGAGCTTCTGTTTGAGAACTATTCGGCGGCTATCTGGAAACCTTTTGCTTCGTTACCACGTCTTAGTTTTAAAATGCGGAAGGACGATCCATGATGAAGGTTTGGATGCTTCTTGTCCTGTGCGGATGCTTCTTATGCGGATGTTCCCCGGTAACCGGAACCAAGAAACTTGCAGCAATGGGACTTCTCGGGGCTTGATTGGGTCCAGGTAAAGGCGAAATAGGGACATGCCGGGCCGCGGCCCGGCTTTACATCCCCTTGGGCGGCGGTATATAATTTTCATGAACAACATCATACGAATGCAGTACCGGAGGAGCCTGCCAACAGCGGGCTCTTTTTGTCTTTTTTGGGCAAAATAACATTATTCGTTCAATGGGGGGCATGTATGGAGCAGCAGGCTTATTGGGCAATCGGAATTTTCCTTGTTATTTATGCGCTCGTCATGACGGAGAAGATTCACCGGACGATCGTCGCCATGATCGGCGGCATCCTGATGGTCGTACTGGGCATTGTCGATCAGGAGACGGCGCTGCATCACATCGACTTCAATACGCTCGGGCTGTTGATCGGCATGATGATCATCGTCGGCATTACGGCGGAAACCGGTCTGTTCGCGTATATCGCAGTGGTTGCCGCCAAAAAAGCGAAAGGCGAGCCGCTGCGCATCCTGACCGCGCTCGCACTGATTACGGCCGTCGGCTCGGCCTTCCTGGACAACGTGACGACCGTGCTGCTGATGGTGCCGGTGACGTTCAGCATCACGCGGCAGCTGCGGGTAAACCCGGTCCCATTTCTGATCAGCCAGATTATCGCCTGCAATGTCGGCGGAACGGCGACGCTGATCGGCGATCCGCCGAACATTATGATCGGCAGCGCCGTCCGGGAGCTGTCGTTCATGGATTTCATCGTCAATCTGGCGCCGATCGCAGCCATCATTTTGCTCGTTTACATTCCGCTCTTCATCCTGCTGTTTCGAAAGCAGATTCGTACGACGGACGAGCGGAAACGAAGCCTGATGGAGCAGGATGCGACCGCGCTGATCACGAACCGCAAGCTGCTGAAGAAGTCGCTGACCGTGCTGGGCCTGACCATTCTCGGCTTTTTCCTGCATCAGACGCTGCATCTCGAATCGGCGACGGTGGCGCTTGCAGGCGCCTTCCTGCTTCTCCTGCTGACGGGGGAGCACATTATGGAGCAGGCGTTCGCCCGCGTCGAATGGACTACGATCTTCTTCTTCATCGGACTGTTCGTGCTGGTGTCCGGGCTGATCGAGACCGGCGTCATCGACGAGCTGGCCGTCCGCGCGATCGAATGGACCGGAGGCGACCTGCTGGCCGCTTCAATGCTTATTCTGTGGCTCAGCGCCATCGCCTCCGCCTTCCTCGACAACATTCCGTTCGTGGCGACGATGATTCCGCTTATTCAGGAAATGGGAAAAATGGGCGTCGACAATCTCGAGCCGCTCTGGTGGAGCCTGGCGCTTGGCGCATGTCTCGGCGGCAACGGGTCGCTGATCGGCGCAAGCGCGAATCTGATCGTCGCCGGGCTTTCCGGCAAAGAAGGCCACCCGATCCGGTTTCTGCCGTATCTGAAAATCGGGTTCCCGCTTATGCTGCTTTCGATTGCATTATCGGCTGTTTACATTTATCTCAGGTATTTAATCTGAAAAAGGAGGCCCGGACATATGCTGAACTACCGATTCGACCCGGATGCGGTCGACATCCGCGAAACGCCCTATGACGACGGCGTCGAATATACGATCCGGCTGCTGCGGGAAACGCCGTACGGCGACCGTTTGAACCGGGTGAAGGAAACGTTCGAGCATAACGACGATTTTACGGATGTGCTGTTTTACGCCTATCCAAACCTTGTCTACAAAGTGATCGTGAAGCCGGAGCATGTCGCGGATTTCATCGCGGAGTTGTTTAAGCGGCGCTTCCTGCGCAGCGTGGAGTGGACGGAGGAGCCGGGTTGAACCGGGTTCGGGCGAAAACGAATAAGCCCGGCTTGCCGCCGGGCTGCATGGATTTAAGGCATGTTTTCGGCCCATTCGTTTCGTGACACTCTCGCGGGTAACGGCGATGAAATCGGCTCAAAGACCGGGGAATATCGCCCCCGGTCTTTTGCATACGGATTCAGTTTTTCGAAAGCTCGCTTTCGACGACCCACTTGTGATTTTTGACCGGTTCGCCGCCTGTCGTTGGCGTGTAATCGACCATGTAGACGGTGGTCTTCTCGGCGGAATCGATGGTCGCCTGCGCGCCGTTCATGCCTTCCATATGATCGGCTTCGAGCGTAACGGCCGTCCCGGGCTTCAACGGCTCGCTACCGGCGCCTTTGATTTCTTGCTGCACGACCCATTTATGGCCGGGCGCTTTCGCGCCGCCGGTTGTCGGGGTATAAGTGACTGCGTAGGCGATCGTATCGTACGCGCCGTCGATGGTAGCTTGGGCGCCGTTCATCCCTTCCATATGATCGGCATGGATGACAACGTGATCTCCCGCCTTAAACGTCGGATGTTTAGCCTCCATTAACCCTTGTGGCACCGCTCCGGAGCCGGAATGATTCATATCCATGCTCTCCATATTCCCCATATCCGAATGCCCGCTTCCGTTACCGGCATCGGACGTCTTGTCGGAATCGGCCTGCTTCCCGCATGCGCTCAGCGTGAGAACGGCGGCAAGGACGATCAGCATCAACAGCTTTTTTTTCATGATGTCACACCCTTTCTTAAATCGTTTTTCAAAATTTTTCTTCTCCCCCCGTACTTTATGAAAATCCTGTGCAGAACAATAGCGTGTTCACGACTGATGAAAGCTTTTTAATATATAGTTGCGCACGCATCGCCATCAAAAACGAGTCCGGGCACTCGCCCGCCCCGTCCCTCCGGCGTAAACGTTCCGCTGAGGTGCCTCGCTGCGGCCGGCAGCCATTTTTATACGTTCGGTGTAAGGCTTGCCGGATTTTCGGATTTATAAACGTCGTCCGAAGGGCTGAATTGCAAGATACCCCGTTCGAAAAGAATTGCATAGCTTCACCCGCTGAGCCGCAGCGCGTTTAGCACGACCGAAAAGGAGCGGAGCGCCATCGTCGCTTCGCCAGCCCCTTCCAGCTTCCGCAGCCCTTTCTCATCCGATTGGCGCAAGCCGCGCAGGTCATCCCGGCAATTTGAAGCGTTGTCTGCTGATCCGGCTGTTTTTCATGCTGACCCACCTCGTTATCGTCATCCAAAATACCCATATGGGGTATATTGAAGACAAAAAGAAACGGCTGACGCCGTCTTCCGGCAGCGGAACACGATTCTTCTCTTCGATCAAATAGAGAAGCCTCCCTGTCCATGGCCGGTAAAAAAAACGGTCACGCAGCCCCGTTACTTCGCGACATCGTACCCCTGGTCCTCGATCGCTTCTTTAATCGCAGCCAGCGTTACTTTGGATTCGTCGTACTCCACCGTGACCGATCCTGCATTCAAATCGACTTTGCCGGATGCGCCGGCTTTCTTCACCGCGCCTTCCACTGCATTCACGCAGTGGCCGCAGGACATTCCTTCCACTTGAAAAGTCGTCTTTTGCATGCTCCGTCTCTCCTTTATTTGATTAATTTGTTCATCGTAATCATCAGTTCCTTAATAACCTCATGATCCCCTTCCTGAATGCGCTCGACGACGCAGCTGTTCATATGATGCTCGAGCAGAAGCTTGCCGACGCTGTTCAGCGCGGATTGGACGGCCGCAATCTGGTTCAGCACGTCGTCGCAGTATGTGTCCCGCTCGATCATGCCCTTCAGTCCGCGAATTTGGCCTTCGATCCGGTTAAGACGCGATGTCAGATTGCTTTTGACTTTCTCGGAATGATGGCTTCTGCGTTCACCCGCTTCGGTGCGGCAGGCGTCATCCGATCTGTGAACGTGCTCCGGCTCTTGAGCGGAACCGGTATCGAGATGAAGTTCTTGTTCGTCGTGCTGCTCCATATCAACCCTCCCTTGCTCGCAATCATACCATACCCCATTAGGGTATATCAATCCCCAATCACAAAATACCGGTTTTAGCATGTACCGGTTTCCTCCGCCCTATCCGGCGCATGAAAAATGCCCTTACCCGGGCAGCAGGTAAGGGCATCGTTCCTTATTTCGAGATTGTTTCGCGGATCCTTCGCAGGAAACGCTCCCGGTCCGGGTCCTGGATCACGTTCATGCGAATTTTGCAAAACGAAGCTTTCCCGCATTCGATGCAGCGGTTCAGACATTCGAACACATACGTATCGCAGTCGGCCCGGTTATCGCGCCGCAGGCTGCTCAGCGCTTCGCCGGCCCCGGCTGCCTTAAGATTTCGCGCGCAAAAAAGGACGGCCGGTTTCATGGTCCTTCATCAATCGCGGAATAGAAACTGGATATCCAGCGTGCGGAGGTACGTTTGCAGCCCCGCATCCTGAATCGGCAGCACGTATGCCTCTTCCCCGGATTCGTTGTGATGCGCGTGCCACAAGCCCGGTGGCGTCACGAACGCTTTGCCCGGTTCCCAGTCGACGCGCACCGGGTCGATGATCTGCTTCGTCTTCCGGTCGATCTGTTCACCGACCAGCGTATACACGCCCGGCTTGCAATCGACGATAAAATCGAGCGCCACCGAATTGTGCCGGTGAGGCATCTGCACCTCGCCCGCCGGCACCAGCCCGTACATCGCCCACAGCGTCTCCGTCACCGTCAGCGTCTGTTCGAATTCCTCGTTGTTCAGCAGTACGGAAAGCCGGTTTTTGCTCGTGGCTCCCGGCGCCGACGCGATCCGCTTCAGCTCGGCGCGAACCTCGTCCCCCGAGAACAGAGTCGGGCGGAAGCGCGGCTTGTCGGCGGTGACGCCGAGATATTGAAGCAGCGGCGTATCGACCACGTAATAAAGCGCGGTCTCCTCTTCCGCGGTATGAACGCTTGCAAAGCCCGTCGGCAGCACGATAAAATCGCCCTGCTTCCAGCTCACTTGATCGCGGCCGATATCGGTATGCCCTTTGCCGGAGATGACATAATACAGCTCGCTCGTGGCATTCGGATTCGTTTTCAGGCTCTCCCCTGCGAGAATGCGAACGAAATTCGCCAGCAGCGACGGGGCGGTGGCGGGATAACCGGTTCCCAGCTCCGCGGACAGATCGAGCGGTACGATCCGGGAAGGACCGCCGGCATATAAGCCGGGCGAAAACTCCTTCATGGCCACCGGCTTGATCGTCCCGGATCCGACCGGGTCCGCCGCCTTCGAGTATTCGTAAAGACGGGCTGCCGCCGTCCAGCCGTTCTTCTGCGCCGTATCGCTCACGGTTTACTCCTCCTTCGATGTGTCGAAATCACCTTGCAAGGAGTATTGTATATCCGGCATAATAAGTGCGTCTAATATATAATTACATGATAAACAATTCGCAGCGCGAATCGTACAGGAGGAGAAACCCATTGGAAATCCGGCACATGGAGTATTTTGCGGCGGTTGCGGAGGAGCTTAATTTCGGCAGAGCGGCGCAGCGGCTGAATATGACCCAGCCCCCGCTCAGCATGCAGATTCAGCAGCTGGAGCATGAGCTCGGCGTCGTTTTGTTCCATCGCACGAACCGCAGGGTCGCGCTGACGGAAGCGGGCAAATATTTTCTGATCGAGGTCCGAAAAATATTGGCCGGCATCGAGCAGGCCGCCGAAATCGCGCAGCGCGCGCACCGGGGCGAATTCGGCTCCCTGGCGGTCGGGTTCGTCGGCTCCGCCACGTACGACATTTTGCCGGCCGTCATCCGGGAATACCGGTCGCTGTTCCCCGCCGTGCAGCTGTCGCTCTCCGAGCTGTCTTCGCCGGCCCAGATCGAAGCGCTGCGCGAAGGCCGGATCGATGTCGCGATTTTGCGGCCGCCCGTATCGGACGACTCCATATCGACGTCCATTCTTGCATCGTCGCCGTCGGTAATTGCCGTAGCGCATACCCATCCGCTCGCCCGCAAAAGCCCGCTCAGCCTCGCGGATTTCGCCGGCTCCCCGTTTGTCATGCTGTCCAGAAAAACGTGGGCCGGCTTCTACGACGTCGTGCTGGGCACCTGCATGGAGGCCGGCTTTCACCCGAATATCGTGCAGGAGGCGCTGGAGTTTCAAACGGTCATCAGCCTGGTGGCGGCCGGAATCGGCGTCGCCATGGTGCCCATTTCGGCGATGAATCTTCATACGCAGCACGTAAGCTATATCAGCCTCGGCAGCTCGCTGCCGGAAATCGCCATGGGCATCGCCTGGCGCAAATCGGACCGCTCCCAACTGCTGGTCAATTTTTTGCAAATCGCCGAAAAATGCGCGCGAACCATCGGCCCGAGCGGGGAGCAGAAGAATGCAGGCGGCTAACCTTTTACCGCCCCCGCGGTCATTCCGTCGACGAAATAGCGCTGGAACGCCAGGAACAGGATGAAGATCGGAAAAATCGAGAAGAACGAACCGACGATGAGCAAATCGTAGTTGTTGCCGTAAGGCGTGAGCAGCGTTTTCAGACCGATCGGCAGCGTATATTTGCCGGGATCGCTCAGCACCATGAACGGCCACAGCAGGTTGTTCCAGCTTTGCATCGCATTCAGGATCCCCATCGCCGCGAAGGCCGGCTTCATGACCGGCACAATAAGACGAACGTAAATCCCGTATTCGCTCGCGCCGTCCACCCTGCCGGCCGCGATCATTTCCTTCGGGACGCCGATCAAATACTGCCTGAAGAAGAAGATGGTGCCTGCACTGGCCACACCGGGCAGGATGATCGCGGTGTACGTATTCATCAGCCCCAGGTCATAGGTCAGGGTATACAGAGGCAGCAGCAAAATTTCAAACGGCACCATCATGATCATCAGCACGCATATAAACAGGACGTTCTTTCCCTTAAAATCGTAAGCGGCAAACCCGTACGCCACGGCGGAGCTGACCAGCAGCGTGAGCGCGACCTGCACCACAGTCAGCGTAACGGAATTGAAAAACCAGACGAAATACGAATTGTCGCCCGTAAACAAGAAAACGAAATTGTGAAGCGTCATAACCGAGAAATCGAGCTTCAAATTCAGCCCGTACCGGATCAGCTCCTGCCCCGGCTTGAAGGAAGCGATCGTAATCGCATAGAACGGCAGGATGACCAGCACGCTCAGAATCGCAAACATCGCAAGCAGCAGGATTTGGGCGATGCGCTGTCTCTGTTCCACGTTATTCCTCCTTCCTGAACAGGCCGGTAAAGGTCAGCTGCGTCAGGTTCACGATCATCGTCGCCAGCAGCAGCACGATTCCGACGGTGGCGGCGTAGCCCAGATCGTTTTTCTCGATGCCCTGCCGGTACAAATAGCCGATGATCGTCAGCCCGATATTTTTGGGCGAATTGTTGCCGTTCCACAGCATCAGGCTCTCGACGAACATCGCCATCCCGCCGTAAATGCTGATCGTGAGCACGTAGACGGTGGTCGGCTTCAGCAGCGGCATCGTGATGCGGGTAAACTTCTGGAACGAGGAGGCGCCGTCGATGGAGGCGGCCTCGTAATATTCGTCCGGAATGTTTTTCAGTCCCGCCAGAAAATACAGGATATTAACGCCGGTCCAGCGCCAGGCCGCCAAGGAAACAAGCGCGACGAAGCCTGTCGACTGCTCCTTCAGAAATTTGACCGGCCCCGCTCCGAACAGCTTCAGCACGCTGTTCATCAGCGAGCCGTCCATTTCCCCGAACATCAGCCGAAAAATGGTGCCCGCCACGACGACCGATGTCAGCGCCGGAAAGAAAAAGGCCGATTTGAAAAACTCTCTGCCCCACATAAATTTATAGTTGATGAACACGGCGAACAGCATCGGAAACGGAATGAGGATGATCAGGGTCAGTACCATATAAAGCGCGCTGTTCTCGACAGCCTTCAGAAAGATCGTATCCCCCAGCAGCTTGGCGTAATTGTCCGTCCCGATCCACTGCGCCGGCTGGCCCAGCGTCGTCTGCTGAAAGCTCATTTCCACCGAGTTCAGCAGCGGATACAGCCAAAACACCAGAAAAATCAATACGAACGGAAGCACAAATATATAAGGAGCGACCTTTTGCGAGTAGAGGAACCGTTTGACCATGCTCCGTCCATCTCCTCTCTATCCTGGAATACGGCCGCCCTGCGGCAGGGCGGCCCGCGCGCGCCGCCGGCGTTCCCCTACTTCAGCTGCTGCACAATCTGGTCCTGCGCCTCGTCCAGCGCCTGCTTGACATCTTTGCCGTCTTCGAATATCTCGTTAAGCGTCGTCGTGTCCAGCACGTTGTTGATCGTCGGCGAAGCGGGAGTCGACTTGATCAGCCGGATACCGTCCTTAATTTGATTCAATACGTCGAACGGGTTGTTCTCGAAGTACTGCACGAACTGGTTGTTCGGATTATGCGTTACCTCTTTCATGTCCCAAACCTTCGTATTGACGGATCAAAGCCGAGCGTGTTCCAAATGACGATCTCGGCATCCACCGTCAATTTGGAGAAGGCCAGGAAGTCTTTCGCCAGCTGGATATTTTTCGACGATTTCGTAACGACCGTGCCGGTACCGCCGCCGCCGTAGGAGGTCGGCATTCCCTTCTCGATGACCGGGATCGGCGCAATTGCGATCTTGCCCTTCAGATCGGGCATGTAATTGACGAAGCGGGACATGATCCAGAACGGCATCATCATGCTCGCGTATTTGCCGGTGTTGAATTCGCCGTACGCTTCCTCCGTATCCGGCTGTCCGCCGGCAATCGTGGCGATGACGTTATTTTTTTGCAAATCCTTCAGGATCGTGAGGCCCTTGATCATTTGCGGCGAGTTGACGATCGGGTTGCCCTTGTCGTCCGTATAGTCGGCTCCCTGCTGCGCCAGCATCATGGATTCCTGCCAGGATGCGCTTGTGTCCGCCGTGCCCATATGTACGCCGGTTTTTTTGTATACCTCGATGCCCGCTTTTTTGTAATCGTCCCAGGTGACGATGTCCTTGTAATTCACGCCGGCCTTGTCCAGAATTTCGGTGTTGTAGAACGCCATTGCGGCGCCGACGTGGGTCGGAATGCCGTAAATGTTCCCGTCCTTCGTATAGAGATCGAGCCTGGACTTGACGATCGAATCCCGATAAGGCTCCACGATATCGTTCAGCGTTTCGAGCTGCGGAGTGCCTTTCAGAAAATCGGGAAATTTGCCGACCTCGATATCCGCGATATCCGGCGCGCCCTGGCCGGTTTGAAGGGCGATCGACAGCTTGTTATGCATATCGTCGTAAGGCATGACCGATACTTCCAGCTTGATTTGCCGGTCCGGGTATTTTTCGTTCCATTTCTTCAGCATCGACTCGAAATGCTTCCCGTGCAGCTCGACGAACGTCCAATATTTGAGCGTTGTCGCCTTATCCCCCGCTCCCCCGTCCATGACGCTCGTTTTCGCCCCGGTAGCCGTGGAAGATTTGCCGCATCCGAACAACAGAAACCCCATGGTCAAAATTAAAAATCCCGCCAAAAATCTCTTCATCCTGCAACCTCCCTCGAATAAATAAAATCGTCAGGTTTCGCATCGGACCGAATTGAAAACGTTTCCGAAATCTAAAATAGCACATTGCTCCTGCCATGTAAATACTTGTATTAATATAATTATAAATTCATTAATCTATTGGTCGTAAGCCGCTTAAGAGAAGGTGTAGATATTCAATTGCAATAATATTACTTAATTCATATAAACCAAACCCAATTGAACGCCGCCTTAAGCCGGCAAGCAGCCGAAAAAAAACCAGCCCTTCGGCAGCTGATGCCGAAGGGCTGGCGTAATAGCGAGACGCTGGATTCTGGCGGTTGAACACCCCGCGCGTTCCTGTTCCTGTGTTCTTACACACCGGAGGATCGAAGGGCCGGCTCTCTAAGGGACTGCCATCTGAACGCCGGCGATTACCGGTCCGTCCCTAGAGCGGACGATAGGGGCCGCCGGGTCAAATACGGATAGAGCAGAATCAGCCCCGCGATGTAGACGGCCAGCGCCCCATACAGCGGGAGCAGATGGAAGAAATTCGTGTACCCGATCGACAGATGTACCGACAGCCCCGCGGCAAATGCGGGCGTTCCCGCCGCCAGCAGCATGTACCAGAGCCAGCGCCGGCCTTCCTGCACGCCCCACAGGGCCGTCGCCAGCAGCGCCGCCGCATCGGAGAACAGCGCGCCGCCGAAGCCGGCCCGGTCGTGAGCGATGAGCGGAAGCAGCCGCTCATTCAGCTGCCGCAAGGTGTCGGCGGAGGTGCACAGGTACATGAGATCCTCCGGCACGAAGACGTTCGTGATGCCGACCAAGGCAATGACGATCCCGCCGATTCCAAGCCCGGCGCCGAGCGCGACGAAGCAAAGCTGGCCCCACAGAGCCCGCTTCCAGACACCGCCGTTCGTCAGCGCGGGAAGGCGGTCCACCGCCCGTTCGGCGCGGCCCCGCATGGCGAGGACGAAAAGCGGTAGCAGCAGCGCGGCCGCCAAGGCATGAAGCGGATCGAAATAGCCGTAGCCGAGGTACAGGAAAAACGAGCTGAAGCCGACGATGCCCGAAACGAGCAGCGCCGTTTTGGCCCAATGCAGCCCCCGGCCAAGCCCGTACCGGCCGAGCATCGCATACAGCACGCCGATTGAGATCATCGTCCCCGCGAGCGTGACGCGGTCGTGGGACATAAAGCCGAGCAGCCGCGGATTGGCCCGGATGAGCTCGGACCGGTCCTCCCCCAGGAAGGCGGCGTCGTAGGGCAGCATGACGCTCGTCGACGCGACGATCCAGGCCAGAATGCCGCCGATGATCATGCCGAGGCCGAGCAGCGTCATCCACCCCCAGCCGCCGAAGAAGCCGGGCTTCGCACGGCGGTCGTCATCCTCCGGGGACGACTGCTCCGTTTCGTAGATCAGCGCCTCGTTAATTCGCTTCGGCAAGCCAGGGCCGGCATATACCAGCCCGCTGTGCAGCAATACCGCGTCGGCGCCGGCCTTGCGCAGCTCGAGCGCGTCCTGCGGCTCGTGCACGCCGCATGCCGCCAGCACCGCCGGCGCTTCTCCCGCAAGCAGGCGCAAGCGGCGCAGCAGCTCAAGCCCCGGCCGTTTGGCTTCGCCGGAGACGACGAAACCGCCGCCGCTATAGATGCCGTCCGCGATATAGAAGCCCCGCCAGCCGGCATGAAGTACGGCATCGACCGCGGCCGCCAGCGTTTCCGCATCCGGCTGCAGCGGCAGGGCGAGCAGCAGCGGCTTGCCGTTCGAAGGGGAATCGTTCGTCCCGGCCAGCTTCGCCCTAAGCTCGCGCAGCAAACGCCGGGTCCGCTCCGGCTCCCCCGCCTCCACGCAGCCGTCGACGATAAAAGCCGCCGCGTACGGCTCGAGCCGGCGCATCAGCTCGAGCAGCTGCCCGGCGGCCTGCTCCGGGCCGCTCCCGGGCATCGGGGTGATCCGCACGATATTCGGCAGGGCGGAAGGCCGCGATTTTCTTAGCCGCCGCTCGATTCGGTCGATCCCTTCGCTGCGGAAGGGAGAAGGGTAGAAGATCGCTTCCTCGCGGGGAGACAGCCGCACTTCTTCGTTTTCGCCGCAGGGTTCGGGCGTGACGGGCCCGATCTCCATGAACCCGAAGCCGAAGGGGGACATCGCTTTGCGGGCGGTAAGCCGCGGGTCGACCGGTCCGGCGAGGCCGACCGGGTAACGGACCGGAAAACCGAGCTTGTCGCTGACAAGCGCGCCGCTGAACTCCATATGGCCGAGCGTGCGGATGACCAGCTGGCCGAAGGGCAGACGGCTCAGCGTTCCCATCGCGCCCAAGGTGATATCGCGGGCCGTTTCCGCCGGCAGGCGGAACAGCAGCGGGCGAAAGATCGTTTGATACGACCAGTCCGGCATCGCATGTTCACTCCCCTCGAAAATTCGCCTTCCATTCCCGAAATCGATTGAAAAATGAATGGCGCAACCGCCGCCTGCTCCAGTATCTGTCTGCTGCGGCAGATCAGATGGCGATGCTATCCGTTCGGCGCGATGACGGAAAGGCGCTTCCTAGTCCTCCAGGATAGCGACCGGGCGCGCCCAGCCGGCGCTCGCCTTCTCCACTTTGACCGGGAAGCAGCTGATTTTAAACCCGAACGGCTTCGGAATGCGGTCCAAATTGGCCAGCTTCTCGATCTGGCAATATTCCCGGTCCTTGCCGATAAAATGCGCCGCCCAGAGCACGCCGTCCCGCGGCTGCCTTTTATACGCCTCGGCCTGCAGGTTGAGCGGAATGTCCCAGCCCCAGCCGTCCGTGCCGACGACCTTGATGCCCTGGTCCAGCAGCCACAGCGTCGCTTCCGCCGAAACGCCGGCATGAAGATAAGCATAATGCTCGTCGTACAGCCGTTTGTCCGCATCGCTCCGGATGAGCACGATATCGTAAGGCTTCAGCGCATAGCCGATCCGCTCCAGCTCGGCGGCGAGATCGTCCGCCGTAATCTCGTAGCCCGGCGGCTTGGCGCTGAAATCGAGCAGAACGCCGTCGGAGAAAAACCACTCCAGCGGCAATTCATCGATCGTTCTGGCCGGACGGCCTTCCGACGTCGGCCAGTAATGCCATGGCGCGTCGATATGTGTGCCTGCATGCGTATTCAATGTCACCGTTTCCGTCGCCCATGCCCTGCTTTCCGGAAAATCATCCGGCTTAAGGCCGAGCACGGCAGCCGCCTGCAGCGCCCCCGCCTCGTGGGAGGCGTAGTCGATTTTGGCCGGCAGCGGCTCGCGGATGCGCGGGCTGAGCGGCACGCTTAAGTCTATCAGCTTCATCGATTTCTCTCCCCTCTCTTTAACGTTCACATTATATCCCGCCGCGCCGCGGAAGTCATCCCCGGCTCAACCCGCATACCGCGCCGAAAAAAACGGCTTTTGTCCGGCAATCGCCGGACAAAGGCCGCAAACATGGTTCATGCCGCAACGCATCTAGCAAGGCCGCCGCTCGGCCGGAGCAAGCCGCGGGCGGGTATTGCCGCCGCGTCAACCCGCAATCCGCGCGGATGAAGCAAGCCCCTGCTCAGTCGGACCTGGCCGCGGGCGGGTAGTGCCGCTGCGCCAACCCGCGCGCCGCGCGGATCTCGTACGGCCCCCGGCGCGGGCGGGGCAGGCCGCTGCAAAAACCGCGTGCCGATATGGCGCGGCAGCCGGCGGATTATGACACGCCGGACCACTGCGCGATCAGCGCAAGGGCGTCCGCGTTCAGAACCGCCTTCGCGTGCTCGTCGCCATCCGTTCCGAGCGCGCCGTTGTTCAAATGCTTCGCGAAGTCGCCCATCATCTTCGCAGCTTGGTCCGGCCGTCCCAGCTCAAGCTGGTGCCGGGCCTGCGCAAGATTGCTGCCGAGCTGCTGCGCCAAAGGCTCCCTCAGCTCCGCCCGGTAGCGACCGAGCAGCGCTTCTATGGAATCGATGCTCGTCGTGACGTTTAACTGCAGGCCGCTTTGAAGCTTGTTTCCGGCGGCATCCGCGGCTTGGACCGCCACCGCATGGGTTCCCGGCATGCCCGCCATATCGATCGTGACGCTCGGTCCTTTGGCCGGATCGATCGCGTACACCAGATCGCTTACGCTGATTTGGCCCGAAACAACGCCCGACAGGTTATCGTAAACCTCGAACGTGACCGGCTGGTCGTCGCTGATCGAATCCCCGGCTTGCAGCTCGCGCCCGTCCGCGAAAAGCTTGAATGCCGGCGCCGTTTTGTCCACCTTGACCGCTGACGTCTTGGCGTCCTCCACATTGCCTGCCTGGTCCGTGGAGCGGAACTGCAGCGTGTACAAGCCGTCATCGGCGAGCTTAATCGGTTCCGAATAGACGGTCCAGTCGCCGCTGTCCCCAAGCCGGTATTCGGTCTTGGCCACCCCCGACGAATCGTCCGACGCGGTCAGTGCCGCGGTCACCTCCGACGTATACCAGCCGCCGCTGCCTGCGGTTCCGGTCAGCGCAAGCGTCGTCACCGGCTTCGTATGATCGAATTCCAGCGTGACCGGCTCGGACACCGGCGATTCCGGCGACGAGAGGCCGGTTGAGCTGACCTTGTAATAATACGTGACTTCGGGGTCAAGTCCGGTGTCGTGAAATTCCGCCTCGCTCCCGCTATATACCGGCGAATACGTTCCATCCGGGCCTGCCGCACGGTACAGCGTATACGTCAGAGCGCCCGGCGTTTTGTTCCAGGTAATCGCCGCCGAACCGGCCCCGGATGGCACGGCCTTCAGCCCCATCGCGTGGTCGCGCGTCTGCGCCGGGTCGACGATCATGATCCAGTTGATGAGCGGATCCTGCGCCGCCGTATTTCGCACCGTAACGTTGATCGTGCCGTCCGTGACGTCGACCGTGTTGGCGTACACCTTGTCGGAGATGAAGGTGATCGCGTTCTTTTTCGCGCCGTTGATGTACAAGTCCGCCTTCCGGGTGCTGTTGCTCCAAATATCGTTAAAGCCCGTGTATACCGTGTAGGTTCCGTTTCGGACCGTAAACTTGTACGTCAGGTCTGTACCTGCCGGCGAATGGACGACATTGCCGCCGTTCAAATACCGGAGCGTGTTGAAAATATCTCCGCTCGTCGAACCGGCCGGATTGGAGTTCGTGCCTGTGTATCCCCACGGAACGGCGTCCGCCGGATTGTACGGCTGCTCGACGGCATCCTTGTTGATCAGCGTATCCTGCATGTAAGCGGTCATCAGCGTATAATCGCTTGTGGCATAGCCGCCGCTGTTGACGAAATAGACCGTTTTGTCCGGAATCGCATACAGTTTAAAATTCAGCGTCTTGTTGTTGAACGCCGGAAGCGTCGCCTGCAGCGTATACGGACCCGGCTGCGCGAAGGTGTCCGCCGTCACCGGCTGCGCGTCGACCGTCCACGAGACCGGCGTCGTTATCGCTTCGGCGGCGCCGCTCGGCGTCACTTCGATTTGCTGCGGAAGCGAAAGCGCCGTTCCGGTAGTGATCACCTCGGGAAGCTTGACGTTTGTCGACACGCTGCCCATATGGTCCAGCAGATCCTTGGTCCAGCTGTCGTACCATTTGATGGTCATATCCGAGCCCTGCCCGAATTCGATCGGCAGCCAAATGTATTTTGCGCCGCCGTTTGCCGAGAAATTGCCGCCGTTCCAGTCGTCGCCCACGTAGATAAATTTGCCTTTGGCCGGGTCGACCGGAAGGACGGAGGCCGTCTGAGAGTTGAACGACGTCAACGGGTTCGGGTCGGAAGGCGACGTCCGGACGAACGGGTCGACCTGCGGCGACCACTGACCCAGCATGCTGCTTGAAACGCTGACCATATTCTCGTTCGGCGACCATCCGGTTGCGCTCGAGGTCAGCAGATAATAATTGCCGTTATATTTGAACACCGCCGGAGCCTCGCGCGTGCCGCCCGGATATACGCGGATATAATCGACGCCGTACACGCCTTTATAGGTCGAATCGCGCACCGGATTGCCGTTTGCGTCCACGCGGCCGTCCTTATGCCATCCGGTCACGTCCGTATAATCGTCCGTCAGCTTGGAGATATAGATCGTCCGGTTCTCTTCGCTGGAGTAAATCAGATAAGCCGTGCCGTCGTCGTCCTTGAACAGGTTCATATCGCGCGCCATCCCCGGATTGCCCGGCTGATAATCGGTCTGATCCGGCGGGCACTGGTCCATCCGGTAGCTCTTCTGATACACGAACGGGCCGGTCGGCGAATCGCTCAGCGCATAGCCCGCCTGGGCTTTGCCGTAGTTCGCATTGTCGTTGTAAGGGTCTTTGTCCCCGTCGATATGCGCCCACATGACGTATTTTTTCGTTTTGTCATTGTAAATGACCTTCGGCCGCTCGATAATCCGCCCCAGCCGGATGTCCGCCCAAATGTCGACCGTATCGGTCCTGCCCGCATACAGCTTGGAAATCAGCGGATCGTTCGTAAAATCGTCCATCGATTTGACCATCGTCAGCGCCATGCCTTCGTCCTTCCAGTTGAGCAGGTCGGTCGAGGAATAGACTCTGACGCCCGATGAGGGCCACGCGCCTTTATGATATTCGCCGTACCAGTAATATTTTTTGGTCTTCGGATCGTACAGGAACCCTGCCCCGTGCGCATCGATCGGATTGCCGCTCGTATCCGCCCAAATCTGGTCGGGAGTATAAGCGGTCCGCACCGTGCCGACGCCGAGCGGCTTCGATACGGCCGTTGCCGTCCCGTCGATTACGGCGCTAAGGGTATAGAAATATCCGGTGCCCTGCGTCAAACCGGTATCGGTAAACGACGTGTCCGTGCCGCTGTACAGCTGGACGTACGTCCCGTCCGCGCTTGACGACCGGCTCACCTTGTAGCTGACCGCCGTTCCTTTCACGGGGTCCCAGGTCAAGGCTGCGGAAGAAGCGGTCGTCGACGCCGCTTTGAAGTTCGCCGGAGCGTCGTACCGGTAGGTCGTCGCCTGCGCGGCGGCGGCCGGCGATTCGCCGCTCGGATTATAGGCCGTGATGTTGTACCGGTAAGCCGCAGCGGGAGCGAGTCCCGTATCCGTGCAGCTGGTCGCCGTTCCGTCGTATACCTTGGCGAAGGTCTGGCCGGCGTCCGCCGAGCGGTAAACCCTGTAGCCGGTCGCCTTGGGAACGGCCGTCCAGCTTAACCCGACCGAAGACGAATCGATAGCGGCCGCCGTCTGCCCGGTCGGCGCGCCGGGCGGCACCTGCTTCGTCCGCACGCTCAGCTCGGACGACCACTGGGATTCCGTCAACCCGCCGTACAGATAAGCCACTTTATAATAATAGGCGGTATCGGAGGTCAGGCCCGTGTCCGTGAAGCCGGTGTCCGTCGTGTTCGCCACGAAAGCGTAGCCGCTGCCCGGCGTCGTCGAACGGTACACGTTGTAGCTGGAGGCTCCGTCGGCCGGATCCCATTGAAGGGCGATCGAGGAGCCCGTTTGAGCGTCGGACCGAACGGCGGAGGCGTTGGCAGGCGGTGCGCCCGCGACCGTCACGTCGTCGGCCTGGATCGCCTGCCACTTGTTTCGGATGCCGATTTTGCCGCCGGCATAGGTGGTATCGGCCGCATCGAAAACGAGCTTGTCCGTCCCTCCGCTCACGATATAGCACTTGATCGAGCTGCCGACGAGCACCATTTTAAGCGTATACCACGTGTTTTTGCTCATCGGGTAAGCGGCGCTCTTGATCACGGTGTCGGTGCCGTCAATCCGCTTGGAGAGCACCAGCGTTCCGGTGGCCTGCATTTGAAAATAATAAAAATCCTTGTCATCCTGAACGCGCGCCAAAATACCCGGATAGCCTCCGCCGTCCCCGGTATTGAAACGCATCGATATCGAGGAATCCGTCCAGGCGGGATCCCCTGCGGTAATAATGCCCTCCCCGGTATCCGTCTGGCGCAGCACCTTGTTCCCGGAATCGGCCGGGTCCGCGGCGACGGTCCATGTGCCCGAAGCAACGGTCCATACCGGATTCGCCGTATAATCCCCGTCCGAGAAGTCGTCCTGCAGCATGACCGGCGGCGCTGCGGGCGCAGCCGAAACGCTCTTCGGCTGCACAAACTGGAGCGGTATGATCAGGGCAAGCAGCAGCGGCAGCCATGCCGGCTTGTTATACCTTTTCTTCACGAAATCCCTCTCCTTTATCGCGTTCGTCACTTAAGCGGTAGTGCAAGCGTTGTATTGCTTCAAAGGTCTTTGCCGAAGCGGCCGAAGGCAGCTCAGCGGCTCCTCCTCCCTTCGGATCGATCATCTCCTCCTCTCACCCAACAGCTATCGTTTGATGAACCCGGCATAAGTGAAACCGGTTTCACTAAACTCGAAAACAAATGCCCCGCCTGCACGTACAGGGAGGCTTCCCTCCCGCTAGCTGCCGTGGAGGTCATCGCGTGCGCGCACGACTTCGAAGCTGACGCCGGTATCGCGCATGGCATAAATGTTCGCTCTGGACTCGGGCATCCGGAACGGCCGGTGTAAAATGAGCAGCGTCTCTCCCGCGAAGGTTTCGAAAAGCATCCCGTGCCCGCTGTCTCCATAGACGAGCGGTTCGAGCTGTTCCCAAGGTCCTTCCAGCCTGCCCGAGCGGGACCGCGCGATCGTCTGCACGTAGCCGTCCTTATTGTAGCTGGACCACAGCATGACAAGGCGGCCGCCCGACGTCCGGTACAGCTGGCAGCCGTCGGTCACATAGACGCGGTGCTTCGTGTCCGGCTTCGCCTCCGCTTTGATCCACGGGGCGTCCGAAGCCTTGAACAGATGAACCGGCTCGCCGCCCGCTTCCGTCAAATCGCCGCGCAGCCGAATCGCTTCAAAAGTGCCGTCAATGAGCTGAATCCATTCGTGGGCATACACCATCCACGGCTGGCCGTCCTCGTCCGTGTACAACGTGCCGTCAAGCGTCATAAAATCGGCCGGAGGAACCGGGCCGTCCGTCTGCAGCAGGCGGAACGGCCCTTCCGGGGAGTCGCTCGCCGCGATGGCGGTGCCCCGCATGTGATTGATTTTCCACACCTCGGGAGGCTCCGCGAGAATACGTTCCTGATTATGTAAAGTGACGAACAAATAATATCGGCCCTGGTACGCGTGCACCTCAGGGGCCCATGTCCCGTGGCCGGGATGCGCCCACACGTTGTCGGGAACGGTAAAAACGACAAAAGGGCCTTCCCAGTCCAGCAAATCCGCGCTTTTATACATCAGCACGCCGTGCCGGTCGAGGCCGGTGAACCGGGGAATCGCGCTGGTGTACAGATAATAAACGCGGTTCTCCTTATCGGCCACTACAAATGGATCGTGTACCGGGATATCCTTCAGCCGATGGCCCTTGCGCGGATTGGCCGCGTCCGAAGCGGCGTTATAAACCGGCATATCGACAGCTCCTCCCTTGCTTGTTATGAAATGGGTTTCATAAATGAATGAAGGCTCGAATCGCAAGCTAGTCATCATGCTAATTGCGATGGATCCGCTGCATTTGGAAAGCGCTTACAGACCCCATGTTACGCCTCCCTGCCAAATCTGTCAATACTCGTCTTTTTATAGGCTGACAGCCGGTATCGGACATATCTTCCAGCGCTGCCATGGCAGGAACCTGCCGGCAATCTCCTTCTATTTTTCCTTGTTCAACGTTTTGTTCTCAAGCTCCGGTCGCATGGCCCTTACCTTTTGATCGTCATGCTTGTACAGCCGATCTGTATATTGGTCTCCGCATTCGCGCTTATACTTGGCGGAATTTGAGAAAACAGCGCACGAGGTGCGCTGCTTCAGCTCCATACTTGCTATTCGTTTAACACGGTTGTCACTTTATTCTGGATCAGCTTGGCGACTTCCCCGGCAGACTTTTGCCCGCCGAAAAACGCGCTGGAGTCGTTTCCGATAATGGAAATCACTTTACCGTCGGCATCCGAATAATAATCCGCTGTATTGATGAACTGCTTGAACGAGGTGAATTGTTCGTTCGGCACTTTGGGCGCTGTCCCGTCCGGAAGCTTGTACGTTCCGCTTCCGACCTGTTTCTGAATATCGTCCAGCTGCTTCTCATTCACCGATTTAAGCAGTGAAAATCCTTGTCTTTCTTGCAGGGACTGCCCTTCGCCGGATAACAAGAAGGCAATAAACTTCCAAGCCTCCTCTTTAACCGGAGATTGGGCTTGAATGGCGAACTCCGATGCGGGGACAATTCGCGTTCCGCCGGGTTGTTCCGGTTTTTGCAGCAGCTTCGGATTTGGGAAAATGCCATACAGACCTTTGATCAAATCCGCCGGCGACTGCAAAACGGTCGAATAGAACATTTGCCTGCCTGCATCCGCCGGTTCCGAAGTCATGACTTGATTATCGTACATTTTTTTAATCTGCTCCATCGTTTCCACGAATTGGGGAGCGTCGAATTTCGCCTTTTTTGCGGCTTGATCCACGAACGCCGTGTATTGATCCACGATCCTTTCTTGAAGAAGAACCTCCGGAGGCTCGCTTGCCATCGCGTAACGGCGTTCCGTACCGCTCTCTCCCAGTTTCTTCGAAATCTCCTCAAACTCCTTCCAAGTCCAATGCTTATCGTCGATGTTCACGTTCTTAAGCATGTCTCCATCGCCTACGAACGCCCGCAGGTAGAACCCGATCGGCATGGCATACAAACCGCCATTTGACTTCAACGCGTCCAAAATGTTCATTTGGTAATCGTTTTTATTCCACTGCTCCATCGGTTCTTCCATGTTCAGGAGAAGATGTTTGCTCACATAATCATCGAGAGGCAAGTCGCTTATTTCGAATAGATCCGGGCCTTTCCGCGAAAGGATGGCCGCATTGATCGTTTTTTGGTATTTTTCATAATCTTCCGTAACTTGAATTTGAAGATCGATGTCCGGATACTTGGCTTCAAACTTCTTCTTCGCCGTCTCATAAAAGGCGCTCGGCTGCTGGACCGCCAACGTAACGGTTGTTTTCCCCGCTTTGACACCCGGTTTGTCTTTAGTTGCCGTATCCCCGCCGCCTCCGGAGCTGCATGCGGAGATCGATAGGATTAACATACCGGTCCCCAAGCTGTACAGCCACTTTTTCATTGCATCATTTTCTCCCCTAATCGAACTCGATTCCGCGCGAAACCGCCGGCTTTCCATCAAGCAGCTTCTTTGAGATTCCCGCCCGGTCCTTTCGTATAAAAGGCTTATCCCTTTGGACTCCTTCGCACATAACTACTGCAAACGAACACGGTTTCCGTCCTGTAAGGGCTCGCTGCTTTCCAGAATAATCAGATCGCCCTTATAGAGGCTGTCGGCTTGAATCATCGTCTCGCTGCCATTCGCCCTGATGGACTGAACGCGGACTTTGCGGGCAATGAAAACATTTCCCAGAGCTCCTCTCTGCTCGTCCATTTTATAAACAAAATTGCCGTCACGGTCCTGATGCACAGCCTCGCTGGATATAACCTTTCCTTCCGCGAGGGAGCGTTTCTCGATTTTGACCCGTGCCTGCTCACCTCCTTTAAGCTCCGGATCCGCGACCTTGATGCGAATGACCTGCTGAGGAACCGGTAAGGTCTGGCCGCTCTCATCTCCGGACGAGCTCGCGTTTCCGGGTTCAGCAGGGTCCATTTCAGCGATCGTGCCGTCGATGATACGGGGCTGCCGTTCCTGGGCAGGCCGGACCTCCACCCCGACCTTCGATCCGACCGAAATCCCCAAGCCGGACAAAAGCGCGGCATCGGCGGATATCGCCAGCTCATAGCCAAGGCTGGTATTCGAGATCTGAACATCCGGTTCTCCCGATGATGCCAGCCCTTCGACGGCATTCAATTGTGTTATCCTGCCGTCGAACGGAGCAGTCAGCTCCTGTTTGCCTGCCAGGCTGTCTCTCAGCTCGATGATTTTGCGTTCCTGCGAGCTTACATCGAGTTTAAGCGTTTCGATCGCGCGTCCCGCACTCCGGATATCGTTGTCATCTCCTCCCTTCGTCGACCGGATGAACGCGTCCTGAGCGTTCAACAGCTCGATTTTCAGTTTCTCCAGGCTGGCGGTTTCGTCTTCCAATTCCTCTTTGAGCGTATCGCTGTCATATTGAATCAGCTTTTGTCCCTTCTTTACCGAGTCTCCTTCTTTGACGAGGATTTTCCGGACGCTCAACCCGGCCGGGTTCGATAATCTCGCTTCGGCGACCGGCTGCAGTGTGCCGCTGCCCTCGATCGTAAATAAAAGGCTTCCGCTTGCCAGCGGTTCCGTTATGACCTTCGGCAAAGTCAGCGTTTGCAGCGTGCTGCTGAACAGCGTAAAAAAGAGTAACAGCCCCATAAACGCAGCGGTCACGATTTGAATGCTTCGTTTGCGCCTGCGAACACCCGGTTCTTTAGCCAGCTCCATCTCCGGTCTTTCTCCTCCTAAAAGCATTTCGCTACAAAATTTCCGTTGAAAAATCCGCTGCTCGCGCATGGTAAGAGTTCGCCTAAAGCCAAATTTGCGCTCTTCGCAAACCTTATCCCTTAATGCCGGACAATTGGATGCCTTGAACGAAATACGATTCCGCGTACAGAAACAGCAGCACCATCGGCGTCATATAGAGCATGGACGCAGCGAAAGCAATCCCGGTATCTCCGTTGATGCTGGATAAATAGACCGATAAAGGCTGCTTGAACGGATCGTCCAGAAAAACGAGCGGCTGCTCCACCATGTTCCAGTAATCGACGAACAGGAGAACAACAAGGGCAGCGAGGGCCGGTTTGATCATCGGAATGATAATTTTGCCGAAAATGTGCACATGTCCCGCTCCATCCATTTTGGCCGCCTCGATGTAGGCATACGGAATATCCAGCATGAACTGCCGGAGCATAAACACGCCGAAAGGCGCGAATATGCCGGGCCATATCATCGCACCTGCCCGATTCAGCAGCCCAAGCTCATCCGCCATCAGGTAATTCGGCACCAGTGTCACTTGAAACGGCATCAGCATCGTCAATACATAGACGAGAAACAGGCGATCCCGCCCATGGAACCGCAGCTTGGAGAACGCATAAGCGGCAAGCTCTGCGACAAACGTTTGTCCGGCGACGATCGGCACGACCATAAAAACCGAATTCCAAAACATCATCAAATATTTCGGGCTGCCCGCCAGCACTTTGCCATACTGCTCCAAGGTCACTTGATCCGGCACGAGCTTTAAATTCGAAAAAGAGGCCGCTCTCCTGGCTGCTTCTTCGTTCATCTGCCCGATGGGCCCGTAATCGATGCTTATTTCCTGCCCGGTCATGAGCGAATTTGTAAACGTGATCCCGACCGGGAACAAAAACAGAACGGCTATTGCAGCAGCGGCAACGGTTAACGCGATTTTTTTCACTCCTTTGGCAGCTGGCACTCCCTTCCTTCCCCCTATTCCATGAACCGCCGATACCGGCGTTCAAGCGTAAACAATCCCGTGACGATCAGAAGAATACTTCCGGCCATCAAAGCTGCCGCGGCCGTCAGCTTCTGAATGTCCAGCGACGCGAACATATTGTTCATATAATGCTGCAGCATATAGATACTGTCATGCGGATAATCGCCTGCGATCAAATACGTTTCCCGGAAAACCTTGAACGAATTCAAAATCGACATGATGACGACAAAGAACATGGCGGACGTCAAATAAACCATCGTAATGCTGCGAAACTGCCGGAAACGCCCGGCGCCTTCAATTTGGGCGGTTTCGTAATACTCCTTCGGAATTTGCTGCAGTCCAGCCAACAATAAAATGACGTTATAGCCGATGTTCTTCCATAAATAAACGACGAGGACGACCACCCGGGCCGCATCGGTCTCCATCCAATCCACGCGTTCGTATCCGAAGCCGCTCAGCCAGGCGTTTACGGAGCCGTTCCAATCGAACAGAATCTGCCAGATCAGAACAATCGAGGCGACGGGAACGACAAGCGGCAGCACATATGCGGTTCGCAGCCAACTTCTCACATACAGATTTTTGTTGAGCAGCATCGCCAAAACTAACGACAGCGCAAGGATAAGCGGAACGCTAACCGCGCTGAAATAAAACGTGTTGGACGCCGCCTTGCGGAAGGACTCGCTCGCAAGCAGCCCGCGGTAATTGGCCAATCCGGCAAAATGGCTGTCCGCCGTGCCGTCCGTAAACGAATCGAATACGGCTCTGACAAACGGTATCAGGTAAAACAGCGCAAATCCGGCTCCGCTCGGAACGAGAAACAGCCATGCGGCCGCTGAATCGCCGCGAATCCATTTCTTCATTTTGCTCCCTGCACCGAAGCTCCCCGCGTAGACGCCATGCGCAAAAAACCGCTTCTTCATGCTCCGTTTCCTCCATTCATACCTACATGTAGAATAGGAGGAACTTTTAAAATAATAAGCGGGTAAAAGATAAAATTTTCCAAAAATTGAACACTCGCCGCCGCGGGCATAAGGTCCATGTTTGGATGCCTTTGGAAAAATATTTGGTCATTGACTTCCTAAACTTACCCGTGTTATATTGTGGTTATACGATATACACAATTTTGCGAGGTGGTACGGTATGCTGGCATTAGACATTCGAAACTTAAACAAGAAATACCCCCATTTTCAGTTGAGGGACGTATCGTTTCAGCTGGAACGGGGTTATATTATGGGCTTTATCGGAGCCAACGGAGCGGGGAAAACCACCACCATCAAATCGATCATGAATATGATTCGTACCGATGGCGGAGAGGTTCATATTCTGGGCAAGAACATGGCCGAACACGAACTCGAATTGAAGCAAGAAATCGGATGCGCATTCGGCGGCATCGACTTTTATACGCGCAGCAGGATCAAAACGCTGACCGATACGATCAAGAGCTTCTATAAAAATTGGGACGAAAAGGCCTACTCCGGTTATTTGAGACGATTCAAATTGGATGAGAATAAAAAAGTCGCCGAATTGTCAACGGGGATGAAAGTCAAGTACAGTCTGGCTCTTGCCTTATCCCATGGCGCAAAGCTTCTTATTCTCGACGAACCGACAAGCGGGCTCGATCCGGTGGCCAGAGACGATCTGCTGGATCTTTTTCAAGAGCTTGTCGCAGGCGGCGAGATCAGTATTCTTTTCTCGACCCATATTACCTCCGATTTGGAAAAGTGCGCGGATTTCATTACTTTTATCGCGGACGGACAAATCATTAACAGCGCCGAGAAAGAAGAGTTTAAGCAGTCTTATCGCTTGCTGAACGGTGATGAAAGCGAGCTGGACCAGGTGAAAGACGGGATGATTTCCTACAAAGTCAATTCGTTCGGCTTTACGGGATTGATTCGCTCGCAAGATTTCGATCCTTCCTCCGGCATCAACGCCACCACGCCGAATCTGGAGGAAATTATGATTTACTTCGCGAAAAAGGAGCCTGCGTATGTATAATCTGGTGATGAAGGATTTGAAATTAGGCATTCAGCCGATTATGTTCGTCTTCCCTTTTTTGATTGCGATGTTAATGCTCATTCCCAGCTGGGTCTATTTTATTGTCCCGATGTATTTTTGCTGGATCTCGCTCCCGAACATGTTTGGCAATTTTAGAATGCACAATGACCTGACGTTTACCTCGATGCTGCCCGTAACCAAGAAAGATATGGTGAAAGCGAGGATAGCCGTAATTGTCATCCTGGAGATTCTGCACGTCGGATTTGCGATGATTTTCGGCGTGATTCATAATCTTCTCTACTCGAACATGCACATCACCTACCTGTTCTTCGCCCCGACGATGGGTTTCTGGGGACTCTGTATGGTCATGCTGGCGATTTTCAACATCGTCTTTATTCCCTTGTATTACAAAACGGCGTACAAATATGGCGGGGCACTGGCTGCAGCCATTATAGCCGCCATGCTTTTTACCGGAATTGTACAATGGCTGGGCATCGATATTCCGTCCGTATCCAACATTTTCAATGTTACCGCCGCCAAACATATAGCCTTTCACGCCTCCATTCTGATCGCAGGAATCGTAATTTTTGCGGCATTCAACCTGATCGCTTACCGGATTGCGGCGAAACGATTCCTCAAAGTCGAAATTTTATGAACGTATTGATTTCGAACGCCTCAGAGAAACCGATTTATCAGCAGCTATTCGATCAGATCAGCGCCCAAATTTTGAAAGGCGAGCTTCCAAGCGGCTACGTTCTGCCGCCCATTCGGCAGGCGGCCCAGGAGCTGCGCGTCAGTGTCATCACCGTCAAGAAAGCGTGGGAGGAGCTCGAACGATGCGGTCTGATCAACACCGTTACCGGCAAGGGTTGCTTTGTCGCCGAATTTTCTCCTGAGGAGATGCTTCAAATGCGCAATGATATGATTTTGAAGCAAATGGAAAGCGACACCTCCTACTACAAATCCTTCGGCCTCACCTTGGACGAAGTGATCGAGCTGTTAAAAAAGATTTATTGAACGATTTATTGAACAAGGAGCCATTCCTGGCATCAGGAATATTCATTCGGAGGGGCTGAGGCCGTGCAACCTGCCGGAACCGTGCGCCAAACGGATTTGGATTGGATTCGGATTATCGTGACGTTCGTGGTCGTCTTGTATCACTGCTCCATGTTTTTCAATCCGCTTCCTTGGCATGTCAAAAACAATTCCATGAACAATACCTACATCTTCGCTTATACGAATTTGGTCGTGAATTGGATGATGCCTGTCTTCTTTGCCGTTTCGGGCATCAGCGCTTATTACTCGCTCAGAAAAAGGGACGGGAAAAGCTTTCTGAAGGAACGATTGCTGCGGCTTGGCATTCCGCTCGCATTCGGCGTATTCCTGTTATCGCCGCCGCAGGTTTATATGGAAAAATCGAGCCACCATCAATTCCACGGCTCGCTGATTGATTTTCTTCCGCATATGTTCGACGGCCTCTATTTGGATATCGGCGGAAAGGGGAACTTTGCTTTTACCGGCCTGCATTTGTGGTATCTGTTTGCTCTGCTTCTGTTCTCGCTGCTGACTCTGCCGTTATTCGTTAAAACCCGGCATGCAGGAAAACCGAACGCTTTCGGATGGGGACATTTTGCCCTCCTGCTCGTATCGTTGTTCGTGCTGGCCGCTTTGTTCAACGACATTGCCGATTTGGGCGGCTGGGGGCTGCTGGTTTATTTACCGGTCTATATCGGCGGATTTTATATCTTTTCCAAGGAGCCGTTCAAGGCGTTTGTGCGAAGAACGGGCGGGGTGATGGGGACTGCGGCCGTTATCGCCACGATCGCGTTCATGTTTTGGATGTGGCGCGGCATTCCGGCAAGCGGAACCGCTCTGTCGGCGCTCTTCGTGTTCGACCGCGCCGTCAGCTGCTGGTGCGGGCTGATCTTTATTTTCTTCCTTGCGGACCGCTATTTGAAGAACACCCGCGGACCGGCGCTTTCGTACTTCATGGAAGCCTCGATGCCGATTTATGTGCTGCATCAGCCTGTGATCGTCACGACCGGTTACCTGATTTATGCGCTGAACTGGCCGGTCCCGGTTAAACTGGTTTTTCTCGTCACGGCGGTCGGTCTGGTTATCTTTACGCTCTATCATTTCGTGATCCGAAAGCTGAACGTCCTGCGCGTCCTGTTCGGCATGAAAGCAATCAAACGTTAGATCCGGCCTGACGCCGTCTTTCGGCGGCGGAACAAGACGATCAAGCCGCTAATGAAAATGGGGCGGGAACCCTGCCGGGTTCCCGCCCCTCGCCTATCGCGGCTCATTCCGTCGTTACGTATTGCCCCGTGCAGAGGTATCGAAGCGGATGATTGCTTTCGGTACGGGTCTCCAGGTGTACCGGTCGCCCCCAAAGACGGTGGATCAGCGGCAGCGTCCGGTCCACGTATTTGCGGTCGAGCGCAAGCCCCTCGTACCGGTGCACCAGCAGCAGCTCTCCCCGGCTGTGATAGTCGCCGTCCATCGCCGTAATATATGGGAAGCCCCCGTTCGTCCGCTGGAGGATCAGCGTATCGCGCACCTGCGCGGCGTCCCTGTCCGTCACTTTATAGACGGCGCCCTCCCGCTGGAAAAGAAACAGATCCATCTCTTCGATCATCGCCCGGTTCAAATAGTTCCGCAGGAACGAGACGTCCGATTCCGTCTCGCGGATCTCGAACAGCGCTTCCCGTCCTTCCTCGCGTTCGATCGCTTCCAGCATGCGCAGTCCCAAATAATACGGGTTAAGGCTTCCGGCTCCCGGCTGCACGACGCCGGCGTTCATTTTGGCGAATTCAAGGATTTCCGCATCGCCGAGCTCGAGCTGCCGGACGAGGCGCAGATGCCAGTAGGTGGCCCAGCCCTCGTTCAAAATTTTGGTCTCCATCTGCGGCCAGAAATAGAGCATCTCCTCGCGCAGCATGTACAGGATCTCGCGCTGCCAATCCTGCAGCGTCCGGCTGCCGCCGGCAATGAAGCCGATGACGTCCTTGCTGCCGCCTTCCGATTCGCTGAAGCCTTCCTTGCGCCCGAAACGGCGGTGGGGATCGACATGCTCCTGGATCGACAATCCCGCGTCCAAAATCAGCTCCACCTCGTCCGCCCCGTACGCCTGCTCGAATTCGCGTATGCGCTCGGCGAATACCGCCATCCGATCGACCATTTTCCGGTCGGTTCCCGCGAACATCGCATTATGCTTGAAAAAATCGCTGTGTCCCAGCACATGGGCGACAATCAGTTTATTTTGCAACAGGGTGTTGCGGTCGAGCAGGAAGGCGTAGCACGGATCGGAGTTGATGACCAGCTCGTAAATCCGGTTGAGGCCGTAATCGTATTCGGACTTCATGCGCTGATACGCTTTGCCGAAGCTCCAGTGGGAGAACCGCGTCGGCATGCCGTAAGCGCCGATCGAATACAGCACCTCCGCGGGACAAATTTCGTATCGCATCGGGAAGAAGTCCAGTCCTTCCTCCGCCGCCATTCCCGTAATCTCTCCGATCGCCTGCTCCAGCCGGTCGTATTCCAATTGCTTCACCCGCCGTTCTCCCCTTTCACACCGCAGCCGATTCGCCGAAAAAGTCTTTCAGCGTGCGGTACACGTCGCTTTTCTCCCGGAGCACCGAACGGATAAAGCCCTCATGCTCGACCTGGGACATCGAGTCCCACAGCCTTCCCCCCAGGCCGTACCGCCGGATCTCGCCGTAGCCGACCATGTTCACCTGCTCCAGCAGCTTCTGCACCAGGCCGACGGTGGCCGTGTTATCCGAGTCCAGATTGTCGCCGTCGGAAAAATGAAACGCGTACGCATTATAATGCTGCGGCGGGTACTGCTTCTCCAGCACCTCGAGCGCGAGCTCGTAGACGGAGGAGCAGCGCGTGCCGCCGCTTTCGCCTTTCGTAAAAAACGATTCCTCGTCGACCTGCTTCGCTTCGGTATCGTGGGCAAGGAAGCAAACCTGCACCTGCTCGTATTTGGTCCGCAAAAACCGGACCATCCAGAAGAAGAAACTGCGAGCCAAATATTTCTCGAACGATCCCATCGAGCCCGACGTATCCATCATCGCCAGCACGACGGCCGAGCTCTGCGGCTTGCGG
Organism: Paenibacillus humicola; assembly: GCF_028826105.1. Lineage (NCBI taxonomy): Bacteria > Bacillati > Bacillota > Bacilli > Caryophanales > Paenibacillaceae > Paenibacillus > Paenibacillus humicola. Next base: position 5,106,369 of record NZ_JAQGPL010000001.1, read on the forward strand.
ATATCCTCCCACGTCTTGAAGCGCAAATCCTCGTTCGTGATTAAGGCCGGCATGCCCGGCTCCGGCCGGACGCCGTCTCCGCCCGCAGCGGGGAACCGCGCTTCTGCGGCCGCCCCGTACCTCGGACCGGACGCAGCCGGCTCATCCGGACCGGCTCCTGTATAACCGGAGAGCGCCCGACGTTTCACCGCTTCCATCAGCGTGCGCCGTTTGTCGATGTTGCCCATCATGCCTTTGCGGCGGATATCGTTAAAGCGGATGTCGTCGACCGTCAGATCCGTTTCGCTTTTCGGCTTCAGCCGCGGCAGCTGAAGGTCCTCGAAGATGAGCTCCGCCAGCTCGTCCACGGTAATTTCGGCCTCGTAGTAGTCGACGCCGGGCTGATCGCCGGCCTGGCCCTTTCCCTGCCCGGGCTGCTGTCCCGGCGAAGCTTGTCCGAGCACGTCGCCCGGCTGCGTGCCGCCGTTCCCCTGCCCGACCTGCTTCTTGCCGCTCGTATCGTAGCGGAACCTCGGCTCGTCCATCCCGCGGATCGGCACCTTCAGGATGCGGCCCCCTTGGGACGTAATGATCGATTCCTCGCTGACCAGATCGGCCAGGTTGTTTTTAATCGCTTCTTTGATTTTGCGGGAATGCCGCTGCTGATCAAGCTCGCCTTTACGATGAAGCGACCAGTCCTCCTGTGACAATACGAACAAAGGTTCATGCATCGGATCCACCCCGCTTTCGTTGCTTACCGGTTAAGCAGACTTCCCACATATTTCATCAGCTCGTTGGCGCAAACCGCGCAGTAGCCGTGATGCTCGATCAGGCGCCCCGAAACCTCGTTGATCCGTTTGAGCTGATTTTCGTCCGGATTTTTCACCGAGGTCGTAATTTTGACAACGTCCTTGAGGTCCTCGAACAGCTTTTTCTCGATCGCTTCCTTCAGCTTCTCGTGGGACGTATAATCGAATTTCCGGCCCCGGCGCGCCAGCGACGAGATTTTGATCAAAATTTCCTCGCGGAACGCCTTCTTCTGATTTTCCGTCACGCCGATCTGCTCTTCGATGGCGCGCATCAGCTTCTCGTCCGGCTCCCGCTCCTCCTCGGTGATCGGATCCTTCATTTTGAAGCCGTTGCAGTACGCCTCGACGTTGTCCAAATAGTTGTTCAGCATCGTGTGTGCCGATTCTTCGAACGAATAGACGAAGGCGCGCTGCACTTCCGTCCGCGCTTTATGATCGTATTCCTTGCGGGCGAGGGTAATGAGATTCAGCAGCCGCTCACGCTCTTCCTTCGTAATCGAGGCATGCTGGTCGAGCCCTTCCTTCATCGATTTCAGCACGTCGAGCGCGTTGATGCATTTTTTGTCGCCCTTGATCAGCGCGCTGGAAATGCGGTTGATGACGTAACGCGGGTCAACCCCGGACATGCCCTCATCCTGGAACTCCTTCTTCAGCTCCTGCAGATCGCCGCTGTTGACGCCGTCCATTTCGACACCGTCGTAGAGGTACATTTTCTTCACCGGATCCATGCCGGGCTTCTTCGACTCCTTCAGTCTCGACAGGACGCTGAATACGGCGGACGTCCACAACGCGCCGGGCGCAATATGAACGTTCTGGATATTCGACTGCTCGATCAGCTTGGTGTAGATGCGTTCCTCTTGGCTCACCTTGAGGTTGTAGGGGATGCGCATGACGATCATGCGGGAGTGCAGCGCCTCGTTCTTCTTGTTGGCGATAAAAGAGCGGTATTCCGTCTCGTTCGTATGCGCTACGATCAGCTCGTCCGCCGAGATCAGCGCGAAGCGGCCGGCCTTGAAATTGCCCTCCTGCGTCAGGGACAGCAAATTCCACAAAAATTTCTCGTCGCATTTGAGCATTTCCTGGAATTCCATCAGGCCCCGGTTGGCCTTGTTCAGCTCTCCGTCAAAACGGTACGCGCGCGGGTCGGATTCGGAGCCGTACTGCGATATGGTGGAAAAGTCGATGCTGCCGGTCAGGTCGGCGATATCCTGCGACTTCGGATCGGAAGGGGCGAAGGTGCCGATGCCGACGCGGCCGGCCTCCGAGAACAGGACGCGCGTAACCGGCATGTTCTCGATCCGCCCGTCGAATTCCGTCTCCAGTCGCATGCGGCAGACCGGGCAAAGATCGCCTTCGATCTTCACGCCGAACTCGCGGTGAAAATCACCGCGCAGCTCGTGCGGCACCAGATGGAGCGGCTCCTCCTGCATCGGGCAGCCCTTGATCGCATAAACGGCGCCTTCGTCCGTCCGCGAGAACTGCTCCAGTCCTTTCTTGAGGAGCGCGACCAGCGTCGACTTGCCGCCGCTGACCGGCCCCATCAAAAGCAGCAGCCGTTTGCGCACATCGAGCCGCTGCGCCGCCGGGCGGAAATATTCCTCGACCAGCGTCTGCAGATCGTCCTCCAGGCCGAACAGCGCGGAGCTGAAAAACTTGTATTCGCGGCGGCCTTCCTCGCGTTCCTCAATCCCAGCGGATTCGATCATCCGGTAAATGCGCTCGTGACCGAGCGCGGCAATGCCCGGATGTTCCCGCACCAGCTCCACATAATCGGCAAACGTCCCTTCCCAATGCAGCTGATGCTCCTTCTCCCGGTAGTCGACCAGCTTATCCAGAAACAGCATTTTTGGTTCCTCCTCGGTTTAGAGATTCGAGAGAACGGCAAATAGACACAATCCGGATCTCTCGGTATCGCATGTGTGTGCGTGCCCGTGGAAATCGTGAACGGCGTCTAAACGGCGAATTATGCGGCTGCTAGGCAACTCTTTGTAACTGTAATTATAGCATTTTTCAATTGTCAGATAAATATGAATATTCTGTATTCATAGTCTTTGCTTCTAGTATGTACGGGATTGATTCGCTCTAAACCTGTATCGACGGCAAAAAAAGGGAGAAACATGCGGCGCGGGAAATCCTCGATTCGACGGCAGAGAGGGCTGGAAACCGGGACATTAGAACAGTCGCAAGTCGCGCCATCAACAAAAAACTCCGCACCGCGGAGTCTGAGGCCGATCGGCCGGTTCCTCCGTTCGAACGGCTGAACCGGGCCAATGAGTTCATTGAAAGCTGTCCTGCGTTTGATGCGTCCGCCGGAGCTTCAGACACGCCGCAGGCTGCCGGCTGCTGCTGGTACGGCGCCGCATTCCAGCTCCAGCAGCTTTGTTTTCATGTCCATGCCTCCGCGATAGCCGGTTAACGCCCCGTTTTTGCCGATGACCCGATGGCACGGAACCGCAATCAGCACGGGATTCGCGCCGATAGCCGCGCCTACCGCCCGCACAGCGGCCGGTTTTTGGATCTCGTGCGCAATGTCCGAATACGATTTCGTCTGTCCGTACGGGATATTCCGCAGCGCTTTCCAGACGTCAAGCTGGAACGCCGTTCCGGTCAAGTCGACCGGGAGAGTAAAGCCGCGGCTCTTCCCCTGTAAATATTCGGCGAGCCCGCCGGCATAAGGCTTCAGGCTGTCGTCGTCCCGGACCAGCGGACGGCCGGAAAACTTGGCGGCGGCCCAATCGGCCAGCTCGCCGAAGGGCTTATTTGGAGAGCCTACATAACATAGCCCGTTCGAAGTCGCCGCAAGGTGCAGATTCCATTCCTGAAGCTGAAGCTGCGTCCAATAGATCGGCGCATTCGTGTCGTTTTTCATATAATGAGTCCTCCCTGTCGGGTTCTTGCCTATCCTATTCCTTACGAACAGTATAATCCCAAAACGGGGCCTTTGTACGCAATGTCGAATGGAGAGGCAACAATTCGAAAGGGAATCAAGGACGGATTGCTTTGATTACTGCCGAAGCAATGCAGTATTCAACGCCCGTCCCCGCATCCAATCCAACGGCTTCGAATCATCCTTAGGCTCTGCTACCACATTCGGAATCCGCTTTTTTTCAATTTCGGCTTTGAAGCTTCTTGCACAGCTGTCGAACGACGTATTTTGCATCGCTTCCAACGCCGCGCAGCGTTGCCGAAGCGAATGAGCGTTGTCCCTGAAGTCCGACATAATATAAGCCGGGCTCGCTTATGCTGACTCCTGCAGTGTGGAGAGGTTTCCCATCCTGTTCGAGCGCTCTCGTTGATCGGAGGTGGTCAAGCCCCGGGCGGTACCCCGTAGCCCAAATGATGGCGTCTATTTTCTCCTTGCTCCCGTCCGGCCAAATTACCCCGTCCTCATAAAACGCCGTGAACATCCGCTGTTGATAGGGCCTCTCCGCTTGCAAGCGCTCCTGATACTTCCCAAGATCGATGACAGCTCCCGGGTTTGGAGCAGATAAACCGAACCGCCAAAACGGGAATGTGTCGAATCCCGTTACCCGGAGCCAGAAATGGGCATCCTTACCGAAAAGACGCTGCTTCGTGAATTGAACAGGCTTTAAAACCGCCAAGCTGGTGTCGCTGACATCCGCTAATTCCACCGCGATTTGGACGGCCGAATTGCCTCGCCCCACGACGACGACGCGCTTCTGTTCAAAGGGCTTGGGATTGCGATATTCGGACGAGTGAAGCGTGATGCCGCGAAATCGTTCCTGGCCGGTTATGCCCGGTATATACGGGTTGCGGAACGATCCGGTCGCGTTGATGACGGCCTTCGACCGAAATGCCTTCCCTTCTGCCGTAAAAACGACGAACTGATTCCCTTCCTTCCTGACGCTATGCACCTGTTGGTTCGCGATAATGGACAAGTCGAAGGCATCCTTGTAAGCAAGCAAATACTGGACAATTTCGTCGCGATGAGGATAACGGGCGGGGTTGCCCGGCATTTTCATTCCGGGCAGTGATGAAAACCGTGCAGGCGAGAACAGCTTGAGACGATCGTAATAATTCGGCCATGAGCCAGCCGACTGTGCCTGCGACTCGAGAATTATATAAGCAATTTTTTTTCTCGCCAGATGATACCCCGCAGCGAGGCCGGCTTGACCACCGCCAATAACGACAACATCTGCTTGCTCATACATGGTTTTACCGCTCCTTTAGTTGAAAATTTCAAGTTTTTCGTAAAAGAGAGAACACCGCTCTCTCCCGGGCTATTCGCAGCAAATCGGAAATTTCTCCATGGCTCCGTTAAGAGTCGTTAACCCGCGAACGACCGTATCCCTTTCCGATTCGGACATGCCGGCAAAAATCCGATCCAAATAAGCATGAATCTGCTCGTTAATGACCGTTGTAACAAACTTTCCTTCAGTCGTCAGCTTTAAAATGTACACCCTTCTGTCTGACTCGGATGCTTGCTTCGCCACCAAATTTTTGCGGATCAGCGTTTGCGCTTGATGGCTGAATACCGTAATATCGAGCCCCAGACTAAACGCAATCTGCTGCATGGACGGTTGATGCGAACGGTCGATTTCGTATAGAATTTGACTTTGAAGCAGGGATACATCATGTCCTCCGACCGAGCAGCAATTTTTGTTTAACAGCCCGAAATGCCGATATATCCGGTGCAACAGGAGCCGCACTTCTTCCACTTGAATCACCTCGTTCTTGTTATACTTCATTTAGTTGAAAAATTCAAGTATATATTCGCAACGTTTATCTTTGCTGCCGTATACAATATAAGCACTTGATAATATAATCACTCAATTATATAATGGGCGAGAGTTAGAGACTCGCCAAGGGAAAGGAGTGCAGAACGTGGTTTCCATTGAATCGTCCATCGCTGAAATGGCCGATAGGCTAAAATTACTCTCCGATAAAACCCGATTAACGATCGTCGCCCTGCTGAAGGAACGAGAAATGTGCGTTTGCGATATCGTGGATATCCTCGAGACGACCCAGCCGAATATCAGTCAGCATCTAAAGAAGCTGAAAACCGGCGGGATCGTGAATGAAACCCGGCGCAGCCAATGGATTTATTATTCGCTTCATGTGGAAGACAAACCGTATTTAAACGATATCTTGAGCCGGCTTCCGTCCATGAAGGAAATCGTGAATGCCCATAAACCCAATAGCTGCTGCTAACTATGGAGGTTCTATGCTTGCACTAGCTTCCGTTCTCTTTCTGATTACGTTAATCTTTGTGATTTGGCAGCCTCGGGGACTGAATATAGGCTGGTCCGCCATCGGCGGCGCAGTTCTTGCCCTGATCTTCGGCGTTGTGAGCATCCATGACGTCTGGGATGTGACCCAAATTGTCTGGAACGCGACGCTCGCTTTCGTCGCCGTCATCCTCATTTCGCTGCTGCTGGACGAAATCGGATTTTTCGAGTGGGCGGCGCTTCATATGGCGCGTTTTGCCGGAGGGAACGGACGCCTCATGTTCGTCTATGTCATCCTTCTCGGCGCCGCGGTTGCCGCATTTTTCGCCAACGACGGCGCCGCGCTGATTCTGACGCCGATCGTGCTGGCCATGGTGCGAGCGCTGAAGCTCGACGAACGGATGATCCTGCCCTTCGTCATCGCCAGCGGGTTCATCTCGGACACGGCTTCGCTGCCCCTTGTCGTCAGCAACCTGGTCAACATTGTATCCTCCGACTTCTTCGGCATCGGATTCGTGCAGTATGCCAGCCGGATGATCGTGCCGGATCTCTTTTCCGTCGGGGCCAGCCTGCTTGTACTGTACCTGTTCTTCCGCCGAAAAATACCGAAGCAGTATGATTTACTCCAGCTCAAAACGCCGAGAGAAGCGATCAAAGATCCGTTCTTATTTAAGGTTTCCTGGATTATTTTGTCTGTTTTGCTGGCTGCCTATTTAACGAGCCAGTATATTCATGTGCCGGTCTCCATCATTGCAGGCGCGGCAGCAATCGTCTTTATTCTCGTCGCCCGAAGAAGTCCGGAAATCAAAACCGGAACGATTATCAAAGAAGCCCCGTGGGCGGTTGTCGTGTTCTCCATCGGGATGTATGTCGTCGTTTACGGCCTGCGCAACGTCGGCCTGACCGATGAGCTGGGGAAGGTATTTGAGCGGGTCGGCGGGCAGGGTCTGTATGCGGCAACGATTGGCGCCGGTTTTATCGCGGCGTTTCTGTCCTCGATCATGAACAATATGCCGACCGTCATGATCGACGCGCTGGCGATTCAAGGCACAAATTCGGCCGGTTTGCTGCGGGAAGCCTATATTTACGCCAATGTCATCGGTTCGGACTTGGGGCCTAAAATCACGCCGATCGGTTCCTTGGCGACGCTGCTTTGGCTGCACGTGCTCTCGCGCAAAGGCGTCAAAATCACTTGGGGCTCGTATTTTAAAACCGGTATCGTCCTGACCGTTCCGGTCTTGTTCATCACGCTGACCGGCCTGTATCTTTGGCTTAAAATCATCAGTTAAACCCTCGATAAAAAGGAGATTAAAATCATGGAGAAGAAACTGGTCTATTTCCTGTGCACGGGCAACTCCTGCCGCAGCCAAATGGCGGACGGGTTCCTGAATACGATCGGCGGCGATGTGTACGAGGTGAAAAGCGCTGGCCTGGAAGCGCACGGCCTCAATCCCCGCGCGGTTCAAGCGATGAAAGAAGCCGGCGTCGACATTTCGAGCAACGAATCGAACGTGATCGATCCCGAGATTTTGAACCGGGCCGCGTATGTCATTACGCTGTGCGGCCATGCGGACGAGCACTGCCCGGTCATCTCCAACCCGAATGTGATCAAATGGCACTGGGGCTTCGACGATCCGGCCAAAGCGACGGGTACCGAAGAGGAAATCATGGCGCAGTTCCGCGCCGTTCGCGATGCGATTAAAGCGCGGATCGAATTGTTCGTGAAGGAAGGAAAATAATCTTGACGGCCGTCAAACGGATGCATGCTGCCGTAAATGATTCGGATCCTGGGAACTCCCTGACGTTGTTCTAGGAAAGATATGCGATCAAAGCGCCGCCCGCTGCGGAAAATAGTACGACAACCCAAGGCGGCAGCTTCCACAGCATAAGAAGCCCGAATGCCGCAACCGCAAGACAAAAATCGTAAGGGGTATGAATGGCATTCATCCATACCGGATTAAACAAGGCGGCTAGCAAAATGCCCACCACGGCAGCGTTGATCCCTTTCAGGACCGATTGGAAATTGGGACGGCGGCGGACCGCATCCCAAAACGGCAATGAGCCCGCAATTAATAAAAAGGACGGCAAAAACATGGCGATCAGCGCGATCAGCGCTCCCTGCCACCCGTTCATAACCGTTCCCAAGTAGGCCGAGAAGGTGAACAACGGGCCAGGCACGGCTTGTGCCGCTCCGTAACCGGCAAGAAACTGGGAATCCGTCAGCCAGCCGGGCGGCACCACTTCCGCTTGAAGCATCGGCAGCACGACATGACCGCCGCCGAAAACAAGTGAGCCAACCCGGAAAAAGCTGTCGAACACCGCTAATGAATGGGAAGCGACAGCTTGTCTCAGCAGCGGCAATCCGATCAATAATCCGAAAAAGACGATCCAGGCGGCAGCCGCTGTACGACGGCTGATCGGCAAGCCAAGACGAGGGGTTTCCGGCAGCTCGGATTTCGGCAGAAAAAACCTTCCGAACAGCCCCGCCGCCGCGATCAGAATCAGTTGGCCGTAAGCGGAGGGCCACAGCAAGGTGATGATGGCCGTCAAGATGGCAATGGTTCCCCGAGTACGATCGGGAGCAAGGGTTCGCGCCATTCCCCAGACGGCTTGGGCGACGACGACAACGGCCGCGATCATTAGCCCATGAAGCCAGCCGGCATTACCCGCATCGTAGTTTTTCAGCGCATAAGCGAAGATCATCAAGGCCAATGCGGACGGTAAGGTAAAACCGCACCAGGATGCGATCCCGCCGAGCAGTCCGCCGCGCATGATTCCGATGGAGATCCCGACCTGGCTGCTGGCGGGTCCCGGAAGGAATTGACATAAGGCGACCAAATCGGCATAGCTTTTTTCATCCAGCCATTTTCTGCGTTTGACGTATTCCTCCCGAAAATAGCCTAAATGCGCGATGGGACCGCCAAATGACGTCAATCCCAGCTTTGTCGATGCAGCGAGAATTTCCAGAATCCGGCCCTTGGGCTTTTCCTTTACGATTGCTGAAGTGCGCTGCGAGTTACCGTTTACCGGTTCAGGCATCTTTTCCCCGCCCCTTTGCGTATTTTCATTTGTTGGCGTTAATCCTTTATTAACCCGGTTGACTCCATGCTGTGCATATTGAGATATTCGGTTCCCGCGCTTAATTCCCTTTTTCTTCTGCCTCTATTAACTCAACCCAAATCGCCGTGCCGCCCGGAGCCTGTTGGACCGTCGTATTGCCGGAAAAGCGGTGCTGGCCGTCTTTCGAAGGAAAAAGCCGTTTGCGATCCTGCAGGGTGACATGGGTAGATAGGACGGGACATAAAAACAGCGGCAGTCAAAACTCGTTTTTCGAGTCTGAGCCAGCCGCTGTTTAGATGGTGCTATCAAAATCTTATCATTCTTCGTAAAGTATAGCACTATTCAATGTCCAGTCCGCATTTTTAACGCATTTTCGGCTTAGACCGCCAAGATCAGGATCAAAACGGCCAGCAGAGCGCCGATACATCCCAGGGAGAAAAAAGCGAACCCGATCATAAATGCGGGAGATCGAAACCGCTCCTCGTTGATGGCTTTTCGTTTCCAGAAAAAATCCCTCGTCGCCATCGCAAGGATCCCTATCCCCAAAAACACGGCTCCAACGCCCGCAGTCATCGAGATCCAATGCTCGATATTGGAACGGAACAACAGGCCGGTTGCCAAAAATCCGAGACCGATAATGGCGATGCATGTTCGAACCCACGCCAAATAGGTGCGTTCATTGGCCAAATGCTGCTGAATAAACCTGGAATCGTTTGACGTATTCCGCAAGCTTCATACTCTCCTTCGAGGTCGTCTCCGGACAGTCTTTGTTTTTGTTTTCCTTTGAAGCTTGGCCCATTCCGCCTGATCCTATTCAAATATAATATTCAATGTATTCGTCCGAATACCGTCTTCCCTGATGCTTCTGCAAAAGCAGCACGATCAGTGCAATCATGCCGATGGCGGCCATACACAAATAGGCGGCCCGGAACGCGCCGATGCTTTCTCCCGAGCCCGAATCCCACATGTTCGAAAACAGCTGGTACAGCAGCCCGCTGATCGTAACGCCCATGCCCATGCCCAGCGTCCGGCTCATATTTAACGTCGCTCCCGCCACGCCCAGCCGCTCAAACGGCACCGTGCCGACCACATTGCTGTTGTTCGGCGGGGTAAACATCCCCATTCCGGCCCCGGTCAGCAGCAGGCCGATCAGCAGCGGCTCCAGGCGGCCGCCGGCAATGAAACCGGTCAGCAGGCATCCCGCGGTAATCGCGGCCAGTCCCCAAACGGCGGGCTTCTTCGGCCCCAAGCGGTCGGATAAATAGCCCGAAATCGGGGTGAAGAACGTCATGCTGACCGGCACCAGCGCTAAATAAAGGCCGGTCATTAAGGTCGAGATGTGGAACATTCTTTCGATCAGAAACGGGCTGAGAAACAGAACGCCGTACATCGACGTAAAGGACAGAAGCCCGAGCACATTTCCCACGGAAAAAATGCGGTTGAAAAATAACGTCACATCCAGAAGCGGATGCGCCGATCTTCGTTCTTCCCGGATGAAAGCCATAAAAGCCAACAGCGACGCAAACGCGCAGAGCGTATAGAAAGGAGACCAGCTTGCCGCAGCTCCCTTATTGAGAACGTAAATCAAGAGCACAAGCGCAGGCGTCAGGAACATAAAGCCCCAGATGTCGAACGGCTCCCTGCCCCGTTTGCGGGCGTCTTTCGGCAGCAGCAGCACGGCCAGCAGCGTCCCCGCAATGCCGATCGGCACATTGACGAAAAAAAGCCAGCGCCAGCTTCCGAGCGACAGGATGGCTCCGCCCAGCACCGGACCGAGACTCAGTCCGATTCCTTGAGCGGCGGCCTGAATGCCGATCGCTTTGCCCCGGTGAACCGACGGTACGGCGCCGGTGATGATGGATACGCTGTTCGCCTGCAGCATTGCTGCGCCCACAGCCTGAAACACTCTGGACACGAGCAGAGCCGGCAGGCTGTCCGACAACCCGCAAAACACGGAGCTGATCAAAAACACGAGAAAACCGAAGGCATACATCCATTTTCGGCCCACCATGTCCGCGATTCTTCCGAATGTAATGACCAGGGAGGCCAGCGTCAATAAATAAACAAGGCTGACCCATTCCACATCGCGCATCGAAACGTGAAACTGATTGACCAGAAGAGGGAGCGACAAATTGATGATACTGGCATCCAGCGCCGCCATAAACGCGCCGATACAGACCGTGAACACGACATACCAATAATACCCTTTACGGTTCGCAATCCGCTCGGCCGGATCTATAAACCTTCTCAATGAATGCTGCACCGGGTGCCCCCCTTCAAAAAATACCGACGTTCGTCTCCTTCAAGTTTATCATCTTTCATCCATTTTGAGACGAACTTTCTTTCAAAAAGAGAAAAAATAAATAAATCGCCCGGTTAAATTCATGGATTGTCCCTGAAGTCTCCTTGAATACCCGCTTTTTTATCCAAATTGAAATTAAGTTGCCGTCCTTGTACCGATTGAAATAGCGAAACCGCCAAGGTTGGGCTATAATCGAACTGAATGTTTCCCATTCAAATACGCGGATAAGCGGGGACTCATGATGAACGAACCGGAACGATCGATTCCTTCACTCAAAAAACGCATCTATCAGCAAATTGCCGACCGGGATACGGTTTCCAAAGCGGAGCTGCTGTCGTCCAGCCGGCTGACGAGCAGCACTCTGACCCGGCTGTTGGAGGACTTGCTCGCCGAAGGGCTGATCGAAACAACCGGACTCGGTCCCTCCAGCGGCGGGAGGCGGCCCATCCTGTACAAAATCAACCGGGATTACGGCTATATTTTCGGCTTGGAAATTTCGAGGCTGACTTCGACGCTCGGCTTGTTCGATTTGCAGATGAATCCGAAATCGCTCGTCCGGTGGCGGATGGACGAATCGATTACGCCCGCCCGGCTCGTCGAATACGCCGCCCGGCTGATGCGGAGCTTTTTGAAGGATCACCGGATCGGACCGGACCGGATTCTCGGGCTCGGCATCGGGGCGGTCGGCCCGCTGGACCGGAAGAACGGCGTCATCCTGGATCCGCTGTACTTCCCGGCCAAAGGGTGGGCGCAGGCTCCGATCTGCCGGATGTTCGAAGAAGAAACCGGGTTTCGGGCCCTGCTCGAAAACGGGGCGAATACGGCGCTAATCGGGGAACAGTGGTCGATCCGCCATGAAAAAATCCAGCATGCCCTTTACGTCCATGCCGGAATGAGCCTGCGTTCGGCGATGATGTCGTACGGCCAGATCGTTCACGGCACGGTCGATATGGAAGGGTCGATCGGGCAGATGATCATTCAAACCGACGGTCCGCGGCTCTATGCCGCCGGAAATTACGGGGCGCTGGAAGCTCTGGCCTCCGTGCAGGCGCTGGAGAAACAGGCCCGTACCCAGGCGAAAATGGGGAACAGCCCGCTGGCGGAGAAATATCGCGTCTCGCCCGAGCAGCTGAGCTTCGAGGTGCTCGTGCAGGCGCTGGCGGCGGATGAGCCTGCCGTACGCGAATGGTTTCGCGAATCGGCCGTTTATTTCGGCGTAGGTCTCGCGAATTTGATTAACGTCTTCCATCCGGAAATCGTTTTTCTGGGCGGCGCGCTGATTAACTCGAATCCGATGTATTACGAGACCGCAACGGAGATCGCACGGAAAAACACCTATTATTACCCCGCTTACGAGCCCCGGTTTTCGAAAGGCGAGCTTAAGGAAGACGCGGTTGTGACCGGGGCGGCGCTGATCGTGCGGGACCAATTGGAGCTTTAAACCGTTGCGGCGTAAAGATACGCCCCGCGCGCCGGTCACGAACCGCCCGGGACAAGCATCCGGCAAAAAAATATCCGGCGCTGCGGCCGGAATGACAATCGTTCTTTTAATTCGGACGGACGATAAAATAGTCGATATTGGCGATCTCCTGCTCCGCGGCGCCTTCAAACGTCAAGTAGAGGTTCTGGATGCCGACGGTCGGCGCAATCGGAACGCTCGTGATCGTCCAGTTTTGCAAGCCGCCCGTGGAAACGACGCTGCACGTGCCGATTACGGGACCCGTACGGCTTTCCAGCCGTACCCGCATCGTGCCCGAAGCGGCCGAGGAAAGCCTGAAATCGATGCTGAGCATCCCCGTCAGATCGATGCCGTCGTAAGCCGCCCAGTCTCCGGGCTGGAGCGAACCGATTTTCATCGCTTCGGAGCCCGCCGATAACGGAAGTACCGTCACCCCCATTTGCGAGCTGAAATTCTCGGCTTCGATTTTGACCGGTCCGGGGGCCAGCTTCGCGGCAGGCGGAGCGTATACCTCGAATCGCCATAAGGAATAGCCGAACTGCGTCCCCCTTTTAATGCCCCGCATGCGCACATATCTTGCGGCGACAACCGCGAATGCGATGTCGTCGATGCCGCCGTCTCCCGCGTTGGCGGCGTAAACGTTTCGCCAATTGATCGTATCGTCGGACACCTCGATGTTGTATGCCTTCCCGTATGCCGCTTCCCAGCTCAGCCTTACTCTGCTTACCTCCCGGACGGAGCCGAGATCGGCGTAGATCCACTCGTTATCGGTATATTTCGATGCCCATCGCGTTCCGGCCGCCTCGTCGAACGCATTCCCGGCGGCGAACGCGGCGGAATAGGAGGAGCTTGCCGCGGCGGATGCGTTCAAGGCGAGGTTCGTCCCGTAGAGATGGACATTTTCCAAGCCGGCGTGAGCGGCTCTCATGATGTTCACCAGCTCCGTGTACGGCTGGTCCTGCTGGTTGACAAGCCCGATGTTATAGTTCTCGCCGTCCGGGCGTCCGGTGACGGGCTGATCGTAATAGGCGTACCAGCCGGAGCCGACAAAGAGCGGATCGGCAGCCTGGCTCTCGGCAAACTCGCGATACGCGATACCCCGGTCCACAATGCTGGTCGTCATCGTAGGCGCGCTGATATAGGAAAGTCCGCGGTCGGATGAGCCGAAGGAGTGCTCCAGATTGAGCAGCGGCTTCCCGTACTTTTCGTACCTCGCGATCCAATCGGCGTTCCTCGTATAGCTGTCCACGGAGAACGCATCGACGTAATCCATAGCCGCCTGATCCCAGTCCAAGCTGGTCCGCCAGGTCGGAACAATTGAAGCGCCCAGGAACAGATGGTTGGAGTCGTATTTTTTAATAATGTTCCGGATCATTGAAAAGTAGGTCCGGGATGCCAGGCGGATATATTCCGATACATCTGCGGCGGGAACCCGGGTAATATTCAGCTGGATATCCTTCAGCGCGGCGAACGTTGGGGCATTCGTGCCCAGAAGCCGGTTGACGGCGGCCAGATCGCCGCCGTACCTCTGCGCGAGAAAATCGACAAATGCGCTTTTGGCCGGGGAACCGGACGTATACTTCAGCACCTGCCCCACGACTTCGGAGTCCCAGCCCGCTTCGTTATCGTAGACGTAACCGATCAGCCACTTGCTGCTCCGCGAATTGATAAGCTGGGTCTTGATCGCATTCTCGATGATGGTTTCGCTCTGCGGGTCGAACACGTCGTACGTCCACAAAATTCGCCTCAAATTCGGGGGATCCTGAAGCGTTTGAATATACGGAAACGCGATGCTTTTCGGCTTCGTCCACTTGCTGAAGGCGTTGAACCCCCACTGGATCAGCCTTTTTTTCGTGATATCCTCCCATTTCGCTTCGAAATCGCTGCCGTATTTTTTCATGACGTTCGCTACGACGAAGCTGAGATAGACCCCGTTCGCATCCCGCGTATAGGCGGGAGCGTAAGCCGTCCGGTCGGGCAGCTGCTCGAAAATCTGCCTGGGGTTGCCGTTCGCGTCCTCGACGAGCGTTTTGTAGCCGGAATCCCACAGGCTTGCGGCGTCGACGCCTTTTAAGATAAAGGGATACCCGTCCGGCGTGATGAACCACCATTTGCCGTTAATTGTTTGAAGCCTGAAGTACCCGGTGCTCGCGTATTGGCCGATGCTTTTGATGCCGCCATATTGGTCGTATATTGACGGATCCCGCGCAGCGTTCGCCAAAGCGGCGGCCTCGTCCGCGTATTCCTGCTTCAGCTGCGCGTCGGAGGTCACTTTGCCCGGCCAGCTGTCATTGGCCCATTGGCCGTACCGGTCCGCGATCAGGGCGTCTTTGTTCAGCTCGTCTTTCAATTGCTGCGCGTTATAAGCGGGCGTCGGATTCTGCCCTTCATCGCCGGTGCCTCTGAAGATTTCGACTTCCGTAAGGGGAATATGCTGGAACGGCTGCGTCCGCCGGATGTCCAGCACGATGAACCTGGCCGTCCGGTTCAGCATCGGTACGGATACCGCGTAATTCAAATCGGTCCCCTGCCTGACATGCCGGTCCGCAATGAAATAACCCGCTGCCGCCTCCGGACGAAATTTGACGGTGATGTCCTTAAAGCCCCAATATTTGTTCGGCGAATTCATCACCATGCGGATCCGGTCCAGGGGGTAGTCCTTCAGCAGGTCGATCACCACATGCACCGTCGACGGCGCTCCCGCGCGCCCCATCCAGCCGGCATAAGCCGCCGTTCCGTCAAACAATACGCCATTGGCTGAAGAAATGAGCCCGGTCGCCCTCAGATCGGGCGAATTGCCTCCGTCCGTTGCAGGGCTGTAAACATAATTTCCCGTTTTCAGCATCGTACCTTCACCTCTCGCTTTTACGGCGGGAATAACCATTGCCGCGGTAACAAATGCCAATAGGAGTATCCATATACCGTTTCTATAACCTATTACAAGATTCCTCATTTCGTTCTAGCCTCCCTACTACTTGTATCGACTCCCCCTCCCGATAAGTTCAGCGCAAAATAAAATAACCGCTCTCCCGAATGCTTTCGGGAATGCGGTTATGCGTAATAGCGGGGCCGCGCGGCTCCTGTATATGGTTTCGGATGATGACAGCAGCGGCGGAAATTTAGAATCGGAATACCGCTCAGTATGCCTAACCCGGCTGATAGGTCGCGATGATGACGCCGGTATCCGTCGTTACCGATTCGACAAGCTTGAGACGCGAACTCGGGCTGCCGTCCGGAAACAGGCGGCGCCCTCTGCCGAGCACCAGCGGGTGAATCTGCAGAACGTACTCGTCGACCTGGTTCCGCCGCATCGGCGACTGGACCAGCACGCCGCTGCCGAAGACCACCAGGTTTTTATTATGCACTCTCTTCAGCTCGGCGACTGCTTCGGCAGCATCTCCTTTCAGAAGCGTGGAGTTCATCCAGGGCAGCGGCTCCGTCAAGGTAGTCGAGGCGACGAACTTCTCCACATTGTTAAGTGCTTCGGTAAAGGGGGTCGGCTCCGGCTGGTTGGGCCAAACCTTGGCGAAGTCCTCGTAGGTGGTGCGCCCGACCAAAAGCGACCACGCGCTGCCCATTCGCGCGCCAAGCACCGGCATCATGACGGGATCGTTGCCGGCGATCCCCCATCCACCGTTTTCGAAGCCGTCACGGGTATCCTCGTCAGGCCTGGCCGGCCCTTGCATGACACCGTCAAGCGTCAGATGCTCGATCACTACGATCCTGCTCATTTTTTCTCCTCCTATTCGCGATGTCGTGAGATCGATTACCTTTCGGCATGTTCCCCCTCCAGAAAGGCTTGAAAGCGATGTGGAGTATTTTCGATTTTCGGAATACGCAGGTTCGGAAGGAGTGGCGATCAAAGTATGTCCAAACGGCATGCCCGGTCTTGTATTTCAGCACCTTAACGGGAATTCGGCCATTAAAAGTATCGTCACCGCCTCCGGACGCATCGTACATCTGCCGACTTTATTTCTCCATGGAGCTTGCGGTCATGCATTTCAACAGCGGGCCGTTCCTAACGGTGCAAGCCGTACTGAAACCGCATGCGCTCAAATCGCTGTTCGGTATGGACGCGTCCGTTCTGACCAATTCAAATCGATGGTATCCTGATTTCGCAGGAGAAGAGCTTAACGAGCAATTGATCGATGCAAAGAGCGGCGAAGAATGCGTGAAGCTGATGTCCGCTTTTTTATCTGCAAGGCTGCGGCATGCCCAAACCAGGGATGCTTTGGTTGAAGAAGGCCTGCGTTTCATCCAGGACAACATTTATGCAGTCACGGTAAAAGATTTGCTCGGACATTTAAATCTATCGGAACGGCAGCTTGAAAAAAGGTTTATGCAAACGGTCGGCGTTACGCCGCAATTTTATATTCGGGTGAAACGGTTTAACGAAGCGATAAGGTTAATGGATACCGGAAAATACGTGCGGTTAAGCGATGTTGCTTATGCGCTCAACTTTCACGATCAATCGCATTTTATTCGAGATATCAAACAATTTTCCGGCATTACTCCCAAGCGTATTTCTCAGAAGGTCAACCAATTTCACCACGATCAAATAGGAGCTTCGTGCTTCGCTTAGCTCTGTCCACGGCCGGGATGAGTGCTCGATCCTTCAAGTCGATTCTCCTTTATTAACACAAACACATCAACATTCATTTGCCTGCAGGCTCGAAAAGTTCGATCGGATTACCCGATGGGTCATCCAGCAAGATTTGCTTGCCGCCAAAACCGGTGACCATATCGTTTCGGAAGCGCAGGCCGGCTTTACGCAGGGTCTCGACCAAGCCGTCCAGGTCATCGACCTCGATTTGAATCCGATTCCAGCCGCCGGGTTCCGGTTTTCGCCCATCCGGCATGGCTTGAGCGGCTCCGCCTTGACCATTTTTGGCATTCACAAGAAGGCTGAAATCACCTCGCTGCAAAACGGCAAAACCGGGTGCTGGATGTGCTTTGACAATGAAGTCAAGATGCTGTGTGTAGAACGCGATTGTCGCATCTGCATCGTCGACAATGTAACGTACCCTGATAGGGGCCATTCTTTCTCCTCCTATACATACAATGATTTGGACCGGGTCAGCTGGTGCGGCTGGGGCGGGCCAGAGTGAACCCAGCGAGGACCATGCCGGCCAGCCCCACCACGATGGCAATGATGACTCCGGCTCGCCCGGCGCCAGAGCCGAAATCACCTGTAAATAGGATCAGATGCAGCAAAGCGTAGAGTATGACGATCAGTCCCGTCACCGCGGCCGCGATCGCCCCGCGCCGCCCGCTTCCGGTGCCGAAACGACCGGCGGAACGGGCCAGAGACAGCCCGCCGATGACCGCGCTGATCAGCCCCGCCACCGCGTCCAGCGAGGCCCAGAGCCGCCCGGGGGTTAATCCGTATCCGACATTACCGTTGGTCACTGCAGCAGACGCAATCGTCGGCACAAGTAGAAATGCACAAAGTACGATGAATGAAACCAGCTTTATTTTCATTTGTTAATTTCACCTCTTTGTTGATTTTGGCGCCCGAAGGGCAAGCGGCAGCCGAGCGATGAATGAAACCACGAGTTGCTCATCTTTGAATCCTCGCTTTCGTTGGCTTTTTCTCCCGTTTCACAGTCAGTTTAAACAATAAATGTCGAGAACTTATGCAGATCTTCTTCTTTTTGTGCGGATTCCTTCATGAGCATGTTAATTCACGTTATAATTTGCGGTAAGCGGTGTATCCTCGAACTGGGAGCAGACTGGAAAGAGGTGATTGGAATGGATCCGAAATTGTTGCTTGTGGAGGACGAACCGGAAATGCTTGAGGAGATGCACACCTACCTGCAGCGTGAAGGGTTTCGGGTATTGACCGCCTGTACCGGCAAGGAAGCGCTCGCGATTGCCCGGTCCGAACGGCCTGAGCTCGTCGTACTCGATTGGATGCTTCCCGAGAAAAGCGGCATCGATGTTTGCAGAGAATTAAGGCAAACCTCGCATTGCGGTATTATTATGGTCACGGCGCGATCGGATGAATCGGATAAAATCGTCGGTCTGGAAATCGGTGCGGACGATTATTTGACAAAACCGTTCAGCTTACGCGAGCTCTCTTCGCGCATCCGAGCTTTACTTCGCCGCTTGCATGGACCGGAAGACAGGTCGATGTTGGAAAGAGACAACTTGATTATTTCCGAGTCCAAATGTCAGGTATTCATGGACGGCAAGGAGATCCAGCTGACACCGACGGAATTCAAAATACTGTACACATTGGCTGCGCGTCCCGGAATGGTTTTCACCCGCCTGCATTTATTAAAAGTCGCACTCGAGGACGAGTATACGGGATACGAAAGAACGATGGATTCCCATATCCGGAATCTTCGCCGAAAGCTTGGGGACGATCCGGCCAATCCTCGTTATATTCAAACGGTATACGGTTTCGGGTACCGATTCGGCGAACGATCATGAAGCTGACGGCACGCCAAAAAATATTTGTTTGCATGGGACTGCTCGTTGTTATTATCGGCGGTGCTCATGCCGTAACCAAACAGGTTTACATGGAATCTTTATTCGATCAATTTCGTAAGGAAGAAATCAGTGCCTCTTATTTGAACGCACCGCCCGGGGAACAAATCGAGATGTTGAAAACGTATGTTTCAGGCAGGATGCAGAAATTCGGGCTTGAGAATTTAATCTTTTTCCTCGCAATCGGGCTGCTTTTCAGTTTATGGATTTCAGGAGTGCTGACGATCCCGCTTAGAAAGCTCGTTGCCGCTATCGAGCGCGTTAAGCAGGGGGATCTGAACGTGAACGTTCCTGTACAATCCAAGGACGAATACGGCAAAGTCATCCAGACATTCAACGAAATGACGCTTCGCCTCCGGGAAGCTGAGGACGCCCGCAGGCGGCTCGTAGCGGATGTCGCTCATGAGCTTCGAACTCCGCTTTCGATCATGCAGCTCAAATTAGAAAATGCCCAACAGTCCGATCAGTACGCCCCTCCGGACATGCTGCTCAGGCTCCATGACGAAGTGATCCGCTTGGGACTGCTTGTGGAAGATCTTCATGTCTTATCGTTGGCTGAGGCGGGTCGTTTGGCATTGGATTGCAAACCGCTCGACCTATCGGCAAGACTTGAACAAATCGTTGATGATGTGAAAATGGAGGCTGAGGAAAACGGACTGGAATTGCGTTTCGATTCGAACGCAAGGCCGGTAACGGTGATGGCCGACGCGAGACGGATCACGCAGGTGTTCATTAATTTATTGACGAATGCAATCCGCTACACGCCTGAGGGCGGTAAAATATCGGCGGTCATGAAAGACAAGGTCTTGGATCGGAATAAATTCTATACCTGTGTCTCGGTGACCGACACCGGTATCGGTATTCCGGCCGAAGAGCTGGTCCACCTGTTTGATCGCTTTTACCGCGTTGAAAAGGCCCGATCGCGATATACGGGCGGAACGGGGCTAGGATTATCGATAGCGCATCATTTTGTCAGAGCCCACGGCGGGTTTATCCGGGTCGAGAGTGAGCCTGATCAAGGTACGACTTTTACCGTTTATTTGCCTTCGGGTAATGACGGATAACCAATTTCCGGTTCATCAAGATAAACGATTAGGCGGTTTAACAACGGCTTCACCGTAAAATAAAACAGGCCAGGCATTTTTTATGCCTGGCCTGTTTGCATTTTTTAAGCATCAAAAATACGCTTCAGCTGCAGCGGCTGTAGCCGCAGCTGGCACATGTCCGGCAGCCCTCCGCGTTAAGCAGCGCCGCCGCGCCGCAGGACGGGCACAAGTCGAGCGGGAACGGGCCGCCTTCGTTTCCATGCGCGGGTTGTTCATGGGCGGCGCGGCCAAGCTCCGAACCGGCGACCCCATGCGGTTCAGCCGATTCGATCGCAGCTGCCTGCTCGCCGGTTTGCGCATGCATTTCCAGCGCCTTGGCGACCGCATCGGCGATCGACTCCACGCGGTTCGCGCCGAAGCCGATCGCGCCGGTGCCGCCGATCCCTTTCAAATGCTTGATGAGCAGCTTCACTTTGTTCCCGTGGTCGCCGTAGCGCAGGAACAGCGAGCATACGCGGCCGAGCGCCTCCGACATGGCGAACACGTCCGAGCCGGCTTTGCCGACGTTCAGGAAAATCTCGCCCGGCGAGCCGTTCAGGTCGTTGATTGTAATGTACGCCATGCCGAACGGCGTGTTGATTTTGTACGTCGCGCCGCGCAGCACCTGCGGGCGGTTCCGGTACGCCTTGTCGACGACGTCGGGCTCGGGTGCAGGAACTGCGGCAGCCGGAGCGGCTGCCGGCCATTCGGCGGCTGCGAAGCTGCCGTACTCGCCCCCGGCCGGAGCGACTGCCGGCCATTCGGCGGCTGAGGAGCTGCCGCTTGCGTTCCCCGCCGGCCCGGCATTGGTGCCGGCCTGCCCGGCGCTAAGCGTCTCGGTACTGGTGCGGGCTTCGCCTTCGCTTGCACCGGAGCCGGCTCGTGCGGCTTCGGACGCCCCGGCTTCGGAGCCGGCCGGCCGCCCGGATTCGCCGGTTTTCTCCTCCTTCGCCGTCGACAGCACCTGCACGTCGCGGCTGCCGTCGCGGTAAATGGTGACGCCCTTGCATCCGAGCTCGAACGCCAGCTCGTACAGCCGCTTCGTCTCCTCAACCGTAAAATCGTTCGGGCAGTTGGCCGTTTTGGAAATCGAACTGTCGACCCAGCGCTGGATCGCGGCCTGCACGCGGATATGCTCCTCCGCCGTCAAGTCCATGGCCGTCACAAAATAGTCCGGCAGCTCTTCGCCGGGATGCGCTTCTTTCCAGTCCTGCGCAACCTGCACGTACTGCTTGTCGTAGCCGAGCCGGCTTTGGCGGAAATATTCAAAGGCGAAATACGGCTCGATCCCGGTCGACGTCCCGACCATCGTGCCGGTGCTGCCCGTCGGCGCCTGCGTGATGACCGTGACGTTGCGCATCCCCCGCTCCCGCACCGCCGCGGCGACCTCCGGATACGCCTCCGTCATCGCCCGCATGAAGCCGCTCTGCAGGAACGGCTCCGCCTCGAACGCCGGGAACGAGCCTTTCTCCGCGGCGATTTCGGCCGAAGCCAGATACGCTTCGCGCGCGACGAAGCCGTACAGCTTATCGAGAAACGCCAGCGATTCCGGGCTTCCGTAACGGATGCCAAGCCGGATCATCAGCTCCGCCAATCCCATCGAACCAAGGCCGATGCGCCGCTCCTTTTTCTGATTCCGCTCGTTTTCCTCAAAATGATACGGCGTCGCCTCGATGACGTTGTCGAGGAAGCGTACCGACCACCGCGTCACCTTGGCGAGCTCCTCCCAATCGACGTCGTGCCGCGCGGCATCGTAAAACTTGGACAGATTGATCGCCGACAGGTTACAAACACCCCATGCCGGAAGTCCTTGTTCGCCGCATGGATTAGTACTTATTATAGGATTAAAGTACCAACTGTTCGACACCTCGTTGTAATATTCCATAAAAACGACGCCCGGCTCGGCCGACTTCCAGGCCGATTCGATGATCGTGTGCCAGACGTCGCGGGCGCGTACGGTTTTGTAGGGAACGACTCTGCCGCCGCTTCGCCGCCATTTGTCAAGATCGCCGTCCCACCGTTCGTCGTACGCCTTATCCTTCGTATCGGGGAACACGAGCTCCCACTCGAGGTCTTCCTTCACCGCCCTCATAAACGCGTTGCTGACGCATACGGAGAGGTTGGCGTTTGTGACCTGGCCCATCGTCTGCTTGACGGTAATAAAGTCGAGCACGTCGGGGTGCCAGTCGTTCATCATGAGCATAAGCGCGCCCCGGCGGCTGCCTCCCTGCTCGATCAGTCCCGTCGTGTAGCTGAACAGCCCGCCCCACGACACCGCGCCGCTCGAAGAGCCGTTCACCCCGGCGACGACCGCCCGGCGGGGCCGCAGCGAGGAGAGGTTGATGCCGACGCCTCCTCCGCGCGCCATGATTTCCGTCATTTCCGTCAGCGTGCGCATAATACCGCCCCGGCTGTCGTGCGGCGACGGAATGACGTAGCAGTTAAACAGCGTCAGCTCGTCGCTCGCGCCCGCTCCGGCGGCAATCCGCCCGCCCGGGACGAGCTTCCAGTCGTCCAGCGCGAAGCGGAACCGCTCCCGCCACAGCCGGCGCGCTTCTTCCGTCCGCTCGACGGAAGCGATCGAGTCCGCCAGCCGGTCCCACATTTCCTCCGGCGTTCCTTCGATCGTCAGCGTCAGCTTTTCCACCGGAGATTGCACCGTTTGGCCATTCCGCAGCCGGATCGTCGCTTCTCCGCCGTCGACCGCCGCGACCTCCCCGACCTCCTTCACCGGAAACTTCGGGTCGTCCTTCGTCATGACCAGCACGATATCACCCGGCTTCGCCTGCTTCGGATCCGGGTTTTTCCACGCGTAACGGTCCAAAAAGATTTTCTCGCTCAGCCCTTCAAGACGCTTCGTTCCATTGCCGGATGCCATCCCGTCACAACCTCCGTTCCCCTCAATTAACACAATATATAGTTATAAAAATTATTATAACACACAATATATTGATTTGAAACGAACCGCCTGCCGTTAACGGCGGTTTACGCCGGCTGCTGCGGAGCAAGCTTCCTCTTGCTCCCGCGCACGCGGTTTATCGGCCTCGGACGGCCGGTTTTCCTTTACGGAAGCCTGTGAACGATGCCGCGGACATTCATGCGTTATTAGTGTTGCATCATTTTGGAAAAGTAACCGCTGAATATGCAAAGCTTCCCAAAACCGGCGCACAAGCATAAAACGGCAGTCCGAGATGCGAAGAGACGCATTCCGGACTGCCGTTTGGACAGCCTGACCTTATGGAAATCGAGAAATTCGCCGGCGTGCTTTTCGGTCCGCGGATGCCAAGCCGCTTCGGCCGCGTCAGCCCCATAACGCTTCGGCCAGCAGCTTGTACGACCGGAGCCGTTTGCGGTAATCGCCGGTCATCGTCACGACGATGAATTCGTCCGTGCCGTACCGCCGCGACAGCTCCCTTAGCTGCGCCGCCACGTCCTCCGGCCTGCCGGCAAGCAGCCTCCGGCCCTCGGCAGGCCCCCCGGCGGGCGAGTCGCCCGGAAGCGGCGTGGAGTCCGCCGCCGAGTCTCCGGCTCCCTCCGGGCGGAACAGGGCGCCGGCGGACGCGGCCAGCTGCCGCGCCTCCGCTTCCGTCTCGGCGCATACCGCGCCGACCGCGATCATGACGCGGGGCGACGGGCACAGCCGCGACGGGACAAACCCGCCGCGGTAGGCGGCCAGCGCTTCCTCCGCTCCCGCGTCGCTCATGAACTGGCCGAACACGTAGCCGGTTCCGAACTGCGCGGCGTAGCCGGCGCTGCGCGCATTCGTGCCGAGCAGCCACAGCTCGGGCGGCTCGGCGGGAACCGGCCTGGCCGTGACGGGCACGCCCTCGTATTCGTAGCGTCCGCCGACGAGCTCGGTCAAGCTGCGCAGCAGCTCCGGCATCTCCCGGACATGCTCCAGAAAGTTGCCGCTCATCGCCATGCTGACGTGCGCCGTGCCGCCGGGCGCGCGGCCGATGCCAAGGTCGATCCGGCCCGGATACAGGCTCGCGAGCATATGAAACGATTCCGCCACCTTCAGCGGCCTGTAGTGCGGCAGCAGCAGCGCTCCGGACCCGAGCCGGATCCGCCGCGTCCTCGCTCCGACATGCGCGAGCAGCACCTCCGGCGCCGTGCAGGCCAATCCCGGCATATCGTGATGCTCGGCCGCCCAATAGCGGCCGTAGCCGAGTGCTTCGGCTGCCTGGGCGAGCCGCGCGGCCTGCTCCAGTGCCGCGGAAGTGTCCGCCCCGTTCAAGACGGGAACGAGGTCCAGCACGCCGAGCTTCAATGGTTGTCCGTTTGCGATGGCGAATCCCTTCCTTTGCGTCACATAGTTAAACGGCAGTGCCCGGCACCGGACTTATTGAATAAGGCGTTCAGCTTTCCGCCTCCGTCCGCACCGGCTCTTCGGAAAAGTCGCGCATAAACAGCGAAATCGCCACCGATACGGCGAGCAGCAGCACGGGCACGGCGCTGATCAGCACGCGGAACGCCGTCTCCGCATGAGGGCCCGGATTTTCGCCGCTGACATAGCCGAATAGGATGCCGACAATCCAGAAGGCCAGCGCGGAGATCAGCCCGCTCGAGCGGGTGATAAAACCGCTCACCGCCGTATAGATGCCTTCGCGCCGCCGGCCGGTCTTCTCCGCGTCGAGATCGATGATCCGGCTGCTCAGCACGTTCGGAGTGACGAGAAATCCGGTAAGGCCGAAGCCGATGGCGATGCCCGCCGCAATTCCCTCAGCCAGGTTACCCGCGAACCAAAGCGGAACGGCGGACAAGCCGTAAAGGATAAGCGACAGGCGCCAGCTGCGGAATCCGCCGAGCCTGCGCACGATGATATACCAGACGGACACGAGCGGAATGACGGAAACGAAAATGGACGCCATCAGCAGCGAGACCTGGGATTCGGGAATGTGCAGCGCATATTTGGCGTAGAACGGGATGATCGAAGCAAGCAGACCGTTGACCGTCTGCGCGAACGAATTGGCGATGTTGAACAGCCAGAACGGCTTGTTCGTCAGCGTGGCGCGAAACGCCTCAAGCAGCGGAAGCGGCTGCTCCCGCCGCGACTCTTTGTCTTCCTCGACCAGCCGAACGCACAGGAGCATCGCGGCGGCGAACACCAGCGAATACAGGACGGCCATCGGTCCGAAGCCGATCGCACCGAACAAAATCGGCGTCAGCGCGGTGGCGATCAGCAGCGCCGCAATCTGATACGCCTGCTGCACGGCGGACGCTTTCGCCCGCATCCGGTTGCCGCGAAACAGCTCCGGGAAAAGCGCGCCGTAATTGACCCAGAGAATCGTCGCGACGCCCTCGAACAGGATCAGCGCGGCGAGAAACCACCAGAACAGCCCGGTCCCCCGCAAGCCAGGCGGCACGGCGAAAATCATGATGAAGGTCAGCATCATGAAGGGCACGGCGGCTATGATCCACGGCTTGCGCCTGCCGTAGCGTGTATCGGTGCGGTCGGACCAGTAGCCGGCGAGCGGATTGTTAACGGCGTCCCAAATCATGTAAATCGTGCGGGCGAGCGTGGCCAGCCCGATGCCGAGACCGAGCTTATCCACGTAATAATAGCTGTAAAAGGAGCTGAACGCTTGGCTCGGCACCATCATGGCAAACATGCCGAGCGCATACGCAGCCGGGGTATTGCGCCATTTGTTCCGCATGCTGTTGCCTCCTACGCCGATGTCGGTTGGAATACGTTCTATTTCTATTTATTCTCGTTACCCCGGCCTATGCATGAATACGAATGAAAACGGAGGCTTACCCCTTTTCTCCCGTCTGCTCCAGCTGCAAAATGTCCCGGATCTCGCGCTCGCCGAGCGCGGACAGCTCGTCTCCGCCCCCCGGCGCGACCATCTCGTCGATCAGGCTCCGCTTCCGCTGCTGCAGCTTGTACATGCTGTCCTCCACCGTGCCCTGCGCCACGAGCCGGATTACCTGAACGACGCTGCGCTGCCCGATCCGGTGCGCGCGGTCCGCCGCCTGCTGCTCGACGGCGGGATTCCACCACAGGTCGTATAAAATGACGGTGTCCGCACCGGTCAGGTTCAGTCCGGTTCCGCCGGCCTTGAGCGAGAGAAGGAACAGCTCGCGCTCGCCCGCGTTGAACCGGTCGCACAGCCGGATCCGCTCGTCCGCTGGCGTCTCGCCGTCGAGATAGAAGAAGGGGACGCCCCGCACGCCGAGCTCCCTTCCGATCAGCCGCAGCATGGAGGTGAACTGCGAGAAAACGAGCAGCCGCTTGCCCGCGCTCCGGCATTCCTCCACGATCTCCAGCAGCTGCTCGAATTTGGCGGAGCCGCCTTTGTATCCCTCCACAAACAGAGCGGGATGGCAGCAAAGCTGGCGGAGCCGGGTCAGTCCGGCCAAAATTTTGATCCGGTACTTCTGAAAGCCGTCCTCGCTCAAATGCTTCAGCGTCTCATGCTGCAGCTGCGCCAGGTAGGCCGCGTACAGCTTCTTCTGCTCCGGCAGCAGCTTCGAGGACTGCACCGTCTCGATCTTCTCCGGCAGCTCCGACAGCACGTCGGACTTGAGACGGCGCAGCAGAAACGGGCGCGCCCGCTTCGCCGCCGCTTCCCGGGACAGGTCGAGAAACGACTGCCTGTCCTGGAACAGCTCCGGAAACACCGCATCGAAAATCGACCACAGCTCCTCGGAGCGGTTCTCGACGGGCGTTCCGGTCAGCGCAAAGCGGTGCGCGGCGGACACGGCCTTGACCGCCTGCGCCGTTTGGGTGGCGTAATTTTTGAACGCCTGCGCTTCATCCAGAATGAGCGTGTGAAACCGATGCTCCGCATACCGCTCCACATCTCTGCGCAGCAGCGGATACGACGTGATGACGACATCCGCCTCCGCCATCGCCCGCCGCAGCTCCCGGCCGCGCTCCGCTCTGCCGCCGTCCGCGACGACGGCCCGCACCTCGGGCGCGAATTTGCCGAGCTCGCCGAGCCAGTTGTACATCAGGGAAGCGGGCGTGACGATAAGCGCCGGCTGCTTCCGCGCACGGATCTCGGGCAGCATGGAGACGAGGAAGGCGATGCTTTGCACCGTTTTGCCGAGGCCCATATCGTCCGCCAGGATGCCGCCGAAGCGGTAATGGGCGAGCGTGCGCAGCCACTGGTAGCCGAGCCGCTGGTAGTCCCGGAGCACGGGCTTCAGCCCGTCCGGAAGGGGAAAATCGAGGCTGTCCGGGCTGCGCATGTCGTCCAGCAGGCGGCGCAGCGATTTGCCGAGCCTGACGGCGCCGCCCTCCAGGTCCGAATGGATCAGGCGCAGGCCGCGGTGCGCCGGCAGGCGAAAGACGCCGGGGGCGTCCATGCCCGGAATGCCGCCGCGCAGCGTGCCCAGCTCGTTCAGGACGCGGGCGATCGCCTGCAGCTCGGCGGTCTCGAGCGGCATCAGCGCCCCGCTCGGCAGCCGGTGGAACCTGCGCTTCTCTTCAAGCGACCGCAGCACCTCCCGGATTTCCGACGGCGGAATCGCCTCGAGATCGAATCGCACCTCCAGCCAGTCGGTCCGTTCGTCGACCTCCACCGTCACCTTCGGCGGCCGGCCGGCATGCAGCCTTGACTTTACCGCCGAGGTGGCATAGATATCGGCCAGCTTCTCCAGCTCCGGCACGATCCGGTACAGAAATTCGTATTCCGCTTCTTCGCCGGCCAGAATATAGCCGCCTTCGGTTTTGACCGCGTCCCCTTGGTCCATCAGCCCGAGGATTCGCTCCTCCCGTTCGCCGTCCCGCATCAAAATGCGTTCCTCGCCGCGCTGCCGGCCGCTCCCGTCCAGCGGGTTCAGGACGATGTCGCCGTACTGAAATTCCAGCCCGGCCAGCAGCCGGTCCCGGACCCGGTCCAAATAGACGCGCGCTTTGAGGGGCAGCCGGACGATCCTTTCGGACAGCGACGCCGCGATGCGAACGCTGCCGAGCTTCATCAGGCCCGGAACCGCCTTCTCCAGAAACAGCTCGGCGTCTTTCGCGGGGACCCGGATGTGCCGTATGCCGGCGCCTGCAAGCATCCGGTTCAGCTCCGCAAGCCGCCTGCACGCTTCCGCCCCCGGCTGCAGCAGCCGGTCTGCGAACAGGACGACGCCGTACGGCTCCATCACGGTCAGCGTCTCCAAGCCGTGCACCTCCAGCGTGCAGTCCCCCTGCCCGTCCGGCTCCGGCTCCGCTTCTCCGAATTCAAAGCGGACCGGCAGCGGCTCGTCCGATACGCGAATCCCTTCGGCCGTGCCATCCGGCGTTTCCAGCCTTGCCGACGGCACGGCCGCGAGCAGCGGGAGCAGCGGCTCCCAGGCGAAAGGGGGAACGAGCAGCAGCCTGCTGCCGGACGCCCGGGACGGCCGCGCGGCGTAACGGCCGGCAGCAGGCTCGCGAAACACTGACTCGTTCTGCGCGATGTCAACCAGCTGCCGGAGCACCGCATCGTCTTCTTTTCCGAAGCAAAACATCCCGGGCTCGTACCTAAAATGCCGGGAGACCGTGAAGGGCTCGCGCCGGCTGACCGCTTCGAGAAAATCGGCGATGTTGGACACCGGATAAAGGCGCTTCGTCCCGGCTTTCATTTCGACGCCGAACATCGTTTGGCCGCCGGAAGGCACCGTTCTTAGCGTAAATTCGGCCTTCAGCGGCTCGCGCGTATCGACGAACGCTCCCGCCCCGCTCGGGCGGAGCGGCCGATCGCCGAACAGGCCGATGAGGCCGCTGACGAGCTCGGCGTCGCGTGCCGCGCGGAGGCGTTCCGCCGCTGCCGCCCCGTCCGGCTGCGAAGCGCCGGTCGTCCGGGGCTCGCGGCGGTCCCGCTTGCCGGAGAAGTCTTCGTGCGTTTCAAGCGGCGGCAAGGCCGCGCGGATTGGTGGCCGGCTGCCGTTGTCCCGGTCATGAAGGTATATCAATACGGCGGCAATATGCCCGCAGTAGACGCCCGAACCGCAAAATGCCGGGCAGTCGCAGTCCGCATAGACGTCCCCGTCGCCGTCGATTTCGACCGTGACCCGGCTTATCGCCCGCCCCCGCCCTGCAACCGCCGCCTCGTAGACCGGCGCATCCGGATCGCTGCCGGTCAGCGTAACCTTGTCCGCCCGGACGCAAGCCTCGCCTTCCTCGAATGCCCGGCGCCCGCACAGCAGCTTGATCACCCGCTCCGTCAGCTTAACGCTCATGCCGTCCGACCTTCCTTTTCGCTATTTCTTATCCGTCTATGATAACAGAATCGGCAGGTAAGATGAACCCGCAAGTGGTACAATAGGAAAAAACCGGAAGAGGGGCTGACGAATGCAAACGGTGCTGATAGCCGGCGCTACCGGATATTTGGGACGGTATTTGGTCAAGGCGATGAAGGAACGCGGTTATCGGGTGCGGGCTTTGGCGAGAAACCCGGAATCGCTTGCCCAGCCGGGGCCGCACGGGTCCCCGTCCGTCCGGTCGTATACGGACGAAGTCTTCAAGGGCGAGGCGACGAAGCCTTCGACCCTTGAAGGGGCGTGCGACGGGGTGGATGCAGTCATCTCCGCGATCGGCATCACGCGTCAAAAAGACGGCGCGACTTATATGGATGTCGATTACGAGGGGAATCTGAATGTGCTGCGGGAAGCCGAAGCAAGCGAAAGAACGGACAGGTTCATGTACATTTCCGTGTTTAAAGGCGGCGAGATACCGGGCTCGCTGACCGCCGCGAAGGAACGATTCGTCCGCCGGTTGAAGCAGTCGGAGCTCGGTCATGTGGTCGTTCGGCCGACCGGCTATTTTTCCGATATGGAGGATTTTCTGCAAATGGCCCGCAAGGGGCGCGTCTACCTGTTCGGAACGGGAGACCGGAAAATGAATCCGATCCACGGCGCCGATCTGGCTGCATTTTGCGCCGAAGGATTGGCAGCCGGCAATGCGGAGCTCCCGGTGGGCGGTCCGCAAATGCTGACCCACCGGCAGATCGCAGGGCTTGCGTTCCGAGCGGCCGGCAAACCGGAACGGATCGCAGCCGTTCCGGCATGGCTGATAAGGCCGGTTATCCCGGTCATGAAGCGGCTGAGCCCGGGTAATGCCGGCGCGTTCGAATTCGTTTATCATGTCATGACCCGCGATATGGCGGCGCCTTGTTACGGCAGCCGGGACCTCGCGGCTTATTTCAAACAGGCCGCTTCGGCCGAATAACGGCCGTTCCGGACGGCTTGGTCCGCCGCCGATTCAATCGGCCGGTTGAACGGGGACTGCGACCGTGGCGTTCGTCCGATTGCCTGCCTTGTCCGTCGCCGTATACGTGATGGCGCAGACGCGACCGTTCCTGCTTCCGGGCCGTTCTGTCATCGGGCCGGGCCCCTTATCCGCTCGCTTCCCGCCATGAACGTCGTTCGGCATGCTGCACGTTATGGCGGTCAGCACGACCGAGTCGACCCCGGATCCGGCATCGGACGTCTTGATCGTCATTTTGGGAAACTGCATTTGGCTCTGCGGCCGAAAAACGGTCCTAGCCGGCTGAACGCTTAAGTCCGGCGCCGTTTGATCGACAAGGAAGCCGATCTGCCGGGGAGCTTCGGCGTTTCCCGCATGATCCGTGCTGCGGTATTCAAACGTATAGGCCCCGTCGCGATTAACCGTCACAGGTCCGGTATACGGGCCCCAGTTCCCGCCGTTGATGCGGTAGACCGTTGCGCTCACGCCGGATGCATCGTCCTTGGCGAAGAGGGTCACCGTGACGTCCTGCGTATACCAGCCGTTCCGGCCGCTAGGGCTGGCCGGGTCGAGTACCGCTGCAGTGACGGGCGGCGTCCGGTCGACGGACGGCGCGGGCAATTCCGCGACCGGCACGGGCGTCAAGCGCGTCGTCGTCGTGCCGTCGCCAAGCTGGCCGAGCCCGTTGGCGCCCCACGCCCATACCCGCCCGTCCGGTCCGACCGCCAAGCTGTGGCTTTCCCCTCCGGCCGCGGCCCGGATCGAGCCGATACCTTGTATCCGGACGGGAACGGTTCGGATCGCCGTGCCCCCATCCCCCAGCTGGCCAAAAATATTGATTCCCCAGGACCATGCCGATCCGTCGCTAGTTACCGCAAGGCTGTGATCGCTGCCTGCGGCGATGGAAACGACCGAACCCAGTCCCGATACTTGCACGGGAACGTACCGCGCCACAGTGCTTCCGTCCCCCAGCGCTCCCCACGCATTGCTGCCCCACGCCCATACCGTACCGTCCCGTTTGAGCGCCAGATTATGAAGCCCGCCGGCGGCAATGGATACCACCGAATCCAGACCGGTTACCCGGACCGGAGCGGGATGATCTACCGCCGTTCCGACGCCCAATTCTCCGAGCGTATTGTATCCCGCCGCCCAGACGGTCCCGTCGTTTTTCAGCGCCAGCATATAGCCGCTGCCCGCCGCGATATCAACGACCTGATCGAGACCCGGCAGCGGAGCGGGAACGGCCGTGATGCCAAGACCGAACGGCTGGGCGTCTCCCCATGCCCATACCGTCCCGTCGCTTCTCAGCGCAAGGCTTAATGCATCTGACGCCGCGACGGCAATGACGGAATCCAGATTTTGCACCTGTCCGGGAACCGGATGGATCTGGTCCACGAAGTTCCGGTCGCTGTGCGGACCGTTATAGTTCTTTTCCCAAGACCAGCCGCTTCCGTCGCCCAGCTGGCCGTAAGTATCCCGTCCCCAGGCCCAGACGGTTCCGTCGCTTTTCAGCGCCAGATTATGCGTCGTTCCCGCGGCGACGGCCGTTACGTCCTCAAGGCCAGGAACCGGGCCGGGAACGGTCCGGTATAATAAAGCGCTTCCATCTCCAAGCTCGCCGAAATCGTTCGCCCCCCATGCCTGCACCGTCCCGTCGTTCCGGAGCGCAAGACTGTGACTGCCGCTGCTGCTGACCGCGGCGGTACCGCCAGGACCGGCGGCTTGTCCGGGCGTTGTGCCGGCTAATAGACTTGCTTCTCCCGGCTGCCTGTCCGTCTGAGCGGCCGCCGAATGAACAATAAGAAAAGAAATGAACCAGACGGCACCGAATATTCGATAGATTCGATTCACGATTGGTATGCCTCCCCTGGATGAAACAGAATGACCGGATAACCGGTTCGCGTTGGGCATGCCAAAGCCTTGAAGGACAACCCCTCAAGGCTTTGACTTGCTTTGTGCAGCAGCGACGATGATTTCCCGTTCTGTCCTTGCCGCTATAAAGGCAGCCGGGTAATCCGGACGGGTGACAGCCCGTCGTCGTCTTCCCGTCGCCGAGCTGACCGTCGGAATTATCCCCCCATGCCCAGACGGTTCCGTCGCTTTCCGAGTCCTTTATCTTGTGCAGCCGCCGAATTGGCAAATAGAAAGATCATCAAGCTCACGATACTGAAAATCCGGTACAAACGATTCACGGATAAGTCCCTCCTCCATCAAAAAGAACCGATGGCTTCCTCACCGCGCCAAAGGCAAATGCGTAATCCGGACGGGCGTTAACCGGTCGGTGAACGTTCCATCGCCAAGCTGGCCTTCGGAATTGTTCCCCCATGCCCATAACGTGCCGTCGCTTTTTAAGGCGAGGCTTTGGGAATCGCCCGCAGCGATGGCAACGACCGAATCCAGACCCGAGACCTGAACGGGAACTGCGGAGCCGTTTGTGCTTCCATCCCCAAGCTGGCCGCTGAAATTATCGCCCCACGCCCATACGGTGCCGTCGCTTTTCAACGCGAGGTTATGAAAGCTTCCCGCAGAGACGGCGATGACGGAAGCCAGATGGGTTACCTGGACGGGAATGAGCGAGTTATGCTGCATTTCGAACGTTTTTCCGTCCCCAAGCTGGCCGTTAAAGTTATCTCCCCACGTCCAAACCGTCCCGTCGCGCTTTAAGGCCATGCTGTGGTTGTCGCCCGCGGCGATCGCGAGCGCCGAATCAAGACCGGACACCCGGACAGGGACGGAGCTGTTGACAGCGCTTCCGTTTCCGAGCGCCCCGCCGTTTTCACCCCACGCCCAGACGGTCCCGTCGCTTTTTAACGCCAAACTATGGCCATAGCCCGCCGCGATGGAAACCGACGATGTCAGGCGGGGCACCGGTTTCGCCGTCAAACGGTCCGTTGTCGTTCCGTCACCGAGCTGGCCCCAATTGTTCAGCCCCCACGACCACACCGTTCCGTCTTTTTTTAACGCCAGGCTATGCCCGTACCCCCCGGCAACGGCTGCCGCTGAATCGAGGCGGGGGACCTTCATCGGCGTGGACCGGTCCTCCGTGGTTCAGTCGCCAAGCTGGCCTTTACCATTATTGCCCCACGCCCATACCGAACCGTCCGGATCGACGGCCAAGGTAAAATCCCCTTGTCTTGCGGAAGCGAGCGCAACGGGCTGCATGAGCTTACTCAGCACCGGGATGGAATGATTGATCGGGCTGCCGTCGCCAAGCTGGCCATTGCCGTTATTGCCCCACGCCCACACCCGGCCGTCCTTGTCGGCCGCCAGGCTGAAATCCGTGCCGCCGGAAACGGAAACGGCCCCGCCGAGACGGGTTACTTGTACGGGGGTCGAATGCGCCGCCGTATCCCCGCTCCCCAGCTGGCCGGATCCATTATCGCCCCACGCCCATACGGTGCCGTCGCTTTTCACGGCCAGACTGAAATCGGCGCCCCCGGCAATGGCGACGACGGAATCCAGGCCCGCTACCTTCTTGGGGGTATTGCTGTCTTGGGTGCTTCCATCCCCAAGCTGGCCAAAATTGTTGCGTCCCCACGCCCATACCGTTCCGTCGCTTCGTAGAGCCAGACTGTGGTCATCGCCCGCCGCCACGGAAACGACCGAATCGAGATGGGCTGCCTGAACCGGATTGAGTTCGACGGCGGTTACCGTCCCGCTGCCGAGCTGGCCGTAACCGTTATCACCGAACGCCCATACCGTTCCGTCCCGTTTCAAGGCAATCGCGTGCGACATGCCTCCGGCGACGGCCGTCACCGAGTCGAGAACGGCCACCTGCTTGGCATTCGGGCCATAATTCCAGTCCCTGGACAGCGACTCTCCCCACGCCCAGACCGTTCCGTCTTTTTTTAACGCCAGGCTCACGGTCCCGCCCGTCGTGACGGCGGCTGCCGAATCGAGATTTTTCACTTGAACGGGAACGGAGCGGGAAGTATGGGTGCCGTCTCCCAGTTCTCCAAAATCGTTCCCTCCCCACGCCCACACCGTCCCGTCGCTTTTTACGGCCAGGCTTTGATACAAGCCCGCCGCGATACCGGTCACCGAATCGAGCGAAGGGATTTGAACCGGAACGGTGCGCGCCTGCGCGCTGTCATAGCCGTAGCCGAGATCGCCGTTCGAATTGTTTCCCCACGCCCACACCGTTCCGTCTTTTTTCAGGGCCAGACTGTGCTGCCAGCCGCCGCTTACCGCCTTGATATCGTTCAATTGGACGGCTTGTCCGGGCGTTAGATGAATCCCGTTTTTTTGGGGGACTCCCAATTGCCCATACTCGTTGGACCCCCAAGCCCATACGCCGCCGCCTATACCGGCCAAGCTGCCGCTCCCTGCCGCAATGACGGCCTTGCCGCCGGCTTGTTGAACGGACTGCGCAGCCGCAGGGCTGGCGAAAAGCAGAACAACCAGGCACAGTATGCCGAAAATAGATATTCTTCTCATTATTTCCCTCCTGTCGATTTCAGCTTGAAGAAGCCAAGCAGGAATGATTGCAGGGGCAGGTGTATGTATATTGGACGGTGAGGTTTCGTCTACGATGGACTTCTTCAAACCAACAGCCGCTTCCAATCTCCATTCGTCTCGTGACTTCAAACGCTATGGATTGCGATACGGCAATCTAGTCCTCCTTCGTCTATCAAGTATACCAAATTAACCCCTGCCAATATCGTTAAAATTTGAAAAAAAAGACAGCTCCGCGCCTGTCATCGGAACTGTCGGGACCGGGAGCTTCAGGTTACCGGCCGGTCCGCCCATATGCGGTATCGGGCCGTTTTGGCGACAAACCTGCTTCCCTTCAAGATCAACTCGTCTTTCGCCTTCCATGTATGACTCCGTTTGTTTTTCCTTCGAATGCCTACAAAATTGTAGGGCGACGTGGCAAACAGCCTCCAGCCCGCGGCCCGGCTCCTGCGCATAAAGTCGATATCTTCGCCGACCGTTTTCGGCGCGAAACGGATTCGCCTGTGCAGCCGCTTTCGGAACAGGAGCGTTCCTCCGGCCACGTATTTCACGAAGGTATTCCTTCGGCCGGGCGTTACGATGACCAGAAGGCGTCTCCCCTGAAAATATTTCAAATGCGCCGCTTTGCCGACGATGCCGGCGCCTGTACGATGCAGCGCCCGGACCTGCTCGATTAAATAATTGGGCGAATAGTAGTCGTCGTCGTCGAATTTGGCGATCATCGGGTAAACCGCTTTGCCGATCCCGTAATTTAAGCATTTGCCCAAGGAAAAGCTCTCCGGCACCTTGTAGACCGAAATATTGCGGTAAGAAGCGGCCTTCCGGCGGTATTCCTGCAGGTTCATGCTGTTTTTGTTCAGCACGACGATCAGCTCCTTCGTCCCGTAACGCTGCCTTCTGTAATTATCGATTAGCATCCGGAAAAACGACGGACGGTTCGTGCAGGTTATAACCGAGACGCCGGCGAATCGCCTTGCATGGACATTCATGATGCCCCTCCTTTCTTTTCTATGAACGCACGACGTACGGCTTGTAATTGGCGCCTCGCGCAATGATCCGGGTTTGAGGATGGGCCAGAAACGCTCTATCGCTGTTTTTCCAGGTGTGGCTGTCGTGCCGCTCCCGCCGCAGGGCGCAAAAGTTGTACCGGTCGCCGGCGTACAGCCTAAACCCTTTCCTCCTGCAGCCCCGGCAGAACAGCACATCCTCTCCCAATGAGCGGTTCGTAAACTTCACCCGCCTCCATACGTGCTTCTTGTAAACCAGCGTGCCCCCGGCAAGGATCGAAACGAACCGGTTCTGCGCTGAGAACCGCTGGATGAGCAGACGGCTTCCTTTCAAATAAATAAAATAGGCCCGTTTGCCGACGACGTCGGCCCCCGATCTGCCGAAGGACCGCATCATATCGTACAGATAACGGGGAGCGTAATACTCGTCGTCGTCCATTTTGGCAATATAGGCGTAACGGGCCAGCGCCGAAGCATAGTTCAGGCAGGCTCCCAACGTGCGGCCGGCGGGAAGCCGGTAAACACGGACATTGGGGTATCGGGCCGCCATTCGTCGATAACGGCTCAGCCGGGCCCTGTCGTTGTTCACGACAATGATGAGCTCTTTTTTGCGGTACGTCTGGCGCCCGTAATTGCTCAGCAGCATGTGCAGAAAGGCCGGCTTGTTCGTACAGGTCACCACGCTGATTCCCGGTGCCCGGGCCGGCGCCGCGCTGCGCCTTATCGCCATGTCCATGCATCCTCCCGTTCCATTTGAAAGTTTACCCGCGCATCCGGATGACTTGAAAGGCTTCCGCAAATTCCTCGTAAATTTGCTGGCCGCGGAATTTGGCTTTATGCAGGAGACTATCGGGATGCACCGGATGGCGTATCGTTCCAAGCTGCGTTTTATACGCCTCCAGCGCCGTCATTTTGCGCTTCATCTCTTCTTCCGTCAGCGAAATATAGAGATTCGGCTGAAAGGAAAGCTCGCCGTCGGTCTCGTAGATCAGAACGCTGCCGTTCCAGAAGTAGGGACGCGCCGCCGTTACGGCCGCTTGATGAATCGCTTCGTGGTCCTGGTGTTTCGTCAGGGACGGAATGTACAGGACCGTCGGACGAAACGCCTCGATTTGGCGTTCGATTTTTCCGACCAGCTCCGCACGCGGGATCCGGTCGAGCTTGCTGTCGTACAGCTGCCTGCCGGTCCGATCCGGGTAAAGAATGTGATAATCCGTCACGCCCAGCCGGCGCATCGCTTCCTGTAATTCCGTTATTCGCTTCGTTCCGCTATAGGTGCCATAGCCGCTCTCTTCCTTACGGTAGCGTTTGGAATCGCTGATGGTTAATGCGGCGACCACGACTCGAACCGGGCTGCCCTGGCTTACATATTTTTGAATGACACCGGCGCAGCCCAGCGTCTCGTCGTCCGCATGAGGAGCGAGGACCAGCGCACGCTGCCCGGAGCAGAGAAAAACGTCCATTAGATATGGCACCTTCTTTGCGGGTTGATCAAACCTAATTTATGTGGAAGCTGTAACAGATTCCTATGCTTCGCCCCAATTCATCCGAAAATTGGTCGCCTGTCCGGCGCTTAAAGCTTTCTCCGTTTATATAGTGGGAGAGAAGAAACAGAGAGATGGTGATCGATATGGCTAAACGGCCCGTTTGCGTTCTTCTGACAGGAGCCGGCTCACCCGCCGCTTCCGGCGTCGTCCGCTCGCTCCGGTCCAGTCCGGATCTGGAATGCGTTCTGATCGGCATGGACTGCAATCCGGACGCCGCCGGATTTCATCTGACCGACCGGCATACCGCCGGCCCCTTAGCGTCGGAAGCGTCGTTCATTCCGTTTGTACGGGATCTGTGCGCCAGAGAAAAAGTGGATGTGATCTTTTCGCTCGTTACGGATGAGCTCGTCAAGCTTGCGGAGGCGAAAGAGGAGCTGCTGCGGGGCGGAACGCGGATGCTGATCTCTTCGGCGGATTCGCTGCGGGGCGTCATTCACAAAGGGCAACTGTACCAAACGCTTCAAAGCTGCGGAATGGCCGTGCCCGATTTCCGGCTCGCGAATACACCGGAAGCGCTGATCCAGGCCATGTACGAGCTCGGCTATCCCGCTCTTCCGGTATGCTTCAAGCCGGTCGTATCCGACGGCAGCCGCGGGTTTCATATCGTCGACCGCGGCGCCGACCGGTTTCAGG
Organism: Paenibacillus humicola; assembly: GCF_028826105.1. NCBI lineage: Bacteria > Bacillati > Bacillota > Bacilli > Caryophanales > Paenibacillaceae > Paenibacillus > Paenibacillus humicola. Next base: position 5,144,551 of record NZ_JAQGPL010000001.1, read on the forward strand.
CGCTTTTCCGGGAAAAGCCGAGCTCGGCGCATATCAGCGAGGAAGAATTGAAGCGGATTTTGCACGGTCATCCCGCCATTCCAGAAACGCTCGTCATGGAATATTTGCCCTACGAGGAGTACAGCGTGGACCTTCTCGTCGCGGACGGTAAAGCCGTCGCGGCCGTTCCGAGGCTCCGGGAGAGCACTGCGGGAGGCATTACGACCAAGGGACTGATCGTCAAGGAGCAGGATGTGATCGATTATGCCGTCGCGGCCGCGGAGCGCCTGCAATTGAACGGAAACATCGGCGTGCAGGTGCGGCGCGACCGGCATCGCCGGCCGAAAATCGTCGAGATCAATCCGCGAATTCAAGGCACCATCGTTCACTGCACGGCGGCCGGGGTCAATCTTCCGGCGCTTGCCGCCAAACTGGCGCTCGGCATCGCCCCGCGGCCGGATGAGCTCGACGTCAAATGGGGAACCCGGATGACGCGCTATTGGCAGGAGGTGTTCTACGATGTTCATGGATCTTCATATGCACTCTAGTTACTCGGACGGCAGGAATACGCCGGAAGAGATGATCGAAGCCGCCGCCGGCATCGGCTACGAAGCGGTCGCGATCACCGATCACGTCTGGCGAACGAGCGACTGGGTACCGGCCTACGCCGCGCATCTGGAAGCGTTAAAGGAGCGCTGCCGGCCGCGGATCCGGCTTTATTCGGGAATCGAAGCGAAGGTCACCTCGCTGGACGGCGATATCGACGCCGATCCGTCCTTTGACGCGCTGGTGGATCTCATTCTCGGCTCCATCCACCGCATTCCGAAGACGGGCGGATATTGGTCGAAATCCGACCGGGAGAAGGCGAAGAAAAGCGAGATTATCGGGGACTGGCTCCAGGCGTTCTACGGGCTGCTCCAAAATCCGCGCGTCGATATTATCGCCCATCCGCTGTCGGAGCTGAATGGATTCGGAGTCCGGGAAACGGATCTGCCGATGGCGGAAATAACCGACCGGATCGCGGCCTCGGGCAAAATTCTCGAGCTGAACGTCCGCTACAACACCCCGGACCAGCAGGTCATCCGGATTTCCGCGGATAAAGGCGCCGTTTTCCTCATCTCCTCCGACAGCCACGCCGTACCGGATTTGATCGCAAACAGCAGGCTCGTCCGGGAGTACATGGACAAGGAGCATTTCCGCATCGTCGATATCGACCGGTATTTAAGCTTCCGGACCTCCTCGTCCCCCTGACCGCCCGGCCCGGTCCGCGGCGGCTGGGATGCTTCTTCGCGAACAAGCGCCATGCTTCGCAAAGCATGGCGCTTGTTGGCGCTGCCGTTATTTTGTTCGTGCCACTGCTTTATCCGCCGATCACCGTCAGCTCTCTCGGGAACGAGGTGAGCACCTCGGCGCCGTCCCGCGTGACGATCACGTCGTCCTCGATCCGGACGCCGCCGGCGCCGGGCAAATAGATGCCCGGCTCGATGGTGACGGCCATTCCCTCGCGCAGCAGCTCTTCGTTCGCGCCATGCACGGACGGGTACTCGTGCACGTCCAGTCCGAGGCCGTGGCCGAGCCGGTGGGTGAAATACGCCCCGTAGCCCGCATCCTCGATGACCCGGCGCGCCGAACGGTCCGCCTCCGCGATGCGCACGCCCGCGCGGACGGCGCCGATCCCGCGCCGATTCGCTTCCAGCACCGCATGATACACGGTCTTCAGCGTATCGGAAATGTCCTCGACCGCGAACGTGCGCGTAATATCCGACGCATAGCCGTCCGCATAGACGCCCATATCGAACAGCAGCAGCTCGCCTGCGGCGATTTTGCGTCTGCCCGGGCTGCCGTGCGGCAGCGCCGATTTCTCGCCGGCGAGCACCGTCGTTGGGAAGGACGGCCCGTCGGCGCCGAGCTTCTTCATCCGGTAGTCGATTTCGGCGGCGAGCTCGATCTCGGTCACGCCGGGCTTCACGAGCGGCAGCGTGTCCCGCAGCACGTCCTCGATGAGCCGGACGGCATGCTTCATCCGCGCGATTTCGTCCGCCGATTTGACCGCCCGCATATCGCGCAGCGCATCGTCGACGGCGGCGAAGCTTTTCGCTTTCAGCGCTTCCGTCAACCGTTCATAACGCTCGACCGTCATGCTGCTCTTCTCGATGCCGATCCGGCCCTGCGCCGCGGTCCCCAGCGCCTCGCGCAGCACCTCGAACGGATTGCCGGTGTCGCTGTGGGTGTAGATCGTCTTCACGGCCGATGCCGCCTGCGCGGCCTCCGCGTCCAGCTCCGGCACGAGCAGGAACGGCTCCTCGCCGCGCCGCAGCGCGACTCCGAGAAACCGCTCGTGCGGATCGCTCAAATAACCGGTCAAATAATACACGTGCTTCGGCAGCGTCACGACCGCCGCATCCAGTCCTTCGCGTTCCATATACGCCTCGAGTCCGCGTATTCGCTCGTTCATCCGGATCACCTTTTCTCTCCTGAATTTGCGCTCGCTGTTCGGTCAGTTGTTGTTACCCTTCAGTGTAGAGAAACGGCTTCGGGACGTCAATCGCGAACGGGAAGCGGCTGCCGAATGCGGCGGAAAACGCCATCCGTTGCGGCGGCCTCGCCCCGGCCTCCCGCCTGCCTGGACCGTTACCCCTTCAGCGCTCCGACCATGACGCCCTTCACGAAATATTTTTGCACGAACGGGTAGACGCACAGGATCGGCACCGTAGCGACCATAATCGTCGCGTATTTGATCGTCTCCCCGATCTGGAACCGGTCGGCGTTGGACGAATCGGTCGACATGCTCTCCGTCGAGTTGGAAATCAGAATTTCGCGCAGCACGAGCTGCAGCGGGTACAGGTCGTGATCCTTGAGGAAAATCGAGGCGTAGAACCAGCCGTTCCACTTTTCCACCGCATAATACAAAATCATGACGGCGATGACCGGCATCGACAGCGGCACGATGATGCGCAGCAGGATCGTCATATGGCCCGCGCCGTCGATTTTGGCGGACTCCTCCAGGCTTTCGGGCACGGACTGGAACGCCGTGCGCATGATGATCAGGTTGAACGTGTTGACCGCGAACGGAATGATGGTCGACCACAGCGTATCGATCATGCCGACGTCCTTCACGATCAGGTATAGCGGAATGAGCCCGCCGCTGAAAAACATCGTCATCACGATGACGATCATGAAGAAGCGGTTCCACATGACGCCCCGGCGGGACAGGACATACGCGCCGAGCCCCGTCACGATCAGGTTGACGGCCACTCCGAACACCAGGATGAACAGCGTATTGCGGTACCCGGTCAGGATGCCGGGGTTCTTGAACACGCTCTTGTACGCTTCCAGGCTGAAGCCGAGCGGGGCATACAGGAAGCCCGTGTGCGCCACCAGCTTTCCGGCGTCGCTGAACGACGCGAACGCGACATACAGCAGCGGATAGAGCGTGACGACGATCAGCACAAGCAGCACGGCGTATACGACCGTATCGAACAAGAGGTCCGCCCGGCCGAAATCTTTTCGTTTCATCGTCCATCCCCCTTCCTTACCATAGACTGTTCTCGCTCAGCTTGCGGGCCATGCGGTTCGCTCCGATCAGCAGCGCCAGATTGACGACGGAGTTGAACAGGCCGACCGCCGCGCTGTAGCTCCACCCGAACTCGATCAGCCCCTTCCGGTAGACAAAGGAGGCGATGACGTCGGCCGTCTCGTACGTCACGGAGTTGTAGAGCAAAATGATTTTCTCGAAGCCGACGTTGAGCAGGTTGCCGATACGAAGAATGAACATGATCGTGATCGTCGGCATGATGCCGGGCAGCGTAATGTACCGCATCTGCTTCAGGCGGCTCGCGCCGTCCAGCCTTGCCGCTTCGTACTGCTCCTGGTCGATGGCGGTCAGCGCCGCGATATAGATAATCGATTCCCAGCCGATTTTCTGCCAGATTTCCGACAGCACGTAGATCGGCCGGAACAGTCCCGGCTTCTGCAGCATCGCCTGGCCGTCGTAGCCGAAATGCGTGAGCAGGTTGTTGACGACGCCGCCGTTGTTCGTGAAGCTGACGATCATCCCGCAAATGACGACGAGCGAAATAAAATACGGCATATAGCTGACCATTTGGGCAAAGTTCTTGAAAAACCGGCCGCGCACCTCGTTCAGAATAAGCGCAAGGAGGATCGGCGCGGGAAATCCGAACAGCAGCGTATAAAAGCTGATGAGCAGCGTGTTTTTCAGGATGCGCCAAAAATAATACGAGGTGAAGAAATCCCGAAAATTAGCCAGCCCGATCCATTCGCTGTGGAGAATCCCCTTCATCGGGGAGTAATCCTTGAAGGCGATCAGCGCGCCGTAAATCGGCGCGTAATGAAAAACGGCGTAATAGGCGATAACCGGCAGCATCATCGCGTACAAATATTTGTTGATCGCAAAATCCCGCGTGAAGCGGGCGATAAAGCCTGAAGTGCTGCGGAGCCGCACGTCAGCGGGCGCGGCAGCGCGGCTTGCGGCGGATTTGTCCATCCGATCGTCTCCTTTGTGCCTGGCAGATCACGCCCCGGAAGCGGGAGAGCAGGCGCCCTCCCGGCTCTCCGCGCCGTGCGTTAACGATTGTTGTACCGTTCCAGCGCAGCCGTCTGAATTTCCAGCGCGCGGTCGATTTTCAGCGATTTCATCTTGGCGACATAGGAATCGAAGCTGCTGACCGGTTCGACGCCGAGGATGATCTTGAGCGTCATTTCGTCGACGAGCGTATTGACGTCGTTCATGATTTTGGCGAATTCGGTGCTTTCCTCCGGGGTCGGCGTGACCGGCGGCAGCTGGTGCTTGTCCTCGTCCGTCTTCTGCCACGTCTTCACGGCGTCGCGCTGCGTCGGCAGGGCGAGATACTGCTCGATGTACCGTTTATCCTGGATGAACGGCCCGTTGTAATTGCCCCGGATATACATCGACATCGCCTGCGCCGGCGCGAGGTTATCCGGATTTTTCATGATCAGGTCGGTATAGCGGGGATACCCGTTATCCATCTTGTAGCTGACGCCCTCGGTGCCGAAGTTGAAGAACAGGCTTCCTTCCTCCGAATACCCGTAATCGAGCATCCGGGCGGCGAGCTCGGCGTTCTTCGACTGGGCGGAGATGGCGACGGAGCCGCCGTAGGAATAAGCGGAATCCTTCTGGCCGAACGGGGCGATATCCCCTTTCTTCAAGACCGGATAAGGAACGCCGATCAGCTTCGCTTTCGGGTCCGCGGCCTGCACGATCGGCTGCCAGCGCCCGATGCCGCCGCCCGCATTGCCGACCGTCGCGCCGGTCGCGCCGTTGGCGAAATTGGCGTCCAGCTCCTTCTGGTCGGCGGTCGCGATATTTTTGTCGATCAGCCCTTCGGCGTACCACTTATGGAACGTTTCCAGAAAATTTTTGTATCCCGGCTCCATCGGGCCGAATTTCACTTGTCCGTTATCGAGGTAGAAGTCCTTGGTCACGCCGAAGGCGCCGACGAACGCACCGTTATAGAAATCGTTCAGCGGCCGGGGCAGGCCGACAAAAGCGATCGCCGCATTCGCGCCTTTCTTCTCCTTGAACGCCTTCAGCGTCGTGTACCAATCGTCGATGGTTTCCGGGATCGGCAGCCCGAGCTCGTCCAGCCAGTCTTTGCGGATGATCGGCCCCTGGTACACCTTCAAATAATCGTCGCCGCGAATAAACGGAAACACATAATAGCTGCCGTTGTCGGTTTTGATCATTTTGTCGACGTCGGGATGCTCCTGCAAATATTTTTTCAGGTTCGGCGCGTATTTGTCGATCAGGTCGTTCAGCTTCAAGATGTACCCGTCCTTGATCGCCTTCTCGGGCCCGCCCGGAAACCCGTTTTGCCAGTTATATTCGATCATGTCGGGCAGTTCGCCGCTTGCGAGCATTACCGTCAAATTCTCGTTGCCTTTCGTTGCGGGGACGGTCGTAAATTTAAGCGGCACGCCGGTCATCTTCTGCCAGTCCTGAAAAAAGGGCACGTCGCTCAGCTCCGATTTCACCCCGGTCAGGTTCCCGGCGATTTCGGCCCAGTACGTGAGCGTTTTGTCCGTCTTCAGCGGATAGGCGGTAGATTCTGCGGCGCTGCCGCCGTCCGCTCCGCCGGCGGGCGTATTGTTTCCCGTCTCGGCCGGCCCGGATGAATTCGACGAGCACGCCGCGGTGACCAGGCTCACGAACAGCGCTGCCGTAAGCATTTTGGCGGAAGATTTTCTTTTCATGTAAGACCTCCTAAAAGTTTTTGCGATACTTCTTGCGCTTCATCTTTGCGAGCAAAAACTGGCTTCGGAAGCATACGCTTAAGTTTTGTGAAGTTTCACTTCTCCGAATCTGCTTCGCAACAAAACTGGCTTCGGAAGCATACGCTTAAGTTTTTGCGAACCTTCTTGAGCTTCATCTTTGCGAGCAAAAACTGGCTTCGGAAGCATACGCGTATCTTCCTTGCACATGTTTCGGCGAAGCTTGGCTCCAGCATACGATAACGCTTTCATTTCCATCCATCGCAAAAACGCCCAATCGGATCGCGAATTTGGTTCGCGTTCTCGGCAAAATGTCCAATCCGGTCGGCAAAAAATCGCATATCGGCCGCCGCTGCTGCCTATTTCGGGCCTTCCGGCACCTTTCACGAAGAGGCTTCCGAGCTCAGCTCCTTGAATTTGCCGGGCGTGATGCCCTCGTATTTTTTGAAGGTGCGAATGAAGGAATTGACGTCGTTGAAGCCGACGCAGCCGGCAACGTCGGATACGTTCCTGCGGTCCCCGGCGATCAGGCGCTTCGCCCGCTCCACCCGCGTTTTATTGATGCAGTCGAGCAGCCCCTCCCCGGTGTAATCCTTGAACAGCTTGGACAAATAGGTCGGCTTCATTTCAAAATGGTGGCCGATCCATGTAATGTTCAGATTCGGATCGGCGTAGCGGTCCGCAATGAACGATTTCACCTGCTCCATCAGACGGTCCAGCGTATGCCGTCTCGTCTGCTGCAAATTGTGCAGCCGCCGGCCGGCCGTATATTCGCATACGTCGCGCAGAAACGCGGTCGTTCTTGCCTGCATCTCGTGCACGGTGGCGCAGCGCGCAAGCCGCTCGATGCGTCTCGGCTGCTGCACGAGAAAGCTTTCCTGCAGGGCGCCGATTTCGCTGACCGTCTTGACCATGGTGCTGACCAGGTTGAGCATCAGGCATCGCGCAATCGGCACGGATACCGGTCCGCGCATGAAGTTATGCGCGATGATGTCGTCGAGCGTCTGCTTCGCCTTCTCGAAGTCGCCGACCTTCGCGTAATTGATCAGCTGCTGCTCGGTCTGAAGCGGATAATAATAGAGCAGCCCGTTGTCTTCCCCGGCGCGATTGTACAGCTGCTCGTACGAGAGGATTTCCTTGCTGCCCATGACCAGCTTGTATTCCATCGCGTCCATCGCTTCCATATAAGCCTGCGCGATTCCGGACACCGAGCGGTGGATGCCGCTCACGGCAAGCGTCAGCTGGATGCCGTAAGCCTCGGCCAGAAAACGCTGCGACTCGGACGCGATGCGCATAAGCTCGGCGCTGCGGTTCGAATCGTCCGCGCCGGGCTTGAAATTGACGAGACAGGCGAGCGCATCGTCCACCTCGGCGACATAGCCGGCATTCCGCTGCGAGGCCAGCTCCTCCGCCACATTCGAGACGATGAACTGCAGCAGCTTTCCGCTTTCGCCCGGATCCATGCGCGGGAGCCGCTCGTAAAACGTTTCGCTCGGCTCGATATAAAGCAGAATGACGGCGAAGCTGTCCGAAGCGAAGGTCATCGAGAATGCGGCCAGCGATTCGTCGATCGGGACGCTCGCATCCGTCCGTCCCTTCAGCAGCCTGGCGATAAAATGAGACCGCACGAGGTGCCGCTGCCGTTCGATTTGCGCCGTCATCGTGTCAAGCTTCGAGAAGGTCCGGTCCATCGCCTGCTGCAGCTGCTGAAACTCGTTGCCGCCGCGGGGCAGCGGCAGATCCGTTTTGCCGGATACCGCCTGCAGCAGGCTGCGGAGCGGGTTATAGTTGCGGCGAAGGAAAAAGGTCGTCAGCAGCACGCCGCCGAGCAGGCTGGCGATGCTGCTTGCGATCGTCAGGTTGCGGACGAGCGTCGCCTTTTCCCAATACAGCTTGCTCGGAATCATGGACACGTACCGGAGCCCGGAGCGGCCCGGCGACATCGCCATAACCTGATAATGGCCGTCCGGCCCCGTCCACTCGCGAAGCGGATGCGACGGATCGGTGAAGCGGGCGAAAGGCAGCCCCTGCATCGTTTTGCCGGCGGACGTTCCGACAAGCACCTGATTTTGCTCGTTGAGGATAAAGACATGCCCCTTGTTGAACAGCTCCACATTGCGGATCAGCCCCAAAATTCGCTCCTCGTCCACCATGATGACGTTGGCGGCGGGGGAAAATTCCTTGTCCATCGTAAACGAGCTGACGTAGGCGACGGTCCGGCGCAGCTTGCCTTCGTTATCGATGCGGTTCATCGGCAGAAAGCCGTGCACGTCCTTTTGGCCGACGGTCGCTTTCCACTCGGAATAGGTCCATTCGCCGCTCGCGTGGAGCAGCTCGTACGCCTCGCGGCCTTCCCGCACAATCCCCGGCAGGATGACCGTGTCGCCTTTATTCAAGTAAATGTAGAACTGGTCGACGAGGGAATACGCGCTCTGGTACGGCTTGAGGTCCTGGGACACCCGGTACAAATCGTAATTGTATTCCTCGGGGTGAGACAGGTATTTGTTGGAGAACAGCAGGTCCTGCACGCGCACGTTCCAGGTCAGCTCGTAATTGAGCCGCTCCATCGCCTGAAAATAGTTGTCCATCATCTCCTGCACCTGCTTCAGCATGGAGCTGTTCGCTTCGCGGATTTCGTCCCCCAGCATGCGGCCGGCCACCACATAGACGAAAATGCTGATGATGAGCGGAAGCAGCAGGACCGCCAAATACGACAGCAGCCAGGTCAGCACGACGCTTCTCCGAAAAAATGTAATCGCTTTCAATTCTTTTGCCTCCCTTTCAAAATCGGTGTGCAACGCTTACGGATTTATTGTACATTGGAGCATCGGCGCAACGCTTACGGATTTATTGTACATTGGAGCATCGGCGCGCGTACACCGGGGGCCGGCATGTTCAGGGGGCATCGTTGAGAGGTGACCGGCCGAATCATGGCCAGTCGGACTTACAGAGGCTCATAGGCTTATAATGAAAAAAACGATATGCTGAAGTCAGCACACCGCGCCAATCCGGTCTATTGCAAAAGGTTACGCCGCGCCGCGTTGCGAGGCACCGCTTTGCCGGCGAGCCGGCTCTTCGTTTAATCTTCTCTTAACAATGATGGTTTATGGTAAAGCAAGCCGAATTTTTTGAGCTATACCGCTATAATTGCAGTGAAAGGAGCGGCTTCCCATGGACCATTCGAAGCTCGTCCAATCGTTTCTGCGCCTTACGCGCGGCACGAAGTGGACGCTGAACGAAACGATCCCGCTGAAATTCAACAACCGTCATGCCCAGGGACTGACGCGCATCGGCGGCCTGTTTTATTTATCCTCGGTGGAGGTTACAAGGCCTCCGGTAAAATACGACCGGCCCATACAAGGCGCGGACCGGTCGCCCGGACAAGGAATCGGCCGCCTGTTCGCCTTCGACCGCCGCGGCGAGCTCGTCAACGAAACCGTTCTAGGAGAGGGAACCATTTACCATCCCGGCGGCATCGATTTTGACGGCAGCCGGATTTGGGTGCCTGCTGCGGAATACGTTCCCGGCGGCCGGTCCATCGTGTACAAGGTCGATCCGGCGACGCTGAGAGCGGAAGAAGCGTTCCGGTTCGGGGACCATATCGGCGGTTTGGTCTGCGACAGGGACGGCGGCAGGCTGATCGGCTGCAGCTGGGGCTCGCGCACCTTCTATGTATGGGACAACGACGGGAAGCTGCTTGCGGCAAAAGAAAACCCGAGCCATTTTGTCGACTACCAGGACGGTCAATATGCAGGCGAAGGCTGCATGACATGGAGCGGTATTTCGGAGCTGCCCCTTCCTGCGCCGGCCGGCGGCCTCAAGCATTACGAGCTGGGAGGACTGGCGCTGTTCGACACGGCTTCGCTGAGCATGCTCCACGAGGTGCCCGTCGCCGGGTTTTCCCCGCATGGCCGCGCTGCAACACGCAATCCCGTCTTTCTGGAGAGCGACGGCAGCAGGCTTCGGCTGTACGCCGTGCCGGATGACGATTGCGGCTCCCTGCTGATTTACGAAGCCGCAGCGGACTGAACCCGCCCTCAGCCGAAACGGATATCGGCCACCTGGCCGCTCCCGATAAATCCGATGTTCCGGTAAACCTTATTGGAATCCGGATTGTCCATATCCGCGTACAGCATCGGAGTGAGCCCCTCCCGCTGAAGAAGGAGGCACAGCTCGGCCGTGATTGCGCTGGCGAAGCCGTTCTTGCGCTGACTCGGCACCGTATAGACTGCATTGATCCGGCCGTGTCTTCGAGAGCGGTGGGCAATCTGCGCCATGGAGACCGGCTCGCCGCCCGCCATCCACAGGTATAAATAGCCGGCTTCGATCATGCTCCTTGCGGCCGGCAGCCGGCTGGAAGGATCGAGCGTTCCGCCATGCGCCCCTTCGGAAAAGCCGGCCAAAAACTCCGCCACGACTCCGGCATGGCGCGGCTCCGCCGGCACGAGCGTTCCCGGGACGCTTGACGGCCGGTTTACCGCGGGGCAGGCGTAAGCCTCCATCCTCATGCTTTGCCGGAATCCGGTTCGGCTTGCGGCAGCATAAAGGCTCGCAAACGCTTCGGCCGTCTGCGGATCGCCGATTACGCCTTGCAAATTCGCTCCGCTCAACCGTTCGGCCAGCTCCCGCATCCAAACGGTCTTTTCTTCCCCGGATGCATCCGCCGCAATCCACAGCCATGCGTTTCGGCCCTGCGACCAGGCGAATATCATCCCTCCGCCAGCTTCCTTCAAGCACAGGGACGCGGACGATTCGCAAATCCGGTGCATCAGGTTGTACCTTACCTCATCCGCGATAAACCGGTCCCGATTCCATACCTCATCGTCATAATGACAGCTTGCGAGCATACCGCTAATCCTCCTCGCCCGAAATTTCCCTTAATTTACATCCGCCGGCGAATTCCGTCAAGACTTCCTCGCCCGACCGCGGCTTGCGCACGCTCTCGTAATGATGGTATCGTTTGGTTAAAGGAACGATATTAGTTCTCGAGGAGAGTAGCTCATGCAAAGCCATGCGTATTCCATTGTCATCATCGTCCTGCTGATCGTCTTTTCCATGTACCGCAGAATCCGGCGCACCATCGGATACCAGCAGTACCGGCCGAATTCGCTGCGAATCCGTTCCGTCGTTTTATGCGTCCTGGGCGTCATTTTCCTGAGCTACGGTATGCTTCAGCCGGTTGCATTGATCGGAGATGCTTGCGGCATCCTGGCGGGCGTCATGCTCGTTTACTTCTCGGCCCGCACCACAACGTTCGAGAATCGCCAGGGCAGCTGGTTTTACCGGCCCAATCCGTGGATCGGCGCGCTGCTGATCGCGGTGTTTATCGCGCGGTTCGCCTATCGGATGATCGTGATGCTCCCGGTATACGAGCAGATCGGTTCGGATAACGCCGCCCAGCTGCAAAATCCGAACTCGTTCGAAGCCTATTCCCGGGACCCGTGGACGACGGCCGTTTTCTTTGTGCTGATCGCCTACTATATCGGCTACGCCGTCTTCGTCATGCGAAAAGTCGCGCATTTGCGGCAAGAGACGCAGGCTGACGGCATGTGAATACCGTTCAAAAAACGAAAAACAGGACTCCCCTTCCTAGTCGCGGTAACGGTAAGGAGAGTCCTGTCTGTCCAGCTAAGAGCCTTGACGAAAATCAGGGCTGAAACTTGTTAATCGTAAAATCGGGCGTTGTGATTAAACCGAGCGTAGGGCGGACGCCGACCAGGCCCGTAACGTTAGCGGGTCCTCTGACGAAGCCCGACGTGTCCGTGTCAAGCCCCAGCACCGCGCCTCTATTTGTCATCCGAAAAGCCGCGCATTTGCGGCAATCGGCCGTTGAAAAACCGGCCGGCTTCCTTCCGCCGGGACAATATCATCAGAGACGCACACCGTACAATAAACCGCCGTCAAGCCGGTACCATGCCAAAAACCGGTATTCTTCGCCTCCCGGTCCTCCGATGACATGCTCCCGGTACTCCAGTTCTCCCGGCTCGCTGGAGGAGTACACGTTTCTGCCCGCTTGTGCGGAATACACGTACGTTGTGTTTTGGAACTTATACACCACCGTACCGTCCGGCGCCAGCTGCTTGATGGAGAGAGGGACATTTTTCCACTGAGGGGCGGCATACACTTGTTTGGTCTCGCCTTCCGGCGACCGGACATACAAGATCCAGCGTCCTGCTTTCTCATTATATTCCTTATAGGCAATCCAGCCGTTATTGATCTCGTACGATTCTCTGGGATCGGCATAATAAACGGACGTATCAAAAGGATTCTCGGCTATCGTCGTGATTTGATCGCCGGCGCTGCGAACACGCAGCGACAACTTGGACGGGCTCCCGTTATCCTGCAGAAGTACGTTGTAGATGATGTTTTGTCCGTCCGTCAAAGCCCCATAGTACGAGTCGGGGGCCGGCGGCTCATACGTCGTCAGTGTACCGTCCGGGAGCGACTTATACAAGTTCGATGGATTATTGGGGGATGTATAAACCACCGTTCCGTCCGGCGACAAATCCACGCGGTTGTTTGCCGTATGATCAAACTGGGCATCCGGCAGCGAACGCGACTCCCCCGTCGTTAAATTGACGACGCTGTCGTTTAGCACCGCAAAATTTCCGTTTACTTTGTGATAGTACTGCCCGTCCCAGCTTTTTTGAACCGCGCCGTCCTTCCAATAATACGTCGTGGACCCATCGGTATACATCACACCTTGGGCGGACAATTCCGCACTATAAGAGTAATGAGTGAGCTCGGCAGCCTTAACCAGGCTTTGATCCGCACGGTTGAACTGCTCTAAATAGATACGAGACGACTCAACCCGTTTCAACAAGATACGGTTTGCGTCAAAGTCGAAAATCGTTCCATTGAACGGATAAAGAAGGGTTTCGGGACTGCGCGTATCCAATCCTTGAACTTTTACAGGGGTGAGGTATGGCGAATCGTCACCGCCGAGTTCTCCGCTGAAGTTACTCCCCCATCCCCAAACGGTACCGTCGCTTTTAAGCGCCAGACTAAAGTAATCTCCCGCCGATATCGCAGTCGCCGAATCGAGACCCTGCACTTGAACGGGAGTAGTCCTTTGCACCGTACTTCCGTCGCCAAGCTGGCCGTCCTGATTTTGCCCCCACGCCCAAACGGTTCCGTCGCTTTTTAATGCCAAATTATGTCCACTGCCTGCAGCTATGGCGATCACACCATTGAGACCGGTAAGCTGAACGGGAGTGTTCCTTGCTGTCGAGGTTCCATCGCCGTTGTTAATTTTCCCCCATCCCCAAACGGTACCGTCGCTTTTAAGCGCCAGACTTTGGGAAGATCCCGCCGCTATAGCAGTAACCGAATCGAGACCTTGCACTTGAACGGGAGTAGTCCTTTGCTGCACCGTACTTCCGTCGCCGAGCTCGCCATAATCATTTCGCCCCCACGCCCAAACGGTTCCGTCGCTTTTGAGCGCTAAACTATACGCTAACCCGGCAGAAACGGCAGTTACCGAATTAAGACCTTGCACTTGAGCGGGATAACCATATAAATATTCGTCCGAGACGGTTCCATCCCCCAGCTGGCCCCAAATATTGCGCCCCCAAGCCCAAACGGTGCCGTCGCGCTTGACTGCCAAATTATGATCATACCCAGCAGAGACGGCAGCTACCGATTCCAAAGGTTCGTAAAAATTATCTCTTACTTGATAAGGCGTCGGGCCGGGAGAACTGTCATAACTTCCATTAGGCAGCTTCTCTCCCCACTCCCAGACGGTCCCGTCGTTTAAGACGGCCAGGCTTTGACCTCCGGCAGCTATGCCGGCTACTCCTGTAAGGGTCTTGACCTGAACGGGAGCCCTGCGGTTTGTTGTAGTTCCGTCGCCGAGCTCACCCGCGTAATTATCCCCCCACGACCAGACCGTTCCGTCGTTACGGAGTGCCATGCTATACATCATCCCCGCAGCCAGATATACCGTCTGAGCGACACTCATGGCAGGGTTTACCTGCTTTCCGTCGTTAAGCTGACTGCCGTTATCCCCCTGAGCCTGGACCGCACCGCCGCTTTCCGCGGCAGCCGCCGGACTGGAAACGGTTACAAAGGCAATAAGAATACAGATCAAACCTGCCAGCTGCCGAATGCTTTTTTTCATCGACTATGCCCTCCCGTATCGATACTTGTTTCCCCGCAAGGGACTGCTTGTGTCAGACGGACGCCTCCATCGCTCGTATACCCTAAATTTTGCCATGCAAGATCTTTTCGATCTATTATCTCAAAGTATACCTTTCTGTAACTCTTTGGTAGTCAACAAGACCTCATTGGAGCAGCCGCCTGCTGCTTGTTCGGCCTCTTGAATTCGCAGCGGCTCACAAAATCGCAGCGCCCAAAAAAAGAAGCCCGCGCCGACGCGCGAGCCTGGAGGTGATTCGATTTATAAGTCGCGATCGCCGACGAGCAGCGCATCGGCCGGACCTAGGCGGTGCAATCCGCCCTGCCCGCCGGTGAGCAGAAAGGACAGATCGCCGAGAATTGCGCTTGCCGTCGGCAGCTCGCCGGCTCCGCGTCCGCTGAAGGTCAGCTCGCCGGCCAGGTTGCCGGCGATCGTGACCGCGTTGTATTCGTTGTGCACGCCGGCAAGCGGATGGCTGGCTTCCAGCAGCTCGGGTCTCACGCTTGCGCGCAGCCGGCCGTCCTCGTCCCGCTCGGCCCACGCGACCAGCTTCCACGTCCGGCCTGTCTCCCGGGCCATGGCGATATCGGCGGCCGTGATGCCGGTTATGCCGCGGCGGTCGATCTCATCCGGACCGAGGTCGGCGCCCCAAGCAATCCGCGCCAGAATCATCAGCTTATACATCGCGTCGAAGCCTTCCACGTCCGACGTCGGGTCCGCTTCGGCGAACCCCAGCCGCTGCGCCTCTTCAAGCGCGGCGCCGTAGCCGATGCCGCTTTGCATCATCCGCGTCAAAATGTAATTCGTCGTGCCGTTCAAAATACCGGCAATCGAACGGATTTCGTTGAAACGCAAAAACTGCGACAGCGCGCCGATCGCCGGTATCGCGCCGCCGACGCTTGCCTCGTACAGCAGACGCGCGCCGCACCGTTCGGCAAACGCGGTCAGCTCGCCGCCATGCAGGGCCATTAACGCTTTGTTGGCGGTGATGACGTGTCTTCCGCGCCGCAGCGAATCGATAATAAACGATTGGGCGGGTTCGATGCCGCCGATCGCCTCGATGACGACCGACACCCCGTCCTGTTCGGCAATCGTCTCGTAACGGTCCGTCAACAGCCCGCTCCCGACCTCCACGCCGCGCGGCTTGCCGGGATCGCGCACCAGAACGCCCGCCAGCTCGATTTCCGCCCCGAACGCAGCGATTTGTTTATCCGCATTCATCAATAACGATTTGATAATACCCGTTCCTACCGTGCCCATTCCGAGCAGCGCAATGCTGATCCGTTGTTGTTCGCCCATGGCGGCAGCCTCCCTTGCAGTCACCCGAAACATCAAAAAAGCCCTCGTGCGGGAAGAGGGCTTTGCCGATTGCTGCCGGTAACCTCTTCTTATTTGCCGGAAATGAATCCGCTGGAATTAGCACCTTGTCCCTTGCGGGCCGGTTGCCGGGTTTCATAGGGCCAGTCCCTCCACCGCTCTCAATAAGAATTTCGATGTCATGCTATTTAGTTACCGTTCATCTTACCGTACGCCTGGGCGTCCTGTCAATGCCGGTGTCAAGCCGTCCAGTGATGCGGATAACGGTCAATGCGATTCAGCTGATTTCCAGGCATGCACCTCTCCGTTCGCATCGATTCCCGCATAGTAGAATTCGCCGATCTCGGCGCCGGGCCCGCCCGTTTTTCGAAGCTCCTCTTGGAGCAACTCTCCTGATTTTCCCATTTCGTCCATATTCTTCCTGACCAGCTTCCCGTCCACGATCGGCTGCTGGAGAATCCTGAATTTGACCATGCTTGATTACAACGGCCGATTCGCCGTCGAAAAGGAGCTTCGCGGTTCTCGATTTGATCACGATCATTCCGAGCAGCAGCGTCAAGCCCGCCCATAACGAGACCGCCCCCAATCCCGTTGCGAGCGAGATCCGGGAGTCTATAATGAACGTCGCGGTAAGCGACCCGAGCGTAATGCCGGTAATATAATTGAAATAGATCAGCTGCCCCATCTTCTTCTTTCCCATCAGCCGGGCGAGAAGCAGCAGAACGGCAAACGAAAACACGACCTTGATATAAATTTCCACGGTATTCACCTCTGCAAGTATTGTTTGACCCGGCTTCCTATTTTATGTCATCCGACAAAAAAACCGCGAAGCTCGGGGCTTCGCGGTTCGCGTCTTATTAGGCATTCGTGCCTTTCAGCCATTCGTTCACTTTCTCTTCATGGCCGTCCACCCAGGCCTTCGCCGCTTCCTCCGGCGATTTCCCGTCTTGAATTTGCACCATGACCTCAGCCATATCGTCCGGCGTCCAGTTGAACTGGTCCAGGAACGTATAGGCATCCGGCTTATCTTCCTTCAAGCCTTTGCGCGCGAACGTATGAATTTGCTCGTCGCCGCCGTGTAATTGGACGAAAGCGTCCTTAGGAGGCAGGTATGAACGAGGAACTCGACGGGTTAACGCAGGAGCAGATCGGACAATTGCAGAAGTCTCGGGAGCGCGTCATCGACTCGATCGGCAAAAATATGGATTTATACGGCATTACTTTGTCCATCGGACATTTATACGGGTATATGTATTTTCAGAACGCCCCGATTACGCTCGACCAAATGAGCGAAACGATGGGCATGAGCAAGACGTCCATGAGCACGGGCATGCGCACGCTTATGGATCTGAAGATGATTAACAAGGTATGGGGTAAGGGCTCGCGAAAAGATTTTTACGAGGTTGTTCCGGACTGGCACCAAAATTTCAGCGATTATTTCTCCATTAAATGGCGCAAGGCGGTCGAAAGCAATATGGCGGCGCTGAGCAAATCGCTCCGCGAAATCCGGGCATTGAAAGAGGCTTACCCGGACCATGCAAAGCTTCAACGGGTTGCCGAGTTCGACGAGGATAAAATAAGCGAGGCGCTAAAATATTACCGCTGGCTGCACCGGCTCATCGACGCGTTCGAATCGGGCGAAATTTTCAAGTTAATCCCGAAGGACGAGTCGTGACCCGGACGGATCCGGCTGCAAAAACAGCACGACACGCTTCTCGTGTCGTGCTGTTTTTTGCATGCGGTCCAGTTTTGCCGGAGCTGATTCCGATCGGGCAGCCTATCCGGGCGATTATCTCGTTGTACGCAACGGCGAGGACGCTGTGCCGCGCGTAGGGCAAAGCCTGATGGACTATGCTCAAGCTCTCGTCTCCCCGCAATAAAACGACTTCCCTTTCTCCCCGATGCCTTAAACCGCGGACACTACGCCTGCAGCGATTTGCCGCCCGACTCCGTTCTGCTGCTCACCAGCGCCTTGATCCGGCGATAGGCCATCCGAATGAGGACGGCAAGCAGCACCGAACCGGCGGCGCAGAACGCGAACGCCGCAATCGTCCGGACCGTGACCGAGCCGCCCGGCAGCAGGCGGTCCGCAAGCTGCTCGGTATATTTCAGCACATAGGCGTGAGCGAGGTACGCCACATAGGAATACGACCCCGCCAGGACGACCGCCTTCCGCAGGAAAGCCGGCGCGGACCGGTCGAACAGGAGCGCCAGCGCGTAGACGGCGCATACCGACAGCGTCAGAAAGACGGCCATGACGGGCCGGAGCAGCGCCAGCTGGTCGAAGCGGACGACGAGCCTCGGATCCGTTTGAAAACGGGAAACGGCATCGTACAGCATGACGCCGACGGCGGCCGCGAATAAAGCGCCGAGCAGAAAGCGGCTCTGGTCCAGCCGGCGGCGCCACCGGTCCGCATAAAGCCCCGCCGCGGCGCCGAGCGCAAAGTAGAACGTATACATCAGCGCGTTGCGGTCCAGATAGGTCGTGAACCAGGAGCTGACGACCGGCAAATGGAGCGCCGCCGCCGACCGGTACAGCGCGCCGCCCGAATGCATCAGCCAGAGGTAAAGCATTCCGAAAACCGCTAAAGCGGCCGCGGCCCGAACAGGAGAGCTTGGCTTCAGCCGTATGACAAGCCGCTGAACGAACGGAAACGCCAAGTAAAACTGGAACACCATCACGATATACCACAAATGATAGCTCGCTTTTCCCGTCAGCACCATAAGCCCGAGCTTTGGCCAGGACTCCGCCCGGGTAAGGTCCAGATGCTGAAACTCCGCAGCGTACAGCACGGCCCAGGGCACATATGGCAGCAAAACATCGCGGCAGCGCTTGCGGATAAAAGTGCCGTACCGGATTTTCTCGTCGTAATTATAAAAAAGGACCATGCCCGTAATGAAAACGAAGAGCGGTACGGCAAACTTCGCCAGCAGCAGGAGCAGGCCGAACAGCACGCCGTCTTCCATCCGCGTATCGGGCAGCGGAAAATAATGTGCGACGGCGTGCTGCATGACGACCGCCAGAAACGCAAATCCGCGCAGCGTTTCAATTTCCTCGATTTTCGTTTTTCTCATTGTCGTTCAGGCTCCCTCCCACCCGTGAAATACGCAGCCGTAGGTTCCAGAGATGGGTACCGCCTGCTTGCTGCCTAACATAATCGTCTTAAACCTCCGGACGTCCGGAAACGGAGGCACAGTTTTCTACCCATTACCCGGCCCGCGCAGAATCTAAACCTATCATAAAGGTAAAGCCCGCTTCCCGCCACGGGCATTATTTCCGGCACCGGATGAAACCGGAAACCGGTCCAAGAAAAAAAGCCCGATCGCTCGGGCTTTTGGAATGACTACCATGACGAAAGAACAGATGTCCAACAACCAGGTGCGCGAAGGCTTAAACGGCTGCCGCCTTGGAATAAAAACGCTGAAATGCGGCGGAATAAGCAAGCACATAAATCACGATCGCGGCGGCAAATAAGTTGAGGACCACCAGCGAGGCGGTCAGGTTCAAAAACTGGGTCAGCACGCCGACGCCGACAACCGGAACGATAAACCCGGAATAGCCGCATAAATAAAACGCCGAAATGACCCTGTGGCGCTCCTCCGGTCTCGGCAGATGCCCGGCCAGCCTCAGCGCGACCTGGAACGTCCAGCCGCCGCCGACCGCCTGAATCAGTATCGCCGCCCAGAGCAAAGGCAGGCTTCCCGTATGACCTGAAGCCACGATGCCCCATGATCCGATGGCCAGAAACAGAATTCCGAGGCGCATCCGCAAGATGGGGGACGGCCAAGGCGAAAACTGCGCTACGGCTCCGCCGCCGAGCAGCAGCAAAATCAACAGTCCGGAAACCGACAGATTGCTCGTGTGAATGACGTTTTTCGCGAAAGAAGGGATCAGCGAGAACGCGATTCCGTGCAGCGTGAATACCGTAAAGACCGGCAGCGCGATCATCGACCAGAAGTGGGAGCGGATATCCGCAGGGATACCCAGGGATATCGTCGACGATTTGGCCGGTTTGGAGGGTGAAGCAGCGTCGTGTCCGGGCAGCGTTTCCAGCACGACCAGGGCGCTGGCCAGCATCGCGAGCAGGAACCAGAAGGGCATATGGAGCGGCCGTACGCCCAGATACTGCAATACGAGCCCGGCGATGGCCGGTCCCACGCCGAATCCGACGGAGATCGTGACCCCCGATAATTTAATCGCGGACCCCATTTTATTCGGGGAAACCTGCTTTAACAGAAAAGCGACCGCCGAACCCGTAAAGGCACCGTAAGCGATGCCTTCAAGCAGTCTCGCGGCATAAACCATCCAGGCGTCAAAGCTTGCCAGAAAAAGCAGCGTCGACGCTACGGATAGCCAGACGCTTGCGCGAAGCACGCGTTTCAATCCCCATTCGCTTCCCTTGGCTCCGACGATGAGCAGGGCAGGCAGCAGCGCCGCCGCGTAAACCGCAAACAAGACCGTAATCTGCAGGCTCGTTAAATGATAATGCTCTCCGTAAACCGGAAATAATGGCGTAATAAAAGTTGCCCCGCTCGACATCATAAGAATAACCCACAGCATCCGAATCATAAACCTACCTGCTTTCTTAATGGAATCCATGCGTTTATTACTCAGGCCAAAACAAATCTTCCTCAATATGCCCTTACCGCAGACGATTATTCATATTTTTTGAACGTACGTTCCATAAAAGGGCAAAAAAAATTAGAACACGGCCGACAGCGCTACTTTGTAGATCTCCTCCAGCATGCTCCGGTCCGGCGCCGTCTTGGCCAGCGACAGCAGCCCCTGCCTCGTGCTCAGCAGATAACGCGCCAGCTCGCGCGGGCTGTGCTTGCCGGTCAGCTTCCCCTTCTGCCGGGCTTTCATCAGAAAACGGTGGAACAGCGCTTCCTGGTTCATGTAGTAGGCCGTCACCCGGCCGGCCACTTCGGGATCGCGCGCGGTGTCCCCGAGCGTCGAGTTCGCGATTAAGCAGCCCCGGCCTCTTGACGGGTCGTTCATCGAAATATCGATGACCCGGTCGAAAAACCGTTCCAGCTGCTGCTTCGGATCGCCGGCATCCTCTTTCAAAATCGAGTTCAGCTCGTCTTCTATACGCTCCGCAAAGCGGTCGAGGCAGGCCAGAAACAGCTCGCGCTTGTCCCCGAACGTATCGTACAGGCTGCCCCGGTTAATGCCTAGTTTATCGCATAAATCCTGGACCGACGTGCTTTCGTAGCCCTTCTCCCAGAACAGCTCGAGCGCCTGGTTCAGCGCCTTCTCCTGATCGAATTCTTTATGGCGCGCCATCTCGCTCCCCCTTCGATTGCGAATGTTTTTTTCACTATATTCTTTTTTGAACGATAAGTCAATAATTTTGCAAAAAATAAAGGCAGCTCCGCATACAACGCGGAATACTGCCTGAAATCCATCCGAAGCCGGGCCGTTGAACGCTGTTTTACTCCTGCTGGGCTTTCCGTTCCCGGCCGGACCGTTTCGTCATGACCTGTCCCGGGATCAGCTTCACGCAGTTCGAAAAGCCGACGTCCACAGCTTGCGCTCGGCGTGCCGCGGCTCTACCGGTAAGCCGGCGCTACGACGCCGATGTCGGAAACGGACCTGAACCCGCCGTCTTCGAAGGCCAGCCGCTCGTTGCCTTTGACGGAAACCGGATATTCGCGCCCCTCGCAGCTGACGGTGCCCTGCACGGTACGGACGCTCATGCCGATCAATTCTTTCAGCCGGCCCTCCCGGTCCGTGACGGCCCGGGTCCCGAACGGAAACCGGATATGCTCCTGTCCGTCCCGGTAGATGGCGCAGCCTTCGAGCGTATTGACGAGCTCGAACGGGACGCCGTCCACCGTTCGGGCGTAGGCCGTCCGCTCCGCGATTTCCGTTCCGTGATCCAGCGGATAAGGCACCAGTCCCGTAAACCACAGGTCGCCTTCCGCCGTGGGCAAAATGCCGCACAGCCGCTCGACGAAATCGAGCACGCCCAGAATTGCCGGGGAATACGTCTCGGTATATCCCTCCTCGCCAGTCCACGGGCTAAGCGCCTGGGAAAAGCGTTTCATCCGGTTCATCGCCGCGACGAGCGGGTACATGACCCACGTCAGCTCCACGTAGCGCCGGTGATGCTCGAAGGCGTGCGGCGTCCGGATGATGCTAAGAAAATTGACCGCCCCGGCCCATGTGTTGTAGCTCGTGAACGGATCGAACCGCGGATCGTCCATCGCGATCGACGTAAACGGATATTTGGCGAAAAATTTGCTCGTATTGAGCAGATAACGCCGCAGCATCCGGTCGAACAGCTCGCGGTCCCCGACCTCGCAGGCCAGCACGCGAAGCAGGTTGTCGGACTGCACCCGCACGAATTCGCCGTTCCGGTCGACGTCGTAGAAGAAATCGTCCGCTTCGTCGTAGCAGTGGGCAAACAGGCTGTCCCTGCTTTGCGCGGCGCGCCTCGTCCATTCGGCGGCATCGCCGGAAATGCCGAGCTCCCCGGCGATTTTCGCCAAATACGTGCGCTGGCAGATCACGTTCGCGGTCAGATCGGGCGCCAGAAAAGGAAGCGTCGGCGAATCGGGGTTATATTCCCGCGGATCGCCCAAATGCGGCGTATCGGGCACATGCCAGAAGCGGGAGGACAGGTCGTGTCCCGTATCGAAGGCGGAGAACGCCTCCACGCATCCGGTTCCCCGCGTGTTGCGGTAAGCCGCAAGCCAGCCGTCGTAGCGCGTCATCGCTTGGTACATATGCCGCAGGAACGGCTTGTTTCGCCCGTTCAGCAGGTAGTGGTTCCATACGCACCGGGCCAGCGGCGTCACCAGCTGGATTTGCCGGTACGCCGGGCCCTGCGCGGTCAGCTTATAGGGCATCAGCCCGTCAGCCCGCTGGTAATCGGCGAACTGCCGGTACGTCGCTTCCGAGACGGAAGGCGCGAAACGAGACAGCAGCTCCGCGTTGATCGTGCCGGTGCTTTCGAGCCAGCAGCCCAGATATACGCCGCCCTCGTGAAGCACCGGTTCCGTTCCGGCCGCGGGTGCGATGCAGTCCATCAGCTTGCGCAGGGCGGAATAATAGACCTCTTCAAGCCGCTGCCCCGAAGCGGCGAATTTCACGCCCGAACGCTGCCATTCCGCAAGTACGGCTTCGTCCCCCGGCTTGCCGAGCTCGCCTGCGCGCTCGGCCGGGTCGGTCCCGCGGAGCCGCTGCAGCAGCGATTTGTCCATGATCAACGCCTCTTTCCTGGTTTGCTCGAAGGTGCGCCGTTACGCTTGCGCTCTCCGGCTTCGATTACGCGGCGACTGCCGGGTCGATAGCCGACCCGGCAGCTGCTTGCTTCATCATGTACCTTTCCGTTCGGACGTACCTGTGCCATCCAACCGGCCTTACGGTTTATTGCTGTCGAATATTTTCACGGCGCTGTCGTAGAAATCCTTCGCCGCTTCCTGGACGCTCTTCCGTCCGAAGCCGATTTCCTGCATCGTCGTATCCTCGAGCTTGTCGAACTCGGCGGAGCCCGGAGGATTGTAGCTGACCTTGACTTGCTCGGCCGCCGCCGTTTTGGATACGGTGTCGCAAAATTGGTAGACGATTTTATCGGCCGGCGAAGCGTCCTTGGACAGCAGCTCGCGCATTTTCGACGTGACCGGCACGCCGCGGTCGTTGCCGAGAATTTTCGCCGCGTCCGGATCGTTGATCCAGAAGTTCATCAGGCGGGCCACTTCTTCGGGATGCTGCGTTTTCGCATAGGCCGACATGCCCTGGCTGGATTCGAAGACGACGCCGTGTCCTTTCGGACCCTTCGGAACCTGAAGCATCGTCAGCTGATCCTGCATCAGGCTTTGATGCGCGCCGAATTGATTCGACGGAATGAGGCCCATCGCGACTTTGCCGGCCACGATCAGCGATTTGCTCGTATCGCCCGGCGGGTTCGAAATGTACAGCTCCGGCGTCACGACGCCGCCGTTCTTGTGCATTTGATCCCAGTACGCGAACCATTTCTCGGCATCCTGCTCGTCGAAGCCGAGCTTGTTATTCTCCATATCGTACAGCTGCTTGCCGTTCTGCTTAAACGCGATGTCCAGGCCGTCCTTCGTGTAATCGTAGGTGCCGTAGTAGCCTTTGCCCAGCTTGTCGGACAGCTCCTTGCTGATTTTCGCGAATGTATCCCAGTCCCAGTCGTCGGACGGAATCGGAATGCCGGCCTTCTTGAACAGGGCGGTATTGATGACGACCCCGCGGGCGTTGGCTCCGGCGGAGATGTGAACGAGCTTGCCGCCGATCGTGCCGTATTGAATCATCGCTTTGTCCATATCGGACAAATCGAGCTGCTTGCCGACGTAAGGCTGCAGGTCGAGCAGAACGCCCTTCTGCGCGTAGTCGGTGACGTTGCCTCCGAGGAAGAAAACGTCCGGCGCCGTGCCCGACGCGATTTGCGTATTCAGCTTGTCGAAATAACCCGTTTGCGGAGCGAACTCGCCGACGACTTTAATGTCCGGATTCTTCTGTTCGAACAAGCGAAGCGCCGCATTCGTGCGGTCGGCCCGCTTCTGATCGCCCCACCACATCATGCGCAGCTCGACCTGCTTGCCGGAGCCGCTCCCGCCGCTGCTGCCGGTGTCGCCGCCGGAGCCGGCGCTGCCGTTTCCTCCGCCGCTTGCCGCCGGACCGCCGCCCGTGCCGCTTCCGCATGCCGTTGTAATCGCTACCAACAGGGCCAGTACAAGAACCCCCAAATATTTGCGCATAGCCTGTCTTCCCCCTAAAGATAGAATAAGTTTGTGTTTTCCGCAATCTTATCGTAGCCGACGGCCCCGCCTAAAGACATGCAATTCCGTCGGCAGTTGATCTGCATTATATTCGGCTGCCGCGCCGCCGCTAAACCGCTATTTCAGTCCGGTTGTGGCGATTCCGTTGACGAAATACTTTTGGAACGAGAAGAAAATCGTCAAAATCGGGATGAGCGACAGGACCGACATGGCGAGCAGCGCTCCCCAATCCGATTCGCCCGTAGGGTCGAACATGGACCGGATGCCGAGCTGCACGGTAAACAGCCGCGGCTGGCTCAAGTATATCATTTGGCTGAAAAAGTCGTCCCATGTCCAGATGAACGTGAAGATCGCGGTCGTAATAAGCGCCGGCACGAGCAGGGGCAAAATAATGCGCGTGTAAATCTGCCTCGAGCTGCAGCCGTCGATCGTCGCGCTTTCGTCCAGCTCGGACGGTATGCCGCGGATGAACTGGATCATGAGCAGGATGAAGAACGAATCGGTCGCCAGCCATTTCGGCACAATCAGTGGAAAGAACGTGTTGATCCACTTAAACTCATTATACAAAATATACTGCGGCACCAGCGTGACGTGGTAAGGCAGCATGATCGTCACGAGCATGAAGCTGAACCAGAGCCGCTTGAACCTGAACTGCAGACGGGCGAAGGCGAACGCCGCCAGCGAGCAGGTGACGATGTTGCCGAGCACCGACATGCCGGAAATGATAGCCGAGTTGGTAAAAAAACGGCCGAACGTGATGCCTTGAAGCCCCTGCCAGCCCTGCGCGTAATTCTCGAACGTAAACTTCTGCGGCCATAAGCCCGGCTGTGAGAAGATGAGCTGGTTCGGCTTAAACGAGCTGCTGAGCAGCCAGAATACGGGGTACATCATGAGCAGCCCGACCGCGATGATGAAGGCGTGCCGAATGACGCGCGAAGCTGCGGATCTGTATGCCATTTGCATAGCGCCTCCTTAATTTCCCGGTTTTCCGTCGCTGTAGAAGACCCAATATTTCGAGGTCGCGAATACGATCGCCGTGAACGCCCCGATAATGACGAGCATGATCCACGCCAGCGCCGAGGCATAGCCCATATCGAAGAACGAGAAGCCTTTCAGGTACAAATACAGCGTGTAATACAGCGTCGAGTCGATCGGTCCCCCCCGCCCGTCGCCGATCACGTACGCCGGCGTAAAAACCTGGAACGAATGGATGATCGTCATGACGAGATTGAAGAAAATGACCGGGGACAGCAGCGGCAGCGTAATTCGGAACATCTGCCTGACCTTGCTTGCCCCGTCCACCTCCGCCGCCTCATACAGATCGGCGGGAATCTGCTTCAGGCCGGCCAGGAAGATGACCATCGCCGACCCGAACTGCCAGACGGAAAGGGTGACGATCGTATACGCGATGTAGTTCGGATTCGAAATCCACGAAGGACCGGTCAGCCCGAACCAGCCCAGAAAATCGTTGAATAGCCCGTCCCCGTCGAATATCGTCCGCCAGACGACGGCGATCGCGACGCTGCCTCCCAGCAGGGACGGCACGTAATAGACGGTCCGGTATATGCCGAGCGCCCGGATGCCTTTGTTCAGCAGCATCGCCACCAGCAGCGCAAAAACGAGGCGAAGCGGAACGGAAAGCACCACATACTGAAACGTGACCGCGAGCGAATGCCGGAACGAATCGTCCGCCGTGAAAATTTCGTTATAATTTCCGAGACCAAGCCATTTGGGCGGCTGAAGCAAATTGTATTTCGTCAGCGACAAATAAAACGAGCCGATCATCGGCCCCAGCGTCAGGCAGAAAAAACCGACCAGCCAGGGGAGCAGAAATAAATAGGCCGTCCCGTTCTGGCGCCAGACGGCTTTGCGTGCCCGTTCCATATTCGCGAGACCCCCCTTTCGTATGCATCATGGCCGAGCGAACGGCCGGATATATACAGCATAAGGAATAGCGCCCGCGGAATGAATGTCAATTATTCGGCTTCTCGCTTTCGTTTTTTTCAGGTGAACTTAGATAATCTAACACCAGCGACACACTTTGTCGATAAAGTATATAGCATTTAGATTTAAATTATCGAAGGTTTGCGTAAAACCGGGTACACGATGGGAGAATGAAATGAAGACCTTATATTTGACATTAAAGCGATACTGTATACTGATTTTAAACATTGCGGTATTAAAATATCTATTTCCTGCTCCAAAAATATTGACAGTAGAGGAATCAATTTTAAGGATCACCGAAAATAAAAAATCGGTCAGCAGATTTGGCGACGGCGAGCTTTGGTGTTTATTAGGTGGTGGGATCAGGTACCAAAATTCGGATCCGTTGTTGGCAAACCGGCTGAAAGAAATCCTATTGTCCAGGGAGAAAGAAATCGAAGTCTGTCTGCCGGATGTGTTCAGTACGAACCGTCTTTCACTAAGGACAGCCGAGAATCAATACTTTTGGAAAAACCACATTGTCGACCATAGGATGGACTGGTATCGCGCAATTAATTGGAAAAGAACATATCTGAATACCGCTATTAGCCGTTTTTATATTCCTTTTATGGATAAAAAGCAGAGCAAAAAACAGCTTTCTTCTTAAAAAGCTTTGGGAAGCTCAAGATGTACTGATCGTTGAAGGTTTGGCGTAGGGAATGATTTGTTTCGCAACGCAAAAAGTATTTCAAGAATTTTGTGTCCCTCAGAGAATGCATTTTTTAAATATAACGAAATTCTGAGCGCCGTAAAAGAATATGATACCGATGTCTTAGTATTAATTGCGTTGGGGCCAACCGCTACCATTTTGGCTTACGATTTGGGAATGACGGGATATTGGGCAATCGATATCGGACACATTGATTTGGAATACGAATGGATGAATCGAGGTGCGGAAAGGCAAGAAAAAGTTGAAGGAAAATATGTAAATGAAGTTGCGGACGGAAATGTAGTTAACGAAACATTGGATAAAGAAGATATATATTGGAAACAAATTAAGAAAACGATCGCCTGACGAAGGCAACACAAAGCAAGAGTCTGTCAAGAAGTTTGTGTAAACTCATGTATAAGGAATTCCCCCGGAGGGGGAATTGGCCCGTTAAAGTGCTCACACCGACTCGATCTGGGAAGAAGACCGAAAGCTGGAGCAGCATTTTGTCCCCATCACGGCTACAGCAATCTTAAAACAAAAGAGGTTAACCAAGCATTAAGCTGGCTAACCTCATATTACGAAATTATTTTACAGACACCAAAACAACGCTGCGCTCCTATTGTAGCAGCCGTGTTGTACCTTATTAATTTGTGCTAATTAGTTCCCCCTGAAAAAATCGAGGTTCTTGGACAAAGAAAAAGGAATTCGAGCACTCAGAATGGAAATTGTTGTTGTCGAGGCAACAAGAACCATCACGAGGGGCGAATTCCGTAATCGTAGAATTCTTCAGTGCCCCTCAAAAATCCTTCTTTTGAGGTGGTCGACCATGTTAAAAATCCAAAATCATCAACTAACCCTGTGATACCCCAAACTTTGGGATGGACTGCAGCAGTCTGGTACTGCGTTGGAGTTGTCCCGCTCGCGGTTTTTGCTCCTGAGACAGCAACGTAAGCAGTAACGGTTTGAGCACAATAATGATGTGTTGTTGCTGCCGAAGCTACAGAAGCAAATGATAAAATAAGAGATGCACCAATAATTATTGCTTTGAATTTCAATTTCATTATAAACACATCCTTATTATTTTATTGTGTTCTTTCAGTTCCAACTAATTCGCCTGTCTTTGGATCAAAATATAGCTTAGTAAGCTTGTGATTCTCATCTTGACCTACTACTGCAAAATGTACTCCTTGTTCATCTTTCTTAACTGTAAAATGATAACCTTTAGGCCATGTCTCTCCAGGCTTTAAATTATTTTTCTTTGCCTGATCCACCATATAAGGTGAGTCTAATAATAGTTCACCTGGAGATATTAGTTCGGAGTCTTTAAAATTCTCGAGTACTGTTTTATTGATTACAATTTTACCATTTTTTATGTTAAGTATGAGTACGCTCTTTTTTTCTTTACTTCCAAACATCATATTCCAAATAGATCTTTTTCCGTTGCTTCCAAGTGTAGTTGTTTTCTTGTCTAATTCATCAACACTTGTTATTAACATGAGTTTGGCATTTTTATCCCATGCTAACGCTTCTTCATTTCCTAGTTTATATGCCTCTAGTAAAGTTAGTTCCTTATCATGAGTGAAGAAAAAATGATATCCAGCACCACCACACAACAATACTAAAAAAACTACGATAGCAAATAGATATCTTCTTTTCATATATTAGTATGATGACCCTCCTTTTTGTTTGCGCTTTCGCGTTTTGAAAAGAAAAGGAGAGTTAATTAATTCCAGTCGGCACTTAAATTCTAGCATGTGCCTGTATATTAATATATAGTATTTTTTTCCTCTTATAGTTTTTTCATGGAGCATTTTAACGGACAAAATCATTCATAAAAAGACATGAAATCTTGAAATCTATCGGACTTAGGGTTTAAAACAAATACAATAGAACCTCTTCTTGCGTTGGGAAGGGCCTTTCTTCTCGGACATCTGTATATAAACCACTATTTTGTGCAATAGTCCGGCCCTTCCGGAACATGGACCTTACAGCAAATCGAAGCAATTCGGCGAAAATGAAAAAACGGCCTTGTCGTCATCGATGCGAACAGAGGCCGTTTTTGGTTGTTGGTTCATAAAGCAAAATCGCCACTCATGACCAAATTTGGGCGAATATCAGGGTTGAAAATTCGCGTCTACGCGACCGGGGCCGTCGCAACGGCTTTGAGAGAACTAGGTGGTCAGTGCAACGTGGGATCTGGATTAAACGAAGTACCTGCCGTGGGACTCCTTACCGGGTTTAACGGTATATAATTCCAGTGATTGGGTGATATTAAATTAAAAAATCATGACTAAATGGAGGTTTAAAGATGTCTTCAAAAATAATCAGGTTAATTATTATTACAGGGTTGTTTTCAATTTTATTTCCAGGAGCATTATTTGCGTCTGGAAGGCAAAATATTGAGGCGTTTTCACTTGCAGTTCAGAACCAGTCCATCAAGCAAGCAGTAAATGAATTTCAAAAAAGGGTTGCTAAAAATGTAAATTTGCCACAGGTCTCTCCATTCTCACCTACAAGTGCAAGTGGTTCGGTCAATGACAATATGCTTGAACTCGAATATATAAACGACACGACAAAAAGAATGTTAAAGGTTGTTGTTGGTACAGAGGAAAATAAACCACAGATAAGTAGTATACAAAAAAATGTAACTTTAAAAAATGGAATTGAAGCACACTATGTAATAAAAAGATCGTTTGTGCATCTGAATCTCGAAAAAAACGGATTGCACTACAATATTGGCCTTAGTAAAAATGGTGTTTCTGAAGAGGATACGTTAAATGAATTAATGTTGGTTGCAGAAAGCTTAAATTAAAAAGAAGGGGGTGCCTTAACCCCCTTCTTTTTTATTACCATGTCTCGAAAGTCCCTGTTCCCGCGCATCTTCCGGATACTGTATCACCACATTTTGCAACTAACCGATAAGTTCCAGCTGAGCTTGTTGTATAGAAACCATAATTGGTACCACCCTTTTGTGCTGCATTTTTGGGAGATGTAACCTGTGACCATGTATGAGATGTATCGTCATATCTTTCTAACCAAAAAGAAACATTAAAGAGACTATCACTTGTCGTTTGAAACTCATAATAAGTACTATAATTTTGATTTAGAGGCTGAGCATTACCTTTACCAATTAAGTCACCACTGTACATCGTAAGATAGGTACAAAATCCGGTACTGCCGCTACAAGAACCCGTTGTATACGCAAATGCAGGAGTAATAGTGAAGGAGAACACAATTAAAACGGCAACTAAAAAAGTCAGCAACTTCTTTTTAACCATTAATAACATTCCTCCCATTTATTCAATGTATTAAAAATACCCTTTAATTCCATGTTGTACCAGTTCCGATTCTCCTAAAATCTTAACTCACAATCTAGCTGTTCAGTATTATTAATTGAGTAGAGAATTCTAGTTGTTTCGAATCATGTTAGAAGAAACTTGTCGTTTCTACGTAGAAAAATATGGATTACCTTTTTTGCGGTTTATTTGGCTGCCGATTTGACGTGACCGCGGTACATTCTTATTCATGCTCTTCTCCATAAGCCGCCCGCAAACGGCTCTCATAATGTTCATCTATATAGTCTCGAACGAACCGGTCACGCGCTGCCGTATCTTCTTCTTTACGAAACCAGCCGATCTTTCGCAGCCGTTCCGCCTCGGGCTTAGTAGCCCATAATTCCAGTGCCTCTTGATTAAGTTGCTGCTGGATTCGCCGTTCGGTCAGACGGCTATTTAGAATTTCTTCCCGTTGTTGTTGCATTGCGATTACGAGTTGCCGTCGTCTTTCGTCATCCGCCGTCATCATAGTTTCTTGGACTTTCTGGATTTCATTTCGGATTTGGTCAGATGCGTTCGTAAACTGTTCGGCCAGCTGTTCAGTAGCGACCGATGCCTCACGGCGCGCCTCTACAAGTTCCCGTCTTAGTTCGTCATTCTCCGTCCTAAGCATAACAAGCGCCTGTTTAACAACCTCCATCTCTTCCGTTAGCTGCATCAAATAGGGCTTACCGTCGTCATCATCCGTCATCGGGACGATTATCTCCCTCACCACGCTGCGCAGTTGCTCGCGTATGTATTCCGGAGGTTCATTCGCGTCCTTCATTTTCGATATCAGACCGATCCTTTTAGGCAGATAGGTACTATCAATTTCCTATAAATCACTGTATAATAAAGAAGTAAAGAAACAAAGAAATTGAAAAAAAGGAATACGGCAAACAAAGGAGGGGTATACTATGGCAATAGCACATGAGGCGGTGGAACGTATGGAATGGCGGCGTGCTCGTGTCTCTCAGAAGCGCCAAGTAACAATACCTCAGAAACTGTTTGAACAGGCCGGAATCAAAGACGAAGTTGAATTCAGTATTAAGGGCAACAACATCATCATGCGTCCTGTACGTGAAAATATGGGCAGTGATTACTTTGCGGATCTCATTTTGGCTGATTTGATTAAAGAAGGATATACAGGTGAAGAACTGCTCGCTAAATTCCGCGAGAAACAAGGCGAGCTGCATGCAGCTGTAAAACAACTAATTGCCGATTCCGAAGAAGCCGCCCGCAACTTTAATGGCGTGAATGAAACGGAAGAATTATTTGGCGATGTAATGGGGGATTAGATGCTCCCCGTTACATACCTCGGCCCAGCAAAGCGCTATTTTAAAAAACTTGTTGAGAAGCCATTATTAAAGGCGTATTGGGACGCTATAAAGGCTATTCGGCAAGATCCATCCATTGGAGAACAGAAGACTGGTGACCTCACAGGTGTTTATGGCTATGATGTATCTTACAAGGGTACGAATTACGAAATCGCCTATCGCGTAGAGGAAAATAGTGAGGGTGAACTCGTCGTTGTTATCTTAGCTGGGTCTAGAGAAAATTTCTACGAAGAATTAAAGCGATATCTTAAATAGCCTGTAATCGAGTCGGAGGGGGCGGCTAGCCCCCGATCTCTCACTACACCTAGCATGCGGGTCCATACTAGACTTTTTCAAAAGGTTGACGAAGCTCAAGATAACGAGAAAGCAAACTTTTCAGCCCTTTCGCTCCCAGTGGGAAGTTGAGAGGGCGTTATTCATGTTCCGAGACATCTCCCTGGATCGGGGCCTGTATAGTTTTTGCGAATTAATTGCTTTGAGCCGTGTCATGAGCTGGTAGCCCCATAAGGTAACAAAAAGCGAACGCAACCTCGCTCTGCCGTGTGAATCCATGTAATTCTTCTCGACTGTTAGATACAGATGTCCGGCCATTGGCAGGCAGAATGCATAAAAAAACACCCCGGCTGGCACAGCGTCCAGTTGGTCCCGACGAGCTTGTGAAAAAACTAAAGGTATATATTGTCTTATTTTAACAAATAATATTCCCGTAATTAACCAACGGTAGGTACAGGGAGGATGTAAACAAAATTGATTAAACAATTAAGTCGCTTTGGTGTCGCTATTGCCACAATTATGTTAGCAAGCTTACTCTTAATACAAACATCAAAAAGTTATGCATCTCTCGAATCAGTTCCTAATCATAAGTTAACCGAACAGAACATAAAAAAAATACAGGAAAATACAGACACAATATATATATATGACAGTGAATTTAAACGAGTAGCCTCAATCCCATCGGTGAGCTTTAGCGTAATAGCATATGGAAAAAGTTTGGTTAATTCACATACGAAAGTCTTAATTTTGAATTATGGTATCTTCGTTAAAACCCCAGAATCTTGATTTTTATGATTAAAAGATAGCTTGCTAAAGCGAAAGTACGGCCTCAACCGAAGCCGGTACAGGGGCTTTGTCGGCTCAAAAACCTGGGTCGGCTTTGGAATCTGGGTTCATAACCTTAGAAAAGCCGCTCAAATGACCAAATAAGCCATTAAAATGAGCACTTAGTTTCATAATTATGAAATCCCCATCCCGGCGGGATAGGTTCTGTACAAGAAAGTGAATTTATCAGGGGTAACTAATTAGCGTGCATCCGGTTCAGCTCCTCTGCTTGTGTTGCTTCTCTTACCCTTTAATGTGCTTGCACTCGATCCAAAATGGTCCGCGGGCGCAAAGAAGGCTCGATAATCCCTTATGGGCTTTCGTTTATCCGAGCCAACCGAATTGCCAAAATGTGCGAAATCAATCTAACGGCCTTTTTTAAATCGCTTAATTTTTCGATCAATCAACCCTTGTCACTATTGGCATTCCGGTATTCCGACGGCGAAACGCCGTACATCCGTTTGAATTTCGAGCTGAAGTAGCTCGGGTTGGAAAAGCCCGTCAGCTCGGCGATATCCCATAGCCCGAGCTTCGTCTCCTTCAGCAGCCGCGTCGCCTTCTCCATCCGCACGTCCGTCACGTACTGGATGAAGCTGGTCCCGACCTTGGCCTTGAACAGCTCGGAGAAATACGAGCGGTTGTAGCTGAACTTCTCGGCCAGCATGCCGAGGTTCAGGTCATACATATAATGCTGCTCGATAAACTGGCGGGCGTTCTCGATGACGGAGTTGTCCGGATCTTCGGCGTCGGCCTGATCCCGATAGATTTTGGTCCCCAGCCGCAGCAGGAACGCTTCCGCCTTCTGGACGGTATCGAGCGCCAGCACCGTATCGGGGCGAATCCACAGCTGCTCTCCTCCGGAAAGCGGAACCCCTGCCGTCTGGGCCAGCGAATCGAGCAGAAAATAAAGGTGGGCGATCAGCTTGACGAAGCGCGCCTGCGAGGCGCCGAACGCGTCCGCAAGCTCGTTGTGCAGCGTCTGCCGGAAGGCGTCCAGCTCGCCGCGGAGCAGCTGGCGCTGAATCAGCTTCGCCGTGTCCTCGGTCAGCACCGGCTTCGGATCGGCCTGGTCCTTCGCCTTCATTTTGCCGCTTTCCGACATATTCCAATCAAGCAGCGACGAAATGCACCCTTCCTTCCAGCGCTTGAAGCCGGCGACGGGCTGGCCGATGCCGATGAGCGGCTCGAACGCCAGCCGCTCCGCGATACAGCTCCGCAGGGCGGCGGTAAACGAGGCGACCTCGTCCCCGGCGTCCTCGAGGATGAAATGCAACAGCCCGGGATAATGGTCGTCGCGGAATACCTGCGGACGCACGGGGGCGGGATAGGTCTCGGCGAATTCCCGGCACAGCAGCTCGAACGGCAGCCGGAATTTGTCCGGCGTCCGCCCGGCGCTTCCGTCGTATGCGGCCGACCGCTCCCGCAGCCCGGCCGTCACGAACCGCACCTGCTTCTCATGCCACGTCTCGAGTTCGAAATGCCCCGCGCGCTCGATCAGATCGCGCTCGCGCTCCGGCTCCTCCCGCACGATGCGGCTGATGAAATGCTCTTTCATGTCCTTGAAATACTGGGAAAGCCGCCATTGGACGACCGCCTGCTCGCGCTGCTCCTTCCGTTCCTCGTCCAGCTCCGAAATGACCCGCTCCATGACGACCATCAGCTCGTCCTGCGTGACGGGCTTCAGCAGAAAATCTCTCGCCCGGTTTTTGACCGCCGCTTTCGCGTAATGAAAATCCTCGTAGCCGGTCAGGACAATCACCTTCACCCCGGGAAACCGCCCGCGGCACGCCTCCAGCAGCTCAACCCCGTTCATGACGGGCATATTCATATCCGCAATCATAATATCGATCGGCTCGTTGTCCATAAAGTCCAGCGCCTCGGCACCGTTCGACGCCTCGCCCGCCGCTGTGGCGTTCAGACGGTCCCAGTCCACCTTCAGCTTCAGCCCCATTCTGATTTCCGGCTCGTCATCCACGATTAAGGTCCGGTACATCGCGCGATCCCTCCTGTACGGGTAAAATGAGCGTGATCTTCGTTCCTCCAAGCTCGCTTCGTTCGATCGTAAAGCTGAACAGCGACCCGTAATACAGCCGGCAGCGAATGAGCACGTTGCGCAGCCCGATCTGGCTCGTCTCATTGTTCAGGACATGATCGAGCTGCACCGCCGCCGACTCGGCCATCAGCCGCTGCACCGTTTCCGGCGGAATGCCTGGGCCGTTGTCCGCCACGGACATTTCCACCTGCCCGCCGGCGCGGCGGATGCGGATCTGAACGGCGGCCCGCTCCCCGTGCCGGAAGCTGTATTTGACGGCGTTCTCCACAAGCGGCTGCAAAATGAATTTGATGACCTCAAGCCGGTCGAGGCCGCCTTCCCGCTCTGTGACGATTTCCAGCCGGTCCCGGAACCGAATCCGCAGGATCGATACGTAGTGATCCAGATAGTTCAATTCTTCCGCCAGCGGAATGAGGTCCCGGCTCGCTTTCAGCGAAAACCGCATCATTTTGCCGAGCGATTCGATGACGTGAACGGTGTCGCGGGTCCGGCGCTGCATCGCCAGACTTGTCAGCAGCTCCAGCGTATTGAACAGAAAATGCGGATTGATCTGCATGAGCAGCGCCTTGTATTCCGCCTGCTGGCGGAGCAGCCGCAGCTCGAATTCGTTCTTGATATGCTCCCGGAGCCGGCTCACCATGTTGCGGAACGTTTCGGTGACGAATCCGACCTCGTTGCGGACGGCCCGTTTGGGCGGGATGCGGCTCTCCGCCATGTCGAAATCGCCCTTCTGAATCGACCGCATTGCGGAGGCGAGCCTCGATAGCGGCTTTGTGATGCCGAACGACAGCCAGGTCGCGATCAGAATCGCGGCGATCAGCAGCAGAGCGGTGAACACGATGATGCTCGTCCGCAGCTTATACAGCTTGGCGTACAGCTCGCCCTCGGGAACGAAGCCGACCAGCAGCCAGTCGTAACGCTCCAGCTTTTTATAGACAAGCACGTCGACCTTTCCGTTCTTGCCCTTCATATAGACGACGCCCTGCAGCGGATTGTTCTCCCGGATGCGCTCGACCTCCGCGATGGCGTCGGCATGGGAATTGTATTCGTCCTGCGACAAAATCGGCCTGCCGTTCTGATCGAGCAGAAAGATCGTGCCGCTTTCGCCCAAATGAATGCCCTTGAGCGGATCGAGCAGAAAATCGGACTTCACGTTGACCTTCATGACGCTTTTGGACATGGTGGGCTCGAACGTGCCGATCGGCAGCAGCAGGCTGACGACGCGATAAGGCTTCAGGCCGCCCTCTTCGAACGGGTCGATATGCGCGGAAACCCATTGGACGCCGTTCAGCTTGAAATTTCGGTACCAGTCCGAATGCAGGAAGGACGGATCATGGGTGACCTGGTTGTCCGCCCCAACCCTGAGCCCGTCCTGCCGGTAGATCGAAACGGACGATACGCTCGAGTAGCTGTTCGTCGCCTTGGTCAGAAATTGACTGAGGCTGATATTCGCAAGCATCTTCTCCCCTTCGCTGAGCGTCGGGTCCGCCATCGCGTTATTCCAGCTTTTCGTAATATCGCTGTTGAACACAATCGAGGACAAATCGTACACCTGCATGAGCGCCATATCGATAAAAGAACCGTATTCGTTCATTTTTTCCAGGGCCGACGATTCGATGTAGGAGCGGATGATCGACCGGGACTGATTAAAAAGCAGGACGGACATCGTGCCGGAGGAGAAAACGAGCAGCAGCACGAATATGGCGATCAAGCGGTTTTTAAAGGAATAAAACATAAGGCCAGCTCCTCTGGTTGCACCATCTGTAATCGGCGGCGACACCGTTCGACAGCCCGTTTGTCGAAAACGCGCCTACGCCTATCTTACCGATTCCCTCTCCGGGGAGCAATGGCAGGCACTGGCCAAAATACGCATCGAATTCGATCCCCGGGTTGAACCGGAAAAAAATATTTCGGGACGTTCAACGAATAAGCGAGCCGGGAGAAAAGGAAAAGACTTCCCCACGTTGAAAACGCGAGGAAGTCCCGATAATCGCTGCTGGAGCGCAGGTTCTCTCAAGATTTATCCGATGATCGTATTCAACCGCCCGCGAACCGTTCCCTGAACCACGCGGCCGCCGCGCCGGTCTCGCCCGCCGTCAGCTGGTGGCCGTGCCGCTCCCAGTGAACGGATACATCGGCTCCTGCATCCGCCAATAGGCGGTGCAGCTCCTCCGTCTCGCTCACCGGACTAATGGGATCGTTCGTGCCGGCCCCGATCCAAACCGGGACACCGGTTAAGTCGGGGAGCGGCATGCCGCGCAGCGGCACCATCGGGTGATGAAGGATCGCCGCCTGGAACGCGTCGGCGAAATGGAACAGCAGGCTGCCGGCGATATTGGCGCCGTTGGAGTAACCGACGGCAACGAACCGGCTGCGGTCGATCCGGTATTCGTCCGCCGCCTGCCCCAGGAAGCGGTACAGCTCGTGCGTGCGGAATTTTAAGTCCTCCTCGTCGAAGACGCCCTCCGCCAGCCGCCGGAAAAAGCGCGGCATCCCGTTTTCCGACACATTCCCTCTCACGCTCAGAACGGCCGCGCCCGGCGAGATCCGCTTTGCCAGCGGAAGCAGATCCCGCTCGGTTCCGCCGGTGCCGTGAAACAGCACCAGCGTCGGCGCGCCGGACCCGTGCCCCGGCTCGAAAAGATGCTTCATCGCGATTCCGCCTCCGGCTCGCGAACCGCGACCGGCTGCAGATTCGCTTCGATTTCCGCTCGACGGGGCTCGAACCAAGGCGGGAGCATCAAATTCGAACCGAGTGATTCGACGGCTTCGTCGTTTGCAAATCCCGGCGGATCCGTGGCGATCTCGAACAAAATGCCGCCGCCCTCCCGGAAATAAAGCGCATGAAAATATTGGCGGTCCAAAATTTGCGTCGCATGATAGCCGGATTGCTGCACGCGGCTCTGCCACTGCTCGTGCTCGTCGAAATCTTTCGCCCGCCAAGCGATGTGGTGCACCGTTCCCGAACCGCTGGCGCCCCACTCGGTATTCGCCGCCGGCACGTCGATGAGATTGCCGAGCGGTCCGGATGCCCGGAAGCGGACGTAGCCTGCATCTTCGCCGATCCGTTCGAGGCCGAGTACGTGCTCGAGCGCTGCCGCCGTTTTGGCGGTATCGACGCTGAGCAGCACGGCGCCGCCGAAGCCTTTGATCGCCTTATCGGTAGGGATGCCGCCGAACGTCCATTCGCTGGCCGGTCCCTCTTCCCTCTCCACGATTTCGAGGCGCAGCCCCTCGCGGTCCGAAAATTGCAAATACGGTTCGGAGAACCGGACGGCTTTCGCGGCGGAAAGTCCGAAGCGCGCGAGCCGCTCCTCCCAGAAGCCGAGCGCTCCCGGCGGGACGACGAAGGTGGTGGTGCCCACCTGCCCGCCGCCGACCCGGCCCCGGCGGGACTCAGGCCACGGAAAGAACGTCATGATCGTGCCCGGATTGCCGGCCCTGTCGCCGAAGTACAGATGATAAACTTCGGGGGCGTCGAAGTTGACCGTTTTCTTGACGAGCCGAAGTCCCAGAACGCCCGCGTAAAAATCGATATTGGCCTGCGGGTCGCGGGCAAATGCGGTGATGTGGTGGATGCCTGCCGTACGCAATGACATTTGAAATCACTCCTTGGGATTTGACTTAGTTTGGCACTTTGATCTCTCATTCATGAATGCCTTGGGGTTTTTCGTTTATCTTGAATATTAATATCTTGAATTAAAGATAATTGAAATCAAGCGATTTGTCAACACGTTCTTTCGGCGGCGTACGGCGCTAACGAGCGAGCCGGGAGATCAACCGCGGGCCGTTGGCCGCGGACTGCCGCCTATCCGCCTAATGCAAATCGAAAAGCCGGCCCGGATCGAACGCCGGCGCCGGCTTATCTTTTTCTTCCCTCAGGCTTTTTATCACCGAACTGAACGTCCGGATAACAGCCTGCGAAAGCTGTCATTTCTCAGCCACAGCGCTCCCCAGGCCAGCACCGCCAAATAGACGGGAAACAGAATGTTCCCGAACAGCGGGGCATCCACGCGAAAATTCGCCGCCATTGCGCCGCCGAAAAAGCCGGTTAACAGCAGCGCGCCCAGAAACGACGTCCGGGGGACGGCGAACAGCACGGCCGAAATCAGCGCCAGCACGCCGATAAGCGCGATGTGGTGTTGGGCGAAGCCCAGCTTGAGCGTGCCTTCGACGACCGGCTCTGGCTTTATCAATTTGGAGATGCCGTCAAACAGCATAAACAAGATGACGATCGCGCTCATGATCCGTGCCGCCCAAATGCGCCCTTTGGAGCTATTCGTTTTATCCATTTTCGATCAACCCTTCTTCGCGTTATTATCCGGTTATCCCGGCTTCTATAAAGGCGACGAACCGGCAGAGGTAAAATCGACACGTCTGCGAAAAAAAATTTTTTTCCGCACCTTGATGGTGACGCTGCGTCATTGTTTACAATGAACATATGGGGATCATGGACATGACGACTTTAATGCCAAGGAGAGGATGCCTATGCCGGAAAGCGACAAGCGGTATTACCGCACCGGAGAATTCGCCGCCATGGCCGGCGTGACCAAGCGGTCCCTCCAGTATTACGACCGCCTCGGCCTGCTGAAGCCCGGCCGCCGCAGCGATTCGGGCCAGCGCCTTTATGCGGAGGAAGACCTGGTGCGCCTGCAGCAGATCGTGACCTTGAAGTTTATCGGCTTCTCGCTGGGGCAAATCCGCAATATTTTCGAAGCGCGCGACATCGATCTGGCGGCGCTTCTGGCCATGCAGCGGGAATGGGTGGAGGCGAAGCTGCGGCATCTGCGGGCAGCCGCCAAGGCGATCCGGGATGCGCAGCGATTCATCGAGCGTGGGGACGGCTACAAGGCGTCCACTTTCCAAAAAATTATCGAGGTGATTGAAATGCAGGCAAACCGCAACTGGCTGGACGAATTCATCGATGCAGCCACCTCCGGGCGCGAGCCGGCGGCAAGGGCGATTCTCGCCGCAAATCCGGGGCTGCCCGGCGAGAGCATTCACGCCGCCGCCATCGTCGGCGACGTCGAAGCGATCCGCGCCATGCTGAAACGGGATGCGGCGCTGGCCACAAAGCCCGGCGGTTCGGAACAAGGCGAGCCGATCCTCCTGTTATGCTTCTCCTGTTTCTTGCACGCATCCGAAACCGGCGGGGACCGCTTTACCGAAGCCGCGCGGCTGCTGCTGGAGCACGGGGCGGACCCGAACGCGTTCATTCCGCAAAAGGACGATCCGTACGAACGGAACCTCAGCGCCCTGTACGGCGCGGTCGGCATCGCGGGCCATGCCGGCGTGGCGGAGGTGCTGCTCGCGGCGGGCGCGAATCCGAACGACGGCGAATCGATCTACCACGCCACCGAATTTCCCGGCTTTGTTTGCCTGGATCTGCTGTTTAAATACGGCGGGGACCTCAATGCGACGCCCGCCTTGTTCCACAAGCTCGATCTCGACGACGAAGCCGGCGTCCGATGGTTCATGGAGCACGGCGCCGACCCGCTGCAGCTTCTCGGCCCGCTGCGCAATACGCCGCTTCATTGGGCCGTGTACCGCGGACGTTCCGCAGCCATCCTGAAGCTGCTGCTCGAGCACGGGGCGCCGATCGACGCCCGGCGGGCCGACGGCAAGACGGCGTATAGGCTGGCCGTCCGCTTCGGTCATACCGACGCAGCCGAGCTGCTGCTCGAACACGGAGCGGATGCCGGACTGGAACCGTCCGACCGGTTCTTCGGCGCCTGCGCTTTGGCGGACGAAGCGGGCGCCCGCGCCGTTCTCGCCGAAGATGCGTCGCTTGCTGCCGCCTTATCCGGGGAGGCGCAGGAGATGCTGATCGAATTCGTCGATCTCGGCAAAACGGACTCCGTCCGGCTCCTGCTGGATCTCGGGTTCGGCCGCCATTCGACAAACATCAGGGAAACGGGCAATGCGCTCCATCACGCCGCCTGGTTCGGCCGGCCCGATCTCGTCCGCCTGCTCATCGAACGCGGGTTTTCGCTGACGGACAAGAACGAATACGGCGGCACGCCGCTCGGCAGCGCGATCCACGGCTCGATTCACTATAGGCAGGCCGGCGGAAATCACGCCGCCGTCGCCCTCGCGCTTCTTCAAGCCGGCGCCGAGGTTCCGCCGAAAGCGGACGGGAGCCGCGAGGTATACGAGGTGCTGCGGCGGCACGGGGCGTCGGAATAACCGGACGCCTCCCGCAGACATACGTGCCGAACCGGGTTATCCGTCGTCATGATCGTCTGCGAGACGATCGGAACCAAACCTTCGGGTGCGAGCGTTCCGCGCAGTCGCCTCCGAGCGGGGACAACGAAAAACACGCCCCCCCCCAAACCTCTCCGCTCTTGTCCGGGACTGCGAAACCACAAAAAGATTCCGCTCTTTCCCGGGATTTGCGAGGCCGCAAAAAAATGCCGCTCTTGTCCGAGGCAGCGAGACCGCAAAAAAACGCTCTTGTCCGGGACTGCGAAACCGCAAAAAAATGCCGGCGCCGGTTGAACCGGCGTCGGCATCACGATGCGTTTGGCTTGCATGAATCAGGGTTTAACGCACCTCGGATTTTCTCTGTATCAGACGCCGGCAGCGGCAGCGGCTTCCTCCAGCCGGACCGGGCGTTTCTCCCGCAGCGAGATGCCCGCCGCGTACGCGATCAGCTCGGCCTGGAAGCCGTCGTTCGCATCGACCGGCACGGGCGTGCCGTCAGTCACCGCACGCACGAACGCTTCGAGCTCCCGCACGTACGCTTCCTTATAACGCTCCAGGAAGAAATAAAGCGGCTGGTCGCGGCGCGCCCCGTCCTGCGTGACAATCTCCGCCGTGCTGGGCGTATCGTTCCGGATCGAAATCGTCCCTTCGGAGCCGAACGCCTCGACGCGCTGGTCGTAATAATGGGCCTGCCGGCTGTTGATCACGACGCCGAGCGCGCCGCTCCTGAATTTCAGCGTCGTAATCGCCGTGTCGATATCGCCGCATTCGGCGAACACGGGATCGACCAGAACCGTCCCCTGGACGTAAACCTCCTCGACTTCGCTTCCGGTCATAAACCGGGCCAGGTCGAAATCGTGAATCGCCATGTCCGCGAACAGGCCGCCGGAGCTCTTGATGTAGGCGGCCGGCGGCGGCGCCGGATCGCGCGAGGTGATTTTCAGCATATGCAGGGACCC
The DNA here is from genome assembly GCF_028826105.1 of Paenibacillus humicola. Taxonomy (NCBI): domain Bacteria; kingdom Bacillati; phylum Bacillota; class Bacilli; order Caryophanales; family Paenibacillaceae; genus Paenibacillus; species Paenibacillus humicola. Next base: position 5,186,587 of record NZ_JAQGPL010000001.1, read on the forward strand.
CGCCCGTCCTTCCCCGAGCAGCTCGCGGATCCGGCTCATATTGTGGTCGAACCGGCGGTTGAAGCCGAGCTGAAATTTGACCCCGGTATCCAGCAGCAGGCGGCGGATGCGTGCCGTCTCGGCAACGCTCAGGCTGACCGGCTTCTCGCAGAAAATCGGCTTCCTCGCGCGCACGGCTTCCTCGATGATTTCGACATGGGTATCCGTCGGCGAACAGATCAGGACGGCTTCGACGGCCGGATCGGCGAGCAGCTCCCTGTAATCCGCCGTTACCCTGCCGTACCCGCCGGCTTCCGCCCACTCACGGGTCTGTTCGACGAACGGGTCGGAGATCGCCGCGATTTCCGCGCCGCCAAGCCGCTTCAGGTTCTCGGCGTGAAGCCTGCCGATCCGCCCGGCGCCGATGATGCCCACTCCCAGTTTGTGCATGTCCGTTTACGCTCCTCTTCCATACGTTCGTATAAGACTTTGATTAATAACGGGCAACGACCATTTTTTTGCGGGTATAAAATTCGACGCCGTCCTTGCCGTTCACGTGCAGATCGCCGTAAAACGATTTTTTATAGCCCGAGAACGGGAAGAAGGCCATCGGCGCGGGAACGCCGACATTAATGCCGAGCATGCCGGCGTCGATCGTATCGCGGAACTCGCGGACCGCCGCGTTGCTCGTCGTATACAGGCACGCGCCGTTGGCGAATTCCGAGCGGTTGGCGATTCCGATCGCGTCCGCCAGGCTGTCCGCCCGCACGATCTGCAGCACCGGAGCGAAAATTTCGTCGTTCCAGATCGTCATGCCCGGCTTCGCGCGATCGAAAATCGTCGGCCCGAGAAAGCTGCCCGCGCCGGAAGCCGCTGCCGCGGCGCGCCCGTCGAGCACAAGCTCCGCCCCTTCGGCAACTCCTTTCTCGATATAACGAATCGTCCGCTCTTTGTGCGATTCGCGAATAACCGGCCCGAGGAAATTGTCCTTCACGCTGCCGTCGCCGATCGTCAGCTCGCCGGCCGCCGCCGCAAGCCGCTTCACCAGCTCGTCGCCGACCCCGCCTACGGCCACGACGACCGATGCGGCCATGCACCGCTCGCCGGCGGAGCCGAACGCGGCATTGACGATTTCCTTTACCGTCAGATTCAGATCCGCGTCCGGCAGGACGATCGAATGGTTTTTGGCGCCGCCGAGCGCCTGCACCCTTTTGCCATGGGATGCTGCCGTCTTGTACACGTATTCCGCTACGGGCTGCGAGCCGACGAAGGAAATCGCCGCAATATCGCGATGCTCCAGCAGACCGTTCACCACGTCGCGGGAGCCGTGCACGACGTTAAACACGCCGTCCGGCAGCCCGGCCTCTTTCAGCAGCTCGGCCAGCCGGCAGGCGAGGAGCGGCGTCCGCTCCGACGGCTTCAGCACGAAGGTGTTGCCGCAGGCGATCGCGAGCGGGAACATCCAGCACGGCACCATCATCGGAAAGTTGAACGGCGTAATGCCGCCGACGACCCCGACCGGGTAGCGGTACATGCCGGACTCCAGCCCCGTCGCGATGTCCGGCAGCACGTCGCCCATCATGAGCGCCGGCGCCCCAGCCGCGAATTCGACGCATTCGATGCCGCGCTGCACCTCGCCGTAAGCTTCGGCATAGTTTTTGCCGTTCTCCTTCGTAATGAGGCGCGCCAGCTCATCCCACGCATCGACGAGCAGCTGCTGGAATTTGAACAGGATGCGGGCGCGCCGTGGCACCGGTACTCTGCTCCAGTCTTTAAACGCTTCCTTCGCCGCCGCGACCGCGCGGTCGACATCCGCCGCGGCCGACATCGGCACCCGGGCGATCGTCTCCCCCGTGGCGGGGTTGACGACGATATCCGTCGCGCCTGCGGAAGCTTCCTCCCATTGTCCGCCGATCCAGTTTTGCAAAATCTGTTCGTTTGCTGCCATCGTATGACGTCCTTTCAAGGTTAATAATTTCCGTCCCGCAGCGGCTGCTGTCACCCGCACCGCCGCTCCGAGCGGCTTCCGCCATGAGACGGGCCGCGAAGGGCCCGGCGGCGTTAAGCCCGTTCTCCGCCGATCGTCGCGCTGACCTCGCCGGTCCAGGCATGGCTGCCGATAAACGCCTCGATTTGCGGGAGCGTCGGCATGGCGTCGGAGCAGTTGTGGCTCGAGACGACGATGGAGGCCGCCGCGCTGCCGTATTTCTGGCATTTCTCGATCGGCCAGCCCTGCATCAGGCCGTAGATGAAGGCGCCGGCAAAGGAGTCTCCCGCCCCGAACGTCTTGATGACGTTGTCCGCCGGGAAGATGCCCGCCTTGTGCCGCTCGCCCGTATTCGTGAACGCGACGGAGCCGGCGCCTCCGTGCTTGACGACGACCAGCTTCGCCCGGTGATCGAACCAGCGGCGGGCCGTCGCTTCATCGTCCTTTTCGGCAGGACCCGTCGTCAGCTCCATAATATCGAATTCCTCGCGCCCGCCGATGATGACGTCGCATTTCTCGGCGACAAGATTGCAATAAATCGACGTCTCTTCCTTCGATTTCCACGTGTAGCCCCGGTAGTCGAGATCGAAAAAAACGACGACGCCGTGCTTGCGCGCAAGGTGCAGCGCCTGAAAGACCGCTTCCCGCGACGGGCTCTGGGCGAGCGCCGTTCCCGAGATCAGCAGCGCCTTGCTGCCGCGGATATAGTCCTCGTCGATATCCCCCGGCTCCAGCTTCAGGTCCGCCGCGTTGTCGCGGTACATAAGGATGCTGCAGTCGCTCGGCGACTTGATCTCGGTAAACGCGAGGCCCGACACCGTGCCCGTCATGTCCGTAACCATGCGGCTCGTGTCGATGCCGTCCTTGCGGAAATAGTTCGTGATAAACCGGCCGAACTGATCGTTCGAAACCCGGCCGAAGAAGCCGGTCTTCGCGCCGAGCCTGGCGAGCGCGATCGTGATGTTCGCCGGCGAGCCGCCGACATATTTCGTGAAGGTGATCGTCTCCTCCATCGGCCGGTTGATTTCGTTCGCATTCAAATCCATGCAGGCGCGGCCGAGGCCGATAAAATCCAGCTCTCGCCCCTGCGGAAACTCGATCGTAAACATCGCATCCGTCCTCCCGGCGGCATGGGGACCGCATTATTTTTTCGGCGGCATTAACCATTCGTGATCGGCGTCGTTATGAAATTTCCATACGCGGGTCGGGCCCGCCATCACGTTCAGGTAATACAAATCGTAGCCCGGAGGCGCAGCCACCGGGTGGTAGCCCTTCGGCACGAGCACCGCGTCGCCGTCGCGGACGATCATCGTCTCGTCCAGCGAACGGTCGTCGGTGTAAACGCGCTGCACGGCGAAGCCGCCTCCGGCCGAGCTGACCCGGTGGTAATACGTCTCCTCCAGGTACGACTCGTCCGGCAGGTTGTCCCGGTCGTGCTTATGCGGCGGATAACTGGACCAATGGCCGCCCGGCGTGAACACTTCGACGACGAGCAGGCTGTCCGCCGGCTCCGTTTCCGGCAAAATATTATGAATCTGCCGCTCGATATTGCCGTAGCCGCGTGTTTCGGCGCCGACCTGCTCCGGCGCGATCAGCCGCGCCGCATGCCCGCCCTTGCCCGGAGCGGCGCAGACGGCCAGCTCGAGCTCGGTCACGGCGGTTACTTCGTACCAGTCGTCATTCGGCACGTATACGCTGTACGGCGGGATTTTCTCGAATACGGACATGCGCCGCCCGATATTCGCGGCCTCGAATCCGCTTGCGGCTACATCCGCCCGCCCGCTCAGCAGGACCAGGCAGACCTCACGGTCCCCGGTTTCGCGGCGGAGCTTTCGCCCCGGCTCCAGCCTGTACACCTCGAAGCCCACATACGTCCAGCCGGCCGATTCCGGCGTAATCGCGAGCACGTTCCCGTTCTCGTCCGACGCCGTCTTGCTCGGCACGATCAAATTCGGCATTTTCGCTTCCTCCTTATCGGCTGCTCAGACCGCTTAGCAGCCCGTCGATATACTGTCTGGACAACTTCGCGTACTCGTACGGATTGGCGACGGAAGGATCCTGCTCCGCCTCGATGATCATCCAGCCGTCATAGCCGGTATCGTTCAACGCGCGGAAAATCGGCCCGAAATCGATGCAGCCGTCGCCCGGAACCGTGAACACGCCGAGGATGACCGCATCCTGAAACCGGATCGCATCCCGTTTTACGCGCGCCAGAACATCCTGCCGGACATCCTTCAAATGGACATAAGGAATCCGGTTCCGGTGCTTGGCCAGCAGTTCCAGCGGATCGTAACCGCCGTAATAGGCGTGCCCGGTGTCGTACAGCAGATGGACGAGCTCCGGGTCGGTGGTCGCCGCCAGCCGGTCGATCTCCGCGGGCTTCTCGACGATCGTGCCGATGTGGTAATGGTACACGAGCTTCATGCCGTGCTCCCGGCATATTTCGCCCGCCTGCTGCAGGCCTTCCGTCATATGGCGCCACTCGTCGTCCGTCGGCGGCAGGACGTCCCTGACCCCCGCCGGCCGGCGCGGATCGCCGATAATCGAGCCGCCCAGCTCGCATGTCACCACATGCTCCGCGCCCATTTTTCGCAGAAAAAGCACATGATTCCGGTAGGCTTCCAGCTCCGCCTCGCGCCGGGAAGGATCGGTGAACACGACGCCCTTCCACTGCGAGGTAAGCCGGATGCCTTTATCCGCAAGCGCGGCGCGCAGGACGGCCGGGTCCTTCGGGAATTTCCGGCAGTTCTCCGTCGCCCGGAAGCCGAGGGACGAGAAATCGGCAAGCAGGTCTTCGAAGGTGTAATGGTCGCCGAGCTCCAGCACGTCTTCGTTCACCCAGTTGATCGGCGATATGCCGAGCTTGGCATTTTGTGCGTTTAACAAAGGAAGTGCGCCTCCTTGCGGCTGGATTGAAATGCGGTAAGCGGCTCAGTACGGCCTGACGGCCGAATCGACGATCGCTTTCGTTTCCCGGTAGGACGCTTCGACCTTCGGGCTTTCGGACACCTCCGCCACGCCGACCCGCCACCACGATTCGTAGTTGTCCGTGCCCGTGCCGGGCAGCACCTTGACGTCGATCAGCACGGACGCCGGCTCGTTCTTCGCCGCGGCCAGCGCTTCCTTCAGCTCCGTGAGCGTGCGCGCGGTAAACGATTTGACGCCCAGCCCCTTCGCCACCGCCGCGAAATCGATCGGCAAATAGCCGCCGGTCAGCCGGTTCGTCTCCGGCGAGCGGTAGCGGAATTCGTTGCCGAAGCCGTCCGAGCCGTGTCCGCGCTGCAGGCCGTGAATGCACTGGAAGCCGTTGTTGTCGAACAGCACGACGTTGATTTTCCGCCCTTCCTGCAGGCTGGTGACCAGCTCCGAATGCAGCATGAGGAAGCTGCCGTCCCCGACGAGGGCGTAGACCTCGCGGTGCGGGTCGGCCAATTTCGCGCCGAACGAGCCGGATACTTCGTAGCCCATGCACGAGAAGCCGTATTCCATGTTGTACGTATTCGGCCTGCTGCTCCGCCACAGCCGGTGCAGGTCTCCGGGAAGGCCGCCCGACGCGCAGACGATGACGTCATCCGGGCCGAGAAAATCGTTGACCGCGCCGATGACGCTCGTCTGTACGAGCCCGTCTTCCCTCTCGATCGCATACAGCCGGTCGACCTCGCGGTCCCACTCCGCCTTGAGTTGGCGAAGCTGCTCTGCATCGTAGGACGCCTTGTAGCCCGCTCCCTGCAGCGTTTCCGTCAGCCGGCCGAGCGCTTCCTTCGCATCGGCGACCAGCATCAGCGCGTTCATCTTCATCGCGTCGAAGCCGCTGACGTTAAGGCTCAAAAACTCGACGTCCGGGTGCTGAAACGCGCTCTTCGACGCCGTCGGAAAGTCGGCCATCCGCGTACCGACGCAGATGACGAGGTCCGCCTCCTTCGCCAGCCGGTTGGCCGCCAGCGAGCCTGTCGAGCCGATGCTGCCCATGTTCAGCGGATGGTCCCACGGAACCGCGCCTTTGCCGGCCTGCGTCTCTCCGAGCGGAATGCCCAGCGTCTCCGCGAACCGCACCGTTTCCCGCCACGCCTGGGCGTAATGGACGCCGCCGCCGACGATCATGAACGGGCGCGCTTTGCGCTTCACCAGCTCGGCGGCGCGCTGGAGCGCCGCTTCCGAAGCCGGACGGCGGTCCATGTAATGGACGCGGCGGTCGAAAAAGTCCGCCGGGTAATCGTATGCCTCGCACTGCACGTCCTGCGGCAGGCACAGCGTGACCGCACCCGTCTCCGCCGGATCGGTCAGCACCCGCATCGCCTGAAGCGTCGACGCCATAAGCTGCTCCGGGCGGGAAATGCGGTCCCAGTAGCGGCTGACGGGTTTGAAGGCGTCGTTCGCGGACACCGTATAGTCCGCCGGATTCTCCACCTGCTGCAGCACCGGATCGGGCTGCCGGCAGGCGAAAATGTCGCCGGGCAGGAACAGCACCGGAATCCGGTTCACCGTCGCCGTCCCGGCCGCCGTCACCATATTGAGCGCGCCCGGACCGATGGAGGAGGTGCAGGCGAACATTTCGAGCCGGTTCTTCTGCTTGGCGTATGCCATCGCCGCATGCGCCATCCCCTGCTCGTTTTTGCCCTGAATAAACTGCAGCCCGCCGCGGTCATTCTCGAGCGCTTCCCCGATGCCCGTCACGTTGCCGTGACCGAAAATGCCCATGATGCCTTTGACGAATTTGCGTTCCTCACCGTCGACGCTGATGTACTGCCGGTCGAGAAAGCGGACCAGCGCCTGCGCCATCGTTAAGCGGATTGTCGGCTTCACAATGAAATTGATCCTCCTCTTGTAAGCGCTTTAGTAAACAATAAGTTCAAGGTTGTCCCGGGAGTCCCGGCCCGCACCCGGAATTCGTCTCCAAGCGCTTCGGCGGCCCTCCGCAAGACGGGATTCGAATCGTCCGTCTGCCATTAGGGTAATCGGTTACCCTACAACCGAATTATATTCGATGAAGGTTTGTTTTACAACCTTTTTGTTTGCTTTTTACAGGAGGGAATTTGCGGCGGATCCGACATTTCAGCCGGCATTCGGACACGCGGAATTTGCGGCGGATCCGACCTTCTCGGCCGCATTCGGGCATGGGGAAACCGCTTGCCGGATGCGGGTAAAACAAATCGTTTTCCCTCCGTACCCGTTAACCGCCGTTGCTCTCTTGGACCCCAGGCCTGAGCTGCGCGCCTCCCCCGTATTCAGCCGTCGAACCGGGCTGTCGTTTCGCGGATCGATATCCCCGGCTGCATGCGGATCCGCTGCTTCGGCAGGCCCGCCTGTTCGATTTTGCGGATAAGCAGATCCATAATTTCCGTACCGAGCTCGCGGATCGGCTGGGAAACGGAGGTGAGGCCGGGACTCACGATGGTGCAAAGCGGCGTATCGTCGAAGCCGATGACCGACAGCTGCCGCGGCACCTCGATGCCCCGCTTACTGGCCGCCTGCAGGACGCCGATGGCGAGCAAATCGTTGCAGCCGAAAATGGCGCCGGGCCTGTCGTCCCTGTCGAGCAGCTTCGCGGCGGCAAGCTCCGCCTCCGCGATGGAAGGTCCGCCGACCGCGATCAGGCTTTCGTCGCAGGGAATCCCCGCTTCGGACATGGCCTGCTTGTAGCCCCGGATCCGTTCCCTGCTGCTGAAGGAATCCTCGCCGATCAGCCCGATCGCGGCATGTCCGAGCGAAAGGAGATGGCTGGCCGCCATATAGCCGCCCCTGTAATCGTCGACCGTCACGCTGTCGATCTCCACCTCCGGCCGTTCATGCGCAAGCAGAACGACGGGAAATTTTTCGCGGACCAGCTGCGCCAGCAGCTCCTCGTTCTGAAATTTCGACGCAATAATCAAGCCGTCGATGCGCCGCTGTTTCAGGATCGAGACATGCCGCTCCTCTTTGTCGGACCGGTTGTCCGTGGCGCACAGGACAATGTTATAGCCGCGCTCCTGCCCCCGCTCCTCGATATGCTTCAAATACAGCGAATAAACCGGGTTGCTGATATCTGGAATGAGGAAGGCGATCTGGTAGGTGGACTTGCCCTTCATGGCCGAGGCGATCATGTTCGGACGGAAATTCAGCTCTTCCATAATCCGGGTGACCTTCTCGGTCGTCTTCGCGCTGATTCGTCCGGTATTGTTAATGACTTTCGAAACGGTTGCCGTCGAGACGCCGGCGATTCTGGCGACGTCGTAAATCGTTGGAGGATTCATGAAGGAACGCTCTTTTCTGTTCATAATCAGGAGTGCGGGACGGCAGTGCCGCCCGCCTCATCATTATAAGCGAAACGGGGACCGGAAAGCGATGGCGCAGGGACGGCTTTATTCCGCCTCGGCCGTTCCGCCGGAGCGGGCCAGCTTGTCGTTAAGCTTCTCCGCCAGTTCCAGCAGCTCCAGCGGCTCGCCGATCGTATAGTCGGGACGCTCGCTGTCGTCGGCCGGCGCATGCGGATACCGCGGCGTCCAGCTGAGAAACACGCTTGTGATGCCGAGCGCGTTGGCGCCTTTCACGTCGCGGCTCAAATTGTTGCCCACCATCGCGATGCGGGCGAAGTCGTCCTCGCCCAGATCAAGCGCGCCGGCCGCCGCCTTGAACATGCGCGGGCTCGGCTTGACCGCTTTTATATTTTCCGAGTAAATCATCGCCGTAAAATAATCATAAAGCCCGAGCCGGGTATACATGTTTTTGAACGACTGCGCATCGCCGTCGGCCACGAGCGCAAGCGTGTAGCCCCGCTCGTGGAGCGTCTTCACCATCGTATCCGCGCCGGGAATCACCTTCGCGTCGATCACGATGCCTTGCTCGTCCCGGATTTCCGTCGACTCGTCGATAATCGTATCGCCGCTGTCGATAAACAGGATCAGTCGCTTCTCGCTCATATCGCATCTCCTTATCATTGAAAGGCGCCCGGGAAGAAGATCCGACGCCGCGGGTTTTTGCGGCGGCCCGAGCATCCCCTCACACCCGAAGCCTAAAAATAAGCCGCGCCGTCCCGGCGCGGCCACAATAGCTTCCGCTCGATTACGCCTGCGATTGACGCGCAAGCCGGTACGTCCGGCCGGCCGCAGCCGCGAAGGTGACGGCGCCTTCCGCGGACCGCTCCGTTTCGACCGGAACGCCGTCGTGCGTGACGGCGAAGCCTTCGGGAGCAAGCACGGCGCAGTTCTCGCCGCGGACGGACAAAATCTCCGCTTCCTGCAGCCTGCCGTTCTTCCAGCTCAGCTTCACTTCGAATCCGCCGCGGGCGCGCAGCCCGCTCGCTTCTCCTTCCGGCCAGCTGTCCGGAAGGGCCGGCAGCAGCTCCAGAAACGGCTGATGCGATTGCAGCAGCATCTCGGCAATACCGGCCGTCGCCGCGAAATTGCCGTCGATTTGGAACGGCGGATGTGCATCGAACAGGTTCCCGTAAACGCCGCCGTGATGATAGTTGTCCGGTTCGTTGTCCTTGACGAGCCGCAGCAGATTGGAGACGAGCGCGAGCGCGCGGTTGCCGCTGCGGAACCGGGCCCACAGCGAGATTTTCCACCCGAGGCTCCAGCCCGTGCCGTCGTCCCCGCGGCGAATGAGCGACTGCTTTGCGGCCTCGAACAGCTCCGGCGTCACGAGCTCCGTCAGCTGTTTCCCCGGATAAACGCCGAATAAATGGGACACGTGGCGATGATGAACGTCCTGATCGTCAAAATCCTTCGACCATTCCTGCAGCTGGCCGTGGCGCCCGATTTGCATCGGGAACAGCTTGCCGCGCGCAGCGGCCAGCTCTGCGGCGAACGAATCGTCGATCCCGAGCTGCTTCGCCGCCGCGATGCAGTTCGTAAACAGCTCCCAAATGAGCGACATGTCCATCGTCGAAGCCGCGCTCAGGCCGAATTCCCCGTCAGCCGTCCGGAATTTATGCTCCGGCGAGGTGGAAGGCGATGTTATCAGCCGGCCCTCTTCGTCCTCGATCGGAAAATCGAGGCAGAACAGCGCCGCTTCCTTCATCACCGGGTAAGCCTGCTCGCGCAAATACGCCTCATCGCCGCCAAACGCATAATGCTCCCACAAATGCTGGGCCAGCCATACGCCGCCCATCGGCCAGAGCACCCAGATCGGGTCGCCGTCCCCGTATTCGCCGACCGGGGCGGACTGCGCCCAGATGTCCGAATTGTGATGCGCCGTCCAGCCTCGGGCGCCGTAGTTCACCTGCGCCGTAACCGCGCCGGTCTTCGCAAGGTTACCGATAAACCGAAGCAGCGGCTCATGGCACTCCGCCAGGTTACAGGTCTCCGCCGGCCAGTAGTTCATCTCGGCGTTGATGTTCAGCGTCCAGTTGCTGCTCCAGGGCGGCTGAGTCGATTCGTTCCAGATGCCCTGAAGGTTCGCCGCCTGCGTGCCCGGCCGGGAGCTCGCGATCATCAGGTAGCGCCCGTAATGGAACAGCAGCTCCACGAGCGCCGGATCGGATGCGCCGTATTCGGCGATGCGCTTGTCCGTCGGCGTATCCGCCGGCGCAGCCGGCTTGCCGAGCCGCAGCCCGACGCGCCCGAACAGCGCCCGGTAATCGGCGGCATGCGCCTCTCTCAGCTCCCCATACCGCTTCGCTGCCGCGCGCTCCAGCGCGGCCGCTGCAAGCGCGCCCGCGTTTTTGCCGTCCTTGCCCGGAATCCGGTCGAAGCCGTTAAAGCTCGTCGCCGCGCTGAAGACAATCGTCGCGCCCGTGCTCTCGTACACATGCACGCCGTCCGCGTCAATCTCGACGCGGCCGTCTTCGGCATGAGCCGCGACGCAGCCTTCGAACCGGATCGCCGGCGTCGTCTCGGGGTCGCCGTAGACCAGCTGCTTCTCGGCGCCGTAATAATTAGGAGCGGCATATTCGGGGGCGATGCCGCGAATGACGAACCGGCCGCCGTCAGCCGCCGTCTTGTGGCGCAGCGGGCTGTCCAGCCGGACATGCACGTCCAGCATGCCGGGCTTGCTCGCTTCCAGCCGCAGCACGATCACCTGATCGGGATGCGAAGCGAACAGCTCGCGCTTGTACCGCACGCCGCCGATCGTATACTCGACGGTCGTGACGCCGTTCTCGAGATCGAGCGTGCGCTTGTAATCGCGGAACGAGCTGCCATGGTCAAACCGGACATGCAGATCGCCGAACGGCAAATAAGACTGCGTATACGGCCCCATCATTTCTTTGCCCAGCCGGTCCGCTTCCGCATAGCGGCCTTCCCGGATCAGCTTGCGCACCCGGGGCAAAACCTCTTTGGCTCCCGGATTGTTCCAGTCTCTCGGATAGCCCGACCATAACGTATCCTCGTTCAGCGCGATCCGTTCCTTCTCGACCCCGCCGAACACCATGGCGCCGAGCCGCCCGTTGCCGATCGGCAGCGCTTCCGTCCATGCCGAGGCCGGTCTGTCGTAAAAAAGCGTCGTAGCTTGCGACTTGTCCATCCTTCCCGTCCTTTCAAGAGCGTAACTCCCCGTACGATCCTGTATGATATCAGACATCTCTTCCATCCTAACATAAAACCGCGCTTATCGGGACAACATTATTGCCCTGAATTTTTACCCGTTTGCCCCGTCTTTCCCGCTGCCGCCTGCTCCGCTGCAGCCTGCTGCGCTGCCGCCGCCTTCAGCGATTGCAAGCTACAGCTCCGTTCCGTTGGAGACGGCATCCGGCGGCATATGGAACAGGCGCAGCGTCTTGTTAAGCCCATCGCCGTGAAACGCATTGCCCGCAATCGACGCTTCGCCGCATGCGGTCAATCGGATCGCATCGTGACGGATAACCGAGCTTTTCCCGGTGTCCGGCATGGAGATGCGATTCCCTGAAAAGGTCAGCGCCCGCGTGCTTTTCGCCTCCAAAATCGTCGTATCGCACATCTCGAAGCGGTTGTTCTCGATGCGGACTTCGCCGTGGACGGGATTGTCCGCACGAACGTCCCTGTTCTCGGGCCGGATCAAAATGACGGGATGCCCGCCGTCTCCGCATTCGATGAACGCGTTGTCCCGGATGCGCACTTCCTCCGTCCTGCCCGACTCGAACCAGCTTCCCGCATCGTCCGCGATCAAGACCGCGCTCATCGGCAGGCGGACGAACCGGTTGCCTTCAATGACGACCTTCCGCCGGGTCGTCGTCAGGATGCCGCGCGTCGGCACGCCCGCAAATTCGTTGCCCGCGATTTCAACCTCCGGCGTCCAGGTCACATTCTCGACAGCATCGCCCGGCACGATGCCGACCGGCACGGCCGACTCCAGCGTCAGCAGCTGTTCGCGCGGATTCAGCCGCTTGGCGGAGGCAACGACGCCGGTCCCGTACGGGGTAAGCGATTCGCAGCGCACGAATTCGATCTCGTCGCCGGGATCGAACGCGTCGAAGCCGTACGTCTGCGAGTGCATGAACCGGACGCGGATCCGATTCGGCGACGGAACGTCCACAATGCGCAAATGCGTGCCGTGCACATTGATCGCGTCGTCATGGCTCCCGAAGAAGCGGCTTTCGGTCACCCGCAGCCTCCCTCTGCAGCCCGATACGTGCAGAAAATCGGCGAAAGCGGCGACCGTGCGACCGGTCTCCGGACGGGGGGCCAGCTCCATCCGCTCGAACGCCAAATGCTCGCTGTATTGGCACACGATGCCGAGCCCGTGCATAAAGTGCATCCCGGCATCGGTCCATCCGACGTTCCGGCTCCGGGTAATGAAGACGCCAACCTGATCGCGAATACCGTCGCGCATTTGCAGCACGCGGCCCGGAGCTTGCTCCGGTGCGGAAGCAAGATGGAACCGCAGCCGGCCCGGACCGATTTCCTCGACCCGCTCGGCCTCAGCCGCAACATTATCGATCCGCCAGGTCGTCCGCGTGACGGGATCGTATTCCTGCATCGGACCATCACGGAAGCGCCACCCGTCGCCGATCCAAAACAGCCTGCCGTCCTCGATTTCATAGCTGGAATCCGGATGCACCCGGACATCCATAAACCGCCCGCCGGTGCGCTCCACCGTCATTTCCGTTACGGTCGGCCGTTCGTAATCGGCATGGAGGTTATGGATACGAACGGATTCGCATTCGTCGATGACGAACATCGTCTGTTTGCCATGGAAGATGAACAAAGCGCCGCCGCCGTCGAGCGTAACGTCCCGCAGCCCTTTCATATAAATGCCGATCGTCTTCGTCACATCCGGGTTCTCGGCTTCGCTCGCCGTGTTGGAAATATAATAAGGCGCCTTCGCCGCCTGCCCGGGATAAAAATCGTAGCGGCCCTCGGCGCATGCCAGCACGACCGGGCCGCCGGTCCGGGCCGCCGCCTCGAGCGCGCGCCGCATCGCCGGCGCCGCATCCTCGCCGCTGTCCGGCCTCGCTCCGTAATCGGTCAGCCGGATAACGGCCGGCTCCCTAACGCGATCTTCATTATGCATCGGCTGAAATTCCCTTCCTGTCACAAATCGAAATGCTCCGCAAGCAGAAGCGCCTGCAGAACATTCCCCGTTTTATTTGTTGTTTTTGGCCTCTTCGGCCGTGACTTCGCTGATCGCCTGCTGCAGTCCTTTGCCGTCGTAGCCCTTCACGATTTGGTGCCACATCTGCACCGGGTCTTCCTTGCTCAGGATCATCCGGGTGAAGTCGTCGTCGAAGTTGATCGCCGACAATTTGTCCTTCGCCGGCGTGGACATCGTGAAGATGTCGAAGGCCGTCGGAATTGGCTTGGCGTTCTTCATTTGCCAGTTCAATTCGTCCTGCACGAACTGTACCTCTTTGTCGCCGAATGCCGCCCGGTTGGCCGGCGTATCCTCAAGCGACGCCGCATTTCTCCACATCGCCAGCTGCGAGATGACGTCCATGGACGGATATTCCTGCTTCAGATCGACGTAATGGCCGCTGGCGTCCTTCGGACGCGTAACCGTAACGGTGTCGCCGCTTTTCGTATAATCCTTGCCTTCGATGCCGTAGTTGAACAGCTCCTGCCCCTGAGGTGAAAGCAGCCAGTCGTAAATGCGGAGTATGCGGTCCAGCTTCGCATCGTCGACGTCCGCGTTAATCATCGATTCCGACCACCAGGACGTCGTCGTGTGCCGGTAAATCGTGCCGTCCGCGGCTGGCCACAGGTGAAGCAGCTTCACGTGGTCGAAAAAGTTTTGGCCCGGATTGTTTTTCTCCCATTCCGCTTTGACGCCGGTCGCGCCTTTGACCGAATCGACGCTGAACGCGAACGCGCCCGCTTTGTTCTGGTAAAACTTCTGGTTCGCCTCTCCCGCTTTCTCCACCGCGAAGTCCGGGTCGAGCGCGCCGTCCGTATACATTTTGCGGGCCTGGACGACGACGTTGTCCATCTGCTTCGAGGCGTAGAACGGAATCCATTTGCCGTCTTCCTTCAGCCAGCTTTGGTTGCCGAATTGCGGGAAGGTCGGCACGAATACCGATTTGAAATAACCGAGCGTATTCATCACGATGCCGGTCGTATCCTTCTTGCCGTTGCCGTCCGGATCTTTGTCCGCAAACGCTTTCAGCATCGCTTCGAATTCGTCGAAGCTTTGCGGATCCTTGATGCCGAGTTTGTCCATCCAGTCTTTGCGGACGAAGATTGCGCGGTCGACGGCCCACATATCGGTGTTCGGATACGTCATCCGCGGGATCGCATAAAGCTTGCCGTCGCGGTAAATGCCCTGCACATCCGGCGCCTTCGCGACTTTCTCCACGTTCGGGTACTTGCTTAAATCGTCCGGCAGCGCATGAATGAGGCCTTGGGATACCCACTGATTATAAGTTGCCGGATTGTCGTTCGTAATGCTGCTTGTGATGATGTCCGGCAGCTGCCCGGCGGCGGCCCAAACCTGCGATTTCTCCTTATAGTTATCCCAGCCGATATCCATCGGCTTCAAGGTGACGTTGAAATCTTTCTCCAGCTTCTGCAGCACTTCGTCGTGCTTCTGGAACGCAACGCCGATGCCCCACCATGAGACGGAAATATCGAGGTGATCCTTGAACGGATCGTCAGCCGCCGTGCTGCCGGCGTCAGGTGCGGCAGGCTCCGCCGCCGATCCGGAGGATCCGGCCGAATCGCTCGGGGCCGCCTTGTCGCCCCCGCTGCAGCCGGACAGCGCCGCAGCGGTCAGCACGGTAAGCATGCACAATGTTGCGAGCGGTTTTATCTTCTTCATGTCTCTTGTCCCCTTAAGTTTATTATTATAATAAAAGCTTTACGCTTCTACTATCCCTTAATCGAGCCGATCATCACGCCTTTGGAAAAATACTTCTGCAGGAACGGATACAGGCACACGATCGGCAGCGCGCTCACGACGAGCACCGCCATCTTCAGCATTTCCGGCTGCAGACCGGCGTTCTGCGATACCACCGAGCTGATATCGATGCTCGTCAGCAGCTGCTGGTAGTTGGTAAGCAGCTCCCGCAGCAGCGCCTGCAGCGGCAAAAAACGCACATCGGTCATGAACAGGACGCCGAACCACCATTCGTTCCAGCGGTCTACCGCGTAGAAGAGCGCGATGGTCGCGATCATCGGCTTCGAAATCGGAATGACGATTATGTAAAGAATTTGCAGCTCGTTCGCCCCGTCGATCTTCGCCGATTCCTCGAGCGCCGCAGGAAGCGTACGGAAAAAAGCGATGCAGATGATCATATAGAACGTGTTGACCGCTACCGGAAGGATCATCACCAGCAGGTTGTTGATCAGTCCGTAGTTTTTCATCGTCAGGTAGAACGGAATGAGGCCGCCGTTAAAAAACATCGTGAACAGAATGGCCGACATGATCAGCTTCCGTCCGGGATACCCCTGCTTCGACAACGCATAAGCGCCGGTAACGGTAACGGTCATATTGACCAGCGTGCCAATGACCGTGACGAACACGGTGACGAGCAGCGCGTTCAGGAAGCGCGGTTCGTGAAAGATATAGCGGTAGGCCGAGAAATCGAATACGGTCGGAATGAGATATACGGCCTGCTTCGAAATCACGACCGAGCTGCTGAACGACATCAGAATGACATTATAGAACGGGAAGATCATGCCGATCGTCAGCAGGATGAGCACCGCGTGTATGATGACGTCTGCGGCACTGAATGTCCCTCGCCTCGTCACAGCCTGCTTAGCCGGCCGCTCCTGTCCGGACACCGCTTTCTCCATCTAGACCAGCCCCTCTCCGCCGAGCCGTTTCACCATGAAGTTGGCGATATAGAGCAGCGCGAAATTCAGTACCGCCTTGAACAGTCCGACCGCCGTCGTGACCCCGAAGCTGGCGCCGTCGGCGAACGCCGAACGGTACACGTACGTATCGATGATATCGCCCGTCTGATAGACGCCCGGGTTGTACAGATTAAAGATTTGCTCGAAGCCGCCGTTCATTGCGTTTCCGACGGCCAGAATGAGCAGGATCGCCGCCGTTCCGCGGATGGAAGGCCATGTGATCGCACGCAGCTGCTGGAACCGGTTCGCGCCGTCGACGTAAGCCGCTTCATAGAGCTCCGGATTGATGCCGGCGATCGCCGCCAAATAAATGATCGCGCTCCAGCCGACTTCCTTCCACATGTTCGACAGAAACACGATCGGCCGGAACCAGCCCGGATCGGTCATGATCGCCTGCTTCTCCAGCCCGGCCGCCGCCAGGATCTGGTTCAGCACGCCCGCATCGCCGAGGAAATTCAGCATGATGCCGCTGATGATCACCCACGAGATAAAGTGCGGAAACGTATATACCGTTTGGTAAAAGCGTTTCAGACGTTGTCTCGTCACTTCGTTGATCAGCAGCGCGAGCGCAATCGCCGCCGGAAACTCGATCAGAATCCGCCCGAGGCTGATGATAACCGTATTGTCGAACGCCTGCCAGAAATCGCTTTGGGCGACCAAGTCGGCGAAATTGTCCCAGCCGACCCAAGGACTGCGCAGGATGCCCGCTCGGATCCGAAACTCCTTGAATGCGAGCAAAATGCCGTACATCGGGACGTATTGAAACAAAGCGTAATAAAGTACGGCGGGAAGGAGCAGGAGATATAAATACCTGTTTTTATACATTCCCTTCCCTATCGATTTGTACATGTCGAACCCCCTCGTAAGCGCTGCGATTATTCCTGTCTTTTATTATGTTCTCCGCGCTTTGAACCGTCCATGTACACGATTTATCGTTTCCCGCTGAAAACAAAAAAGAAAGCTTTCAGCGAAAGCTTTCTTCTAAAAATCGTCTATACAAGGGCTAAAAATAAAGCATAGACAGCGCGATTATGCTCGTTCGCTGCGGTACTGAGCAGGCGTTTTGCCCGTCACCTTCTTGAACAGCCGCGTAAAATAAAAATAGTCGCGGTAGCCGGTTTGTTCGGCGATGTCCTGGATGGAGCCGACTTCCTTCTCCAGCAGCTCGCAGGCGTAGGCGATGCGCAGCCGGGACAAATAAGCGGTCAGCGTCTCGCCGACCTCCTTCTTGAACAGCTGGCTGATATAGCTCGGATTCATATAAAATCGGTCGGCCAAGTGCTGCAGCGAAATTTCCCCGCGGTAATGATCGGTTACGTACTGCAGAATCGCTCTGAACGTCTGGTTTTTCGTCTCGACCGGCGGCGTGCCCGCTTGCCCGAGGCAGCGGGCGGTCAGCGCCATCAGCTCCTCCAGCATCGCGAATACGTCGGCGTGGGCTTGGACGAGCTGCTCATAGCTGTACAGCATCGTTTCCGACTGCCCCAGCTCGAACAGAAACGATACCGTCATGTTGTACACCTGAAAAGCGTGCCGGACGGACAGCGCCTTCTCCGCGAACAGCTGCCCGATCCGCTCGAATGCGAGCGCCGCCGCCGCATGATCCTTAACGCGGATCGCATCGCGCATGCCGCCGAGCAGCCGGTTCAATTCGTCCGTCTTGAACGGCTGCCGGGCGGCGTAAATACCCGGCTCGAAAGTGACGAACGTTTGATGGGCCAGCTCGTCGGCGGCGTCAATCGCAGGCTTGATCGCTTTCGGACCGGCGATCGGCCCGCTGATGCCGATGCCCGTCAGGCCCGGCGGCAGCCCGCCCTCCCAGCGGATGCGCAGCGCGTCGATCTGCCGGCCGGTGAGCAAATAAGCGGTCTTGAACGTGCCCGTCTTCAGCTTGACGACCCGCCGGTCCATATCCGGCAGCTCGCGGGTACCGACGGCGACGACGGCCGCGGTCCGGTCCTCGTCCCAGTCCGCAAGGCCATGTGCTTTCAGCTGCTCCAGCAGCGCCTGCTCGCCGCCCGCTCCCGGGTCTTCGAGCAGATGGAGGAGCGGCGATGCTGCGGCAGGCCGGGCGGCGTCCAGCGTAACGCGGATTTTTCTCAGCACGCCGGATATTTCCGCCTCGTCGAACGGCTTCAAGCAGTAAGCGGCGGCCCCGTAGGCGAGCGCCTTCTGCGCATAGGCGAATTCCGCATACCCGCTCGCGACGACGAATTGAACCGGAAACGGCAGCGCTATGCCGCGCTGGATCAGCTCCAACCCGTTCATCTCCGGCATCCGGATGTCGGTGAAGACGACATCGGGCTTCAGCGCCCGTATCGATCCCAGCGCATCCATCCCGCTGTAAGCCTGCCCGGCCACTTGAAAGCCGTGCGCGTTCCAATCGATCAAATCCTTCAAGCTTTCGACGACCCAGCTCTCGTCGTCGACAAGAAGCACGTTATACATGCTGCCGTTCCCCCTCGCCTGCAATCGTCAGCGTGACGACGCATCCGCCGCCCGCTGCGCTCTCGATGTTCAGGCCGCTGCCGCCGCCGCACATCAGCCTGATCCGGTTGTTGACGTTGACGAGACCGATGCTGGTTCGTTCTTCGGCGGCCGTCACGCTTTCCGGCGGCTCCGCCAGCATCGCCTGCAGTTCCTGCAGCCGCTCCGGCTCGATCCCCATTCCGTTATCCTCGACGGTGACGATCAGCGTCCCGTCGCCGCGAACGGCTCCCCGAACGATCAGGCGGCCGGGCTTCAGCGACGGCTCGAAGCCGTGCACGACCGCATTTTCCACAAGCGGCTGGAGGATCATCTTCGGAACCGGATAGGCGCGCGCCTCCTCGGTCAATTCTTCGTGAATCGTGAAGCGGTCCGTAAAGCGGATTTGCTGTATGCGGACATAGGACTCGGTCACCTTCAGCTCGTCGGCCAGCGGAACGACGTCCGCTCCCTTGATGCTGTAGCGGAAGATGCTCGAGAGCGCCCGCGTCATCGTCTTGATTTTGCCCTGACCGCTTGCGGCGGCGATGCCGGTAATCGCCTCCAGCGTGTTGTACAGAAAATGCGGATTGATCTGGCTGCGCAGAAACGCAAGCTCGGACTTCTTCTTCTCCAGCTCCGTGCCGTACAGCCGTTTGTTCGTATCCAGCAGCCGCTGCGTCAGCTGCTCCGTCTCGTCCAGCAGACTGTTGAACTCGTCCGCCATGATGCTGATTTCCATATAGCCCTGCAGGGAAAGCCTTTTCCCGAAGGCGAGCAAATCGCGTCTCTTGGCGGTCGTCATAAAGAAGATCATTTTCTTCAGCGGGCGCAAAATATTATTCATGATAAACATGAACGGCACCGCCAGCAGCAGGAGGCACGCCGCCAGCACGGCCAGCTCCGTTCTGCGGATATCGAGCAGGTCGCGCAGCAGCTCGTCCTTGGGCGCGATGCTCAGGATGCTCCAGCCGATGTCCGGCAAATCGACCGTCTGCGCGACGTACGGCTTGCCTTCCCACCGGATCGTATGATCGCCGGGCGTCTTGAAGGCCGTAAGCGCAGCTGGCAGCCGGCTTCCCGCCTCCGTGTCCGTATTGCTCGAAATGACCTTGCGGCTTCGGTCGAGCACGTAAATTTGCGTACCGGTCTGCGCCATGCCGAGCGTCACCTTCTGGTCGCCGACAAGCGCCCGCGGATCGAGAATAAAAAACAGCGTGCCGACGTTCGTGTTGAACCTTTCCCCCTGCTGCTTATAGGTAATCGTCGTGGCGAAAATAAGCGGCGCGGTGGAGCCGTACAAACTCCCCATTTGCTTCATATCGACGTAATACGCGTTCAGTTTGCCTTTCAGGGCCGATTTTAACGGAGACACATACGGGTTGCCGCCGTTCACGTCGATCCACGCCCCGTTATTGCCGGAGATGACGATATCGAGAATTCCGTCCTTCAGCTCCTTCTGGCTGGAGATGAGCGTGCTGAGCTTCTTGAACCGGTCGAAGCGCTGCAGATGATTTTGTTCGACCAGGTAGCTCTGCACGTCCTCGTTGTACGAAATGTTCTGCATGAGCCGGAAGATGACGTCCCTGTTGGACGCGACGTTCTTCTCGATCTCCGAAATCGTCTGATCCACGTATTCTTCGTGCCGCCTCGTGATCATGCCGGACATCATCGAATACGTGTGGAAAATGATGACCAGAATCGCCGCGATGGCGGAAGCCGCCAAAATCAGCAGCTGCGAACGAATCGATAATTTTCTTAAGAAGGCCATCGCCGTCATCCCTATCCCAAAATGAAATCGCTGTCATGGCCTATTATTGGGTGTACCGGCGGCCAAAGTCAATTTAAAATAATGGGAGCCGCAAGCCCATCACGTCTTTGGCCTATTGCCGCGGGCCGGCGCAAAGCGAAAAACCGTCAGGGCAATTGCCCTGACGGTTCGCGCCGCATCGTAGTCACGGCAGTACCAATCAATTGTATCGCTCTGGCCCTGTTGGATGCTTAAACGGAGCAAGCCGTACCGTGCTGGAAACGGCCATTCGTTTTTTCATTCCGAACGCCTCCGTGTAACTCACCGTGACGTGAATATTGAGGGAAGATGTCTGCCGCATCCGAAAATCGCTCAGCTTTACCGGGGAAGCGTCTTATCCCCATTCAGCCGAAATAAAACATCCTGCAGAACTTCAGCCTGCAGACCGGCATCGTTAAAGTTCGCCACATAATAAGGCAGACTGTTCGGCTGCTTGAACAGCGTTCGTTCGCCTTCCTCCTGGTGCTGCTCGATGGCAGCTTTTAATGAAGAAACGACTTTGCCCCCGACCGCATTCCCCGCCCCGGTATCGTACGATTCGCATAAAAAGGAAATTCGAAGGCATCGGTAAATGTTTTTACTGCCCAATACAAGAAAAACGAGCGCAGAAGGACCGCACCTTTTCGAAGATGTGCGTTCTTTTGCGCTCGTTCCCGGCTTTTTTTGAGAGACGGCTTCATCCCATCCAATCGCATCGGTTCTTTTTTCCAGGACGCTTTCGAGCGGTCCGCGCTACTCTTTCACACTGCCGAGCTGCAGGCCGTGCACGAAATATTTTTGCAGAAACGGGTACACGACGAGAATCGGCACGGACGCCACAATCGTGATCGACGCCCGGATCGACATCGGCGTGACCAGGTTGCGCGCCGCTCCCGGATCGGCTCCGTTCGTCACCGCTGCGCTGCTGTTCGAGTTCATCGACGACGAAATCAGCTTCATCAGCTCGTATTGCAGCGTGCTCAGGTTTTGCTTGGACGAAGCGAACAGGAACGTATCGAACCAGGAGTTCCACTGTCCGACCGCGACGAACAGCGCCACGGTGGCCAGCACCGGCTGGCAGAGCGGCAGGATAACCGAAACGAACGTGCGGAAATCGCCTGCGCCGTCCACCTTGGCCGATTCGATCAGCCCTTCCGGCAGCGTCTGCATATAGGTGCGGATGACGATCATGTTGAAGGCACTGATCAGGCCGGGGACGACATAGACAAGAAAATGGTTCAGCAGATGCAAATCCTTGATCAGAAAATAAAACGGAATGAGCCCCGCATTAAAATACATTGTCAGCACGATCAGGATCGTGACCGGCTTGCGGAAGACGTATTCTTTCCGGCTGACCGTGTAGGCGAGCATCGCCGTCAGAAAGACGCTGAGCACGGTCGACAGCACCGTACGCGCAACCGACACCCAGAAGGCGTGGAACACCGTCCCTGTCGCAAATACCGCCCGGTAGTTCTGACTGGTCCAAATTCTCGGCCATAAATAAATGCCCCCGCGGATCGTATCGTTGCCGGCGTTGAGCGAAATGGCCAGCGTATTGAGAAACGGGTACAGCGTAACGACGGCCAGCGCGATCATGACGATCGCGTTGAACGTATTGAAGGCGATCGGCTCCAGGCGATACGTTCTCGTTCTCATCCATAGCCCTCCTTCATATCAGCCTGTCTTCCCCGAACCGCTTGGCGATTGTGTTGGCCGCCACGATGAGGGTGATGCTGACGACCGTTTTGAAAATGCCGGCGGCGGTAGCAAGCGAGTAGTTGCCGACCTGCAGCCCGTATTTCAGCACGAAAATATCGATCGTCTGCGACCAGTCGATCACGACGCCGTTGCCGAGCAAATACTGCACCTCGAAGCCCGCTTCGAGAATCCAGCCGAGGTTCATGATCAGCAAAATGACGACGATCGAGCGGATGCCGGGCAGGGTGATGTAGAGCATTTTATGATACCGGTTCGCCCCGTCGATTTCCGCCGCCTCGTACAGCGAGGGGTCGATCGACGTAATGGCGGCCAAATAAATGATCGCATTCCAGCCGATTTCCTTCCAGACATGGGACGCGCCGACGATGCCCCAGAAATAATGCGGCTCGCTGAGCCACAGGACAGGGGAATGGATCAGCCCCAGCTTCATGAGCACCGTGTTCACGATGCCGTCGTCCACGGACAGCGAATTCGCGACGATGCCCGTCACGATAATCCACGACAGAAAGTGCGGCAGGTACGAAATCGTCTGGATCGAGCGCTTGTACAGCTTATGCTTGATTTCGTTCAGCAGAATGGCGAACACGATCGCCGTCACGAAGCCGGACACCATGTTGATCAGGCTCATTCCGATCGTATTGCGCAGCACGCCGAGGAACGTATCGTCGCTGAACAGAAACTTGAACTGCTTGAAGCCGACCCATTCCTGCTGCGCGAAGCTTCGCGCCGGCTTGTAGTTCTGAAACGCCATCGTCCAGCCCCAAATGGGATAGTAGGAAAATAAAGCGACATATATCAGGATGGGCAGCGACATCAGCATCAGCTGCTTCTGTCCCCGCATCCGCCTGAATAGGGACGTTTTGGGAACGGCCGCGAGCTCGGCCCCGATCTGCGCCGTCTGTGCCGTCTGCCCCGTCCGCCGTGCGGCTTTCGAAGCGCCTGCCATGATTTCTCTCCTCCGATCCTCCGTCTAAGCGCACGTTGCAGCGCGAGCGGCGGAAAGCCTGCGGCGGCGATTCAAATCCGCTCCGCCGATTGCTTTCCGCCGATTGCGAGCCGAGACGCTTAGTTGTTCGACCAGTTCTTGATCCGCCACTGGATTTGGTCGTTAATGCGGTCCTCATAAGCCTTCACGTCGATTTTGCCGTACGCGTCGACGTATTCGTTCCAAACGGAGTCGAACTGGTCCGGCTTCGACATGACCGCTTTCGGCAAAAATTTGAGCGACGCGTCGTTCATCTTTTTGCTGGCAACCGAGGCGTCGGAGCCGTCGATCAGGTCGACCTGCCAGGCCGGATAATAAACCGGGTTTTCAGGCGGCGGCGAGAAGAAATCCGTCCACGTCTTGTGCTTGTAAGCCGCCAGCAGCTCCTTGTCCTGCGGCTTGAGCGATTCGTAGAACTCCTCCGGCTGGCTGCCCGGATCGGTCGCGTTGCCGTCGCTGTAGGTGCCCTCCATCTTCGGCGCCGCTCCATAGAAGCCGTCCGCGCGGTTGGCCAGCTTCCAGGTCGGATCCTCCTGCTGCTTGCGCTGCTCCGGCGTCCGGTAAAACTTGCCGTCCTTGCCGACCTCGTAGTCGACGCCTTCCTCGCCCCAGCTCAGCAGCTTCTGGTATTTCTCGTCCATCAGCGCGTCCAGGAATTTGATGATGCGCACCGGATCCTTGGCGTCGACGCTGATGCCGAAGCCGTTGTTCAGGTTAATGACCGGCCGGTCGAGGTAATAATCCTTGATGCTCGAATCGTACGTCAGCGGGAAGCCGACGTAGGTCTGGCCGATTTTGTTCTGGGAGATGAGCGTGTCCTCCGCCGGCTGGAAGTTCCAGTGCTGGTCGAACATGCCGAGCACGCGGCCGGACGAGATTTTCGCCAAATACTGGTCGTAGTTTTGCACGAACGCTTCCTTGTCCATCAGCCCGTTGTTATACAGGCCGTTAAGCACCTTGTAATACCGCTTGGCGATGTCTTTGTCCGCAAACACCGATGCCACGCCGTTGTCCACGACGACGCCGCCGTCGTTCGGATGGCCGGTCAGATGCTCCGGCGCATTGAGCAGCGGGAACGTCCGCCAGTCGTACGCCAGCGTCGTAAAGCCGATCGTCGGCTGGCCGTCCGGCGTCGTCGGATGCTTCGCCGCATAGTCGCTGATCAGCTTGATATAATCGTCGAGCGTCTTCGGCGTCGGATAGCCGGCTTCCTTCAGCACGTCCTTCTGAATCCAGAAGGCCGGGCCGGAGTAGTAGTTGATATGTACGTCGCCGGTATAGGCGCCGTAATTCGGCAGCCAGTAAATGTGGGCGTCGCTCGGGTCCTTCATCCGGTTCCAATATTTTGCGTAATGCTCCTTCAGGTGCGGCGCGTATTTGTCGATCAGATCCTCGAGCGGAATGACCGCTCCTGCCGACACCAGCTTCGGATCGGCCGTGATCAGGTCCGGATAATCGCCGCCGGCGATCATGACGCCGAGCTTCTGCTGCAGATCGCCGACGAGAAATTCCATATTCAGCGTGACGCCGAGCTCGTCCTTGATCTTCTTGTAAATCCGGTTGTCCGGCGTCGGCTGCTGGTTCGGCGTGCTGATAAAGGCCGAAATCGTAATCGGTTTCGTATCGTCCGATGCCGAGGCGCCGCTTCCGCTGCCTGCGGACGAATCGCTCTGGTCCGCGGTTCCTTTGCCGTTATTGCCGCCGCTGCAGCCGACGATCGCGAGGCAGAGGGCCAGGATGAGCGAGAACGAAGCCCAGAGCTTCTTTTTTGATGTTACCCCCATTGGAAATGTTCCTCCTTTTGAAATGAATGTGCTGGCTCTGCTCTCATTATGCCGGTTTGTATGCGTTTCCAACATAATCAGATTAAAGCATTGTGCCCCCTTAATTTAAGGTCGGCCATCCCGTTCCGCAGAAGGAAGCTTCCCGCCCGCCTGCTTGTAATCCGCCGGCTTCATCCCGAGCCGCCGCTCGAACTGCTTCAGGAAATGCTGGTAGTTCCGGTAGCCGAGCGATTCGGCGACCGTTCCCGAGGGCAGGCCGGTTTGCAGCAGGAGTCGCCTCGCTTCTTCGATGCGCAGGTCGTGAACGAAGTCGAGCATCCCCATGCCGTATTTGCGGGCGAACAGCTGCCCCATATAGACGGGATTCATGTAAAAGCGCTCGGCGATCTCCTTGATCGTGACCGTTTCGCGGTAATGCTCCCGCAGAAATTCCGCGACCTTCGCCGCCGTGCCGCCAGTATGCTTCATCTGCAGCGCTAACGATGCGTCCTGGCATTTCCGGCAGAAGGCGGCCAGACCGGCTTCGATGGCCCGCAGGCTCCTTCGTCCCCCGCTTACAAGGAAATCCGCTTCCGTTAGCAGCGCATCGGGGTCGCCGCCGAGCTCCTTATATACCGAAACGCAGCGAAGCAGCGTTTCGGTCGCGAAGCTGTCGACCAGCTCCGGCACGGTCATGCGGGCTTCGAACGCGCGGAACGCCGCGCCGACGGCCGAAGCAAGCCGGTCCGGGTCGCCGCCCTCCATCGCGGCGGTAATCGCATCCGCCGCCTGCAGCGCGGACGTATCGCACGAAAGCGTCCTGTCCTTTACGTCTTCGTAATGGACGATGCCGCTCCCCCCGCTGAAAAAGAGAAACCGTCCGGCCTTCTCCGCGCAGCGGAAGGAGCGGTCCAGACCGCCGAGGTCCGTTACGCAGCCGACGGCGATGCCGGCCCGGCCGGCTGCCGCGCCCGCGGCCGTCTCATACAGGCGCTGGGCAAAACCGCGCAGGCCGCCGTCCCCGGATTCAAAGTCACCGCCGTAAACGAGCCCGAACGTTCCCCGGCCGCAATCGATCAGGCAGCAAAAGGCGAACGAATCGGCCAGCCGCTCGGCCGCTGCGCGCGCACGTTCCGTCTCCTGCGGGTCCGTCTCGATGTGAATATAAACCCATCGCTGCAAAGGCAGGTGAGACAGTGCGCGCAGCGCCTCCCGCTTCCCGGCCTCCTCCCCGCCGAACAAGAGCACCGAAAGGGCGTGCCGGACGGCGTATCGCCTTGCGCTGACGCGGATCGCCTGCTGCCGCTCCCGCTCGCGCAGCTCCCGCTGCAGGCGGGCGAGCAGCTCGTCAGCCTCCCCGCTCACGACCGGCTTGGTTAAATAATGCCGCACGCCGAGCCGCATCGCACGCCGGGCGTATTCGAAATCGTGATAACCGCTCGCAATAACGAACAGCGTGGAGCGATTGCCGAGCCGGCGCGTTTCCTCGATCAAGCCGAGCCCGTCCAGCACCGGCATCCGGATATCGGTGACGACGAGATCGGGCGGAGAGAGGCGAATGCGCCCGACCGCCTCCTCGCCGCTTCCGCAGCGTCCGTCGATGCGGAACCCCCGCTTCCCCCAGTCGATCATCAGCTCCAGCCCTTCGAGCGCAAGCGGCTCGTCGTCGACAAGCAGCACGTTGTACATCGCCTTTACGCCTCCCTTTTCCATTCGTTCGATTCCAGCCGGGAGAGCGGGATTTGAAAGCCCGCCTCCGTCCCTGCACCCGGCTCGCTGCTCAGCAGAAAACGGACGTTGCCTTCGTAAAACAGCTCCAGCCGCCGGTATACGTTGCGAATGCCGACATGGCCCTCTGTTTCCCGCTCGGAACGGGCGTCCGACATAATCCTCCTGAGCGTTTCCCCGTCCATGCCGACGCCGTTATCGACGACGCCGATTTCAAGGGCGCGCTCCGTCAGCTTCGCCGAAACGCGGATCAAGCGGTCCCCTTTGCGCGCCTGCAGCCCATGCTTGCAGGCGTTCTCGACAAGCGGCTGGATGCTCATGCGCGGAATGCGCAGCGGGAGCGCCGCCGGGTCGACGTCGAATGCAAAATCGAACAGGCTGCCGAAGCGGAATTTCTCGATCTGCAAATACATCGACGTGAACTGCAGCTCCTCCTTCAGCGGCACGAGGCCGTCCGCCCGGCTGAGCAGCTGCCGCATGAGCAGCGACAGGTTCTTGATAATCTCCGTGACGTCCGAATAGCCGTTCTTCGTGCAGACCACGAGCAGCGCGTTCAGCGTATTGAACAGAAAATGCGGATTCATCTGGCTCTGCAGCATCGAGAGCTCGGTGCGAACCCGCTCCAGCTCCAGGCTTTTCTGCCGGATTTCCAGCTTGTAGACGTCGTTGATCAGGGAGGTGATTTTCCCGGTCATCATATTGAAGGTGCGGATCAGGCCGCCGATCTCGTCCCGCCCCTCCTGCAGGTCGATCGGGTCGAAGCGCTCGTTGCGTACCTTCTGCATATGCCGCGACAGCTTCTTCACCCGGTAATGATACGAGCGCAAAATAACAAAAATGAGCAGCGACGGAATGACCGTGCTGACGACCGCCAGCCAAATAATGGAGCGGCGCGCATCGTCCAGCATGCCGTCGACGCGCCGGGTATCCGCGGTCCCGATCAGCTTCCAGCCCTTGACGTAGCTGAGATTCCCGATTGTGCGCTCCATGACGGTATCCGGCTTTGCCGTCGCGGGCGGATTCGGCACGATCGGCGCGTTCTGCTGCTCGGCCCCGTCGCCGGTCGCCACGAGCCGGTTCTGCCCGTCGACGAGGCGCAGCTGCAGGCTGTCGATTTCGCGGTTCAGGATGCCGTAAATTTTGCCGACGTTCAGGTCGATGCGCAAATATTTCTGGTAGGTCGCGTACGACGAATAGCTCTTCATTTTGCTCACGACGCTGATCCGCTTGCCGGGGTTGAAACCGCTTTCCTCCTCGTAGGCCACGACCATGATGTTGTCGTCCGACTGCTGCAGCTGCCCGAGCCAGGGCAGGTCGCGGGAGACGCTGCCGATCACGTGGTAGCTCGCGCCCGTCTGGATCGTCGGGTTGTCCGTATAAATGCGGATTTCCAAAATATTCGGGTATGCGCCCATATAGCGCTTCAGCTTGTCCCGCAAATAGCTGTAATACTCGTCGTAGTATTCGACCGGCGAGCCGTACTGGCGGTCGAGCGCTTCGTAGAGCGAATCGTCGCTTGCGATCGAATGGCTGAGCGCAACGCTTTCGTCGATCATGCCGAGCAGCTCGCCGGAGGCGCGCTCGATCGATTTGCGCAGGTTGTCCTGCTCGCGGATGCGGATGTTGGCCGAATTTTGCTGGTAGAAGAACAGGTTGATCGTCATGATCGGCAGCAGCACGCACAAAAAATAAATCAGGAGAAATTTGTATTTCAGCGGAATATCGTTCACATGGTGAAAAAACGGCCTTCCGGTCCGCATATCCGATCACCCTTGCGTTTGTTTTTTGTAGGCCGACGGCAGCTGTCCCGTAAGCGCTTTAAATTTTGCGGTAAAATATTCGGCATCGTGGTAGCCGAGCGTCCGGGCGATCGCGGATACCTTCATGTCCGTACGGCGGAGCAGCTTCTTCGCCTCCTCGATCCGGAGACGGTGGAGGTAATCGTTAAAGGGGAGCCCCGTTTCCCGTTTGAACTGCTGGCCGAAATAGACGGGATTGAAGCCGAATCGTTCGGCAAGCTCCTGCAGCTGGATTTTATCGCGAAAATGACGCTTCAGGTACAAGACCGCTCCGGTCACGGCCGGATTGCCGGTACGCGCCGCTTTCCGCTGCGCCAGCAGCTCGGCGGCCCGCACGCACTGACGGGCGAGCGTTCCGGCCGTCCAGCTCGCCGCGTCCGTCAGGCCGTCCTCGCGCAGCAGCTCCTCGAGACCGGCTGCGCCTCTCTCGGCAGGCGCTGCGAATTTGCGCAGCAGCTCGCCGCGAATATATCTGGCGGCGAACTGCGCCCATTCCTCCTGTGCGTCCGCCCGGGCAAGCAGGACGAGCAGGCCGCGGGCCGCTTCGCGGATGCCGTCCGCGCCGCCCGTCTCGATCGCCAGGAGCAGCTTGCCCGCGCTGTCCGTCACATCCTCCAGCCGGCACGGCGCAGCGGGCTCCGCCTGGCGGTACGCATAAATACCGGCCCGTCGGCCGAGCAGTGCCCGGCTGCGTGCCGCCATCGCCTGCCGGTACAGCTCCGGCAGGGACGAGAACCCGCAGCCGCTGCCGCTGCAATAAATCGCCTGCCCCTGCAGCGGCCAGTCCGGCCGCCCGGCTGCTTCCGTCAGCCGGGCTTCGAATTCGGCGCCGCCGGCTTCCTCGCCCCAGACGAGCAGGCCGGCGCGGCCCGGCGCTTCCTCGAACGGGCAGCAGCGCAGCCGGTTCCCGAAGGCGGCCTCGACGACCGCACGCAGCTTCGCGGAGCCGCAGCCGAAAGCGGCAGCAGCCGGGCCGGCCGGGCCAATTGCAGCGGCCGCCGCCAGGCCGGTTGGGCCGATTGCGGCGGCTCCCGCCGCTGCCGAGCCGGCTAGGCCGATTTCTCCCGCCGCCGGGCCGGCTGGTCTGTTTGCCGCCGATGCCGGGTCGGCCAGGCCGTTTGCTGCGGCCGTCGGGCACGCTGGGCCAATTGCAGCAGCCGGCGAGCGCGTTGGGCTGATTGCCCCCGCCGCTACCGAGCCGACGGTCTCGCCGATAGCCGCCGATGCCGAGGCGGCGGCAGCGTCAATGCCGGCGGGCGCCGCCCCGCCCGGGAGCGGCTCGGCCAGCAGCAGCCGGCAGCGCGCTTCCCCGTCCGCGCCGAGCATGCGGGCAGCTTTCGCGGCCGCCGCCTGTCCCCCGTCCTTCAGCGCCTCGACGATCGCGGCGGCCGCAGCGGCTTCGCGGTCCCGGCCGGCCTGCGCTTCCTCCAGCCGCCGTTCGTCCAGCGTTTCGCTCAGCTCCGCCAGCAGCCGGTGAATCTCCTCCGCCATGAGCGGCTTCAGCACATAATGCTTCACCCGGTAGTGAAGCGCCTGCCGGGCATAGCTGAATTCCGAGTAAGCGCTCACAATAACCGTGAGGGGAACCGCGCCGAGCTGCTCGTTCATCGCCCGGATCAGCCCGATCCCGTCCAGCACGGGCATCCGGATATCGGTTACGACAAGATCGGGCATATCCTGCCGGACCTGCGCAAGCGCCTCTTCGCCATCCGTTGCCGTACCGCTCAGCTCGAATCCGTAAGCCGCCCAGTCGACCATCGTTTTCCAGCCTTCCAGCATAAACGGCTCGTCGTCCACTACAAGCACTTTATACATTCGATCCTCCCGCCGAATCAAGTTTTTATGTACAAGTATGGCATTGGTTCGAAAAAACGACAATACCGCCCGGCCGAAAGCCTCGGGCGCTGGACGGGGCCGGAATTCAATGCGATGTTTGCCGAACCCGTTTTTTTGCGAGGCCGTCACCCAATTTGTGGTAATATGGATTATAGTAGCAAAAGGGAGGCTCCTGTCTATGTCACAAACCATCATTCCCCGAGCCGCCGTGCAGGGCACGGCAACGGGCGTTCTCTTCATGGCGTTTTTCGGCACGTTGTGGGCGGGAATCGGAGTCGGCGGGCTGGAGGGCTGGGGATTCGCTTGGCTGCTCACGCTATCTCTGCTGATCGGGGTTGCGCTGCTGCTAGCCGGATTGTTGCTGATCCGGGCCGCCCGCGGGCTGTCGAACGAAATGACGGAGGAGGACGCCCGAAGGGAGCGGACTTGGAGGTTATTCGGCATCATATTCGGTCTCGAAGGCGTATTCATCGGCGCAGCAGGTGCAATTTGCAACGCTGCAAATCGCTTTGATCTGTTTTTCTCCGTGATGGCGATCATTGTCGGCGCGCATTTCTTTCCGCTGGCGTATCTGTTCCGTGTCAAGGTCCACTATATCGCCGGCACGCTCCTGTGTCTCCTCGCCGTCGTCGGCCTGCTTCTCGTTCCGTACGACACGGTTCTCGGCCAGCATCAGATCGAAATGCGATCGGTCGTCGTCGGCTTCGGCTCAGCCATCATCCTGTGGGGAACGGGAGCGTCGGTTTGGATGATCGGCCGCCGGCTGCTGGACAAGGCGCGAAACGGCTCCGGAGCCGGTCTTTAACGAGAGGTCCCCGGTTCAACAAACGCGCGCCCCGGCCCGGAACACTCAGATCGCCAGAGCCCTGTCCTCGGGTCGCGATCGGATCGCCATCGCCGGCTGCAATGCCCCCTCGCAAAAACGGTAATACGCAGCAAAGCGGGGCCGCCTCCAAGGACAGCCCCGCTTCCGGATATCATTTTGTTTTACGAGCTTTGCTTTGCCTTACGAGCTTTGGTTTTGTTTAGCTTTGGCCTGACAAGCTTTGCATGATAATCTTTGCTTTACAGGATTTGCTTTGCGGGTCAAGCTTTTCCGGGTTCTCTACAGTTTTGTCTTACGAGCCTTGCTTACGCTGCGCGAACACCTTCTGCGTCTGCTCCGCCTGCCATTTGACGAGATCGTCGTAGCCGAGACCTTTCGCTTTCGAAATCATTTCGTCTTTCAGCTGGTTGAACTCGCTATCGTTTTTCGCGAAAACCATTTTCCAGGAGTACTGCTTGATGACCGTGGCCACCTGGTTCAGCTTCTGGTTCAGCGTCTGATCCATCACCGCCGCCGGCTCGGGAAGCGCCTTGTTGATCGCAAGCTGGTTGTTTTTCTGCAGCAGCTCGTGCGGCGTCAGTGCGCCTGTCGTTTCGCGCCACGATTTGTCGACCGGGTTCGGGTTATCCTTCAGGACCGACGACCAGCTGTTCCAGTCATACGGCTCGCCCGTGTTCGGGTTGATATTGCTGATTTTGAGCGTCGTGTTGTTGATCTGGTTCGTGCCGTCCTTGTACTGGCCGCCGCCCCATTGATCGGGCACCTGCGTCGTACCGTCCCGGAGCGCCTTCTTGCCGAAATCGGTCAGCACGGCCTTGCCGTCCTTCATCTCCCACGTCAGCCCTTCCGGCCCGTTCGTCATCGTCATGACGCCTTCGGGCGTATACAGCCAGTCGATCAGCTGCATCAGCTTCTCCGGATGCTTCGCCTTCGAGCCGATCGACCAGATGCGGTTGCCGCCGTACGGGTTCTGCCCGTAGGAATAAATGCGCTGCTGGTCGAAGCCGACCATTTCGAAGCCTTTGCCCTGATCGGTATGGTTCGGCGTGTTGTACGCGCTGTCCAGCCACGGGAACCAGGAGAACAGCACCTGGCCGTCGCGGTATTTGTTGCTGACGTCGTCAAATTTCTGCGTCAGGGAGTCCGGATCGACGAGCCCCATCTGGTTCGCGTCGTAATACAGCTTCAGCGTCCGCAAATAAAAGCCGTCCGCGTCCAGCAGCCCCTGGTATTTATCCTGGTCGGCCGAGACGAGCAGCATGTTGCTCTCATCGTAGCCGTACATGCAGGCGAACTGCTTCGCCAGCGTCATCATGTTGCCGTCCCAATCGGACCAGAGCGAGAATCCGTACGTCGGCCGGCCGCTGTCGCTTTTCGGCTCGAGCTCCTGCATTTTTTTCAGGACCGGCAAAATATCCTCCATCGTCTTGATTTTCGGGCTGCCCATCTTCTGGTACAGGTCCCAGCGCATGTCGAGCTGATAGGTCATCGTGTTGCCTTCCGACGGACCGGATGCGCCGTTCGCCGCCGCATCGAAGCCGATGCCGTAGACGGATTTGCCGTCGCCGTAAAATTTCTTCTGCTTATCGATCGCTTGCGGCAGCGTCTTCACAATATCCTGCCCGTATTTATCCAGCAGTCCGTCCTTGGTCCAATCCAGCAGCGCGCCGGCCTTGATCGCGTCGAGATAATCCTGGCCGTCCGTGCCGAATACGACGAGGTCGCCGAGGTTGCCGGACGCCATCTGCGTCGCGTACTTGTTCGCCCCGCCCTCCAGGTTTTGCGAAATAATGTTCATTTCGATCCCGAATTTGTCCTTGATGACCTTGGCGAACCAGCCGCCCTGCTTGCCGGAAAAATTCGCGAGCTGGGAATAGACGTCGATTTTGTAGACGTCCTTGGAATCGTCCTTTGCCCCAGAGCCCGTGCCGTCCGCCGTGCTGCCGCCGCCGGAGCAGGCCGCCAGTCCGGCCAGCAGGACCGACGACATTACGACCGCCGGCGCTTTTTTGAATATGCTTTTCATGCTTGCCTTGACCTCCCTTAAAAATGTGAAATGATTTCGTTGACGTTTACGTCATGCTATCGGTTGCCGCGGTTTTCGCATTAATCGCGCTGCCGTTGCCGCATCATCTCCTTTCAGTTGCGAACGGCCTCCGGCCGAATGCCGTTACCCTTTGACCGCCCCGATCATGATCCCCTTGACGAAGAAGCGCTGGAAATACGGGTACACGAGCAAAATCGGGAACACGACGATCATCGTGACCGTCGTCCGGATCGAAGTCGGCGTCTGCACCTTGGACAGGTCGATCGCCTGCGTACCGCCCTGCGAGTTGCGAATGATCGCAGCCAGCGAGTTGGCCTCGTTCATGTATTTCCACAGCACAAACTGCAGGGTATAGAGATTCGGATTGGACATCAGAAACAGCGTATCCGTAAAGGTGTTCCACTGGCCGACTGCCGAAAAAATCGCGATCGTCGCGAGAATCGGCGTAATAAGCGGCAGGACGATGCGGGTGAAAATGATCCAGTAGCCCGCGCCGTCGATCTGTGCCGATTCCTGCAGCACGCCCGGAAGCGATTCGACAAACGTCTTGACCAGGATGACGAAAAACGGCGAAACGATCGCCGGCAGGACGTATGCGGCGAAATTGTTCGTCAGGTGCAGGTTCATCATCGTGATATACCACGGAATGATGCCGGCGTTGAAATACATCGTGATAACGACGAACCGGTACCAGAACCTGCGTCCCCACATCTCCTGCTTCGTAAACAGGAAGCCGAGCAGAGCGGAGCCGGCGACTGTCAGGGCGGTGCCGAGCACGGTGCGCAGGACCGAAATTAACGCCGCTTGCGCCAGCCCCGGAAGGGTCAGCACCTTCACGTAGTTGTCGAAATGAATCCCTCTCGGCAAAAACGTGATCATTCCCCGGCTGCTGAGGTCGTTGTTGCTGATCGTGTTGATCAGCAGATAATAGAACGGAAACAGGCAAATCAGCGTGAACAGGGCGAATACGACATAATTGACCGTGTGAAACGCGATGTCGCCCGAACGCATTTTTTTAAGTGGCATGAAGGTGCTCCTCCTTGATTTTGACGTGCTTGCGAATTAAACGATACTTTCGCCGCGGATCGTTTTGGACAGGCCGTTCGCGACGAACAGCAGGAACACGCTGACGACCGATTTGAGCATGCTGATCGCCGTGGCGAAGGAGAAGTTGGAACCCAGCAGTCCGATGTTGTATACATACAGGTCCAGCACCTCAATATGGTCCTTGTTGATTGCGTTCTGGAAAACGAAATACTGGTCCAGCCCGTTGTTGATGAAGTTTGCGATCGTCAGCAGCAGCAGGACGAAGTAAGTCGGCATGATGCCCGGCACCGTTATGCTCCACATCGTGCGGAACCGTCCCGCCCCGTCGACCCGGGCCGCCTCGTACAGCTCCTGGTCGATGCCGGTGATCGCCGCGATGTACATGATCGCTCCCCAGCCGAGTCCTTTCCAGACGCCCCAAACTGTCATCGTCAGCCACGTATGATCGTCCGACGCGAGAAAGTTGACCCCCCGGTCGATCAGCCCGAGATTCATCAGCAGGTGATTGATAAGCCCGTTATCGACGGAGAACAACATGAACGCAAACGAATATACGAGCACCCAGCTGATGAAGTTCGGCAGCGTCGTCAGTACCTGGACGATCCGCTTGAACCGGTCCGAACGCATCTCGGACAGAAACACCGCGAAAATGACCGGCAGCACCGAGGTGACGATGCCGAGCGAGCTCATCGCGATCGTATTGCGCATAACCCGGATGACCTCCGCCGTCTGCGTCGGGTTGCTGAAGATCGATTTGAACCACTGCAGCCCGACGAACTCGGTTTCGGACAGCGGAATGCCCGGCCGGAAATTGTAGAACGAGTAAATCCAGCCGTACAGCGGGATATAGGAAAACAGGAACACCAGAATCAAAAAAGGAAGCGCCATCAGAAAAAGCTTGTATTTGCCCGGTAAACCGGCTTTTTTCTTCTCCTGCGCCTGCAGAATCGAAATCGTTTTCGAACTATCGTTTACTTGAACGGAATCCGCCATAGCTTTTGATCTCACCTATCCTCGCATTTGACATAATCTCGCCTCGTTCGCGCTCGCCGACGCATTTTTTTGACAAAATGCGCACGGAATTCGCAGCCGGAAGCAGCGCCGGCCCTGAACGGCCGGCTTTCGTCTTCTTCTATTAAGCTGTTTTTCCGAAATCGGTTTCGAAAATGATTTCAAGAGCTGTTTTCGAAGGGAAAAGCGTTCGTTTGCCCGATTCCAACCGATTTTCGCTTGCCCCTCCCCCTTTGGCCCGTTCTAGTCGTCCCCGAATCGGCCGGCTGTCTTCCTTGCACACCCGCGCGGCAGGCGGTAAGCGTATTCAACAGCGCCTTCTAACGATCCGTTTTTCGGCAATGAAGTCGTCGCCTCTCAGCTGTATACGATGTCAAAATTATGATACCGAATATCAAAAAAATTATACGATCCGGAAAGGCTGCGGATAACTCTAAAATAACAAGGCAGCCGCTTGATGTCAATACTTATCCGGTTAGTTGCTTACCTTTACGAAGAACTGCAGACGGTCTCAAACGAGTAAAGATTCTTTTCCCGAAAGCATGATAAGGGCAAAATAACAACATTTTTAACTGTTCAGTCATCAGGCAAAATAGACCGGAAAGGTGCGCTCCGGCCCGCTTCCGGCAAACCTGCTCGAAGCAGTCCCTCGGCTTCAGCGTCTTCCGGGTCCAAAGGTTCATTCTGCATCCTTTGCCTTCGACAACCGGACCACGCGAAAGGAAGGCGAAGCATAGGCTCGAATTTTGTCCTCCTATACGGAAACGCAGCCGGATTTCCATGTTGACGAAAACGCTTCCATATGGGAAAATCTCTCATAATAAGTTGAAGGATTTGTCGAAAGGAGCGATCCAGCCCGTCATGACCGGTGAGCAAAAAAGCAAAAAAGCAAGCAGCTGGTGGTACATTCTTCTGCTTGCGCCGTTCGTTGGGACGCTGTGGCCGGCTTTCTATTCGTACGACGAACCGAGATTGGCCGGCATCCCTTTTTTTTACTGGTATCAGTTTCTGTGGGTCATTATCAGCGCCGTGCTGACCGCCGTCGTGTATGTCGCGACCAAGCGCAAGTGAAGCCGCCGTCCGGGCGGCCGTACCTGACCGGTGCATCGGAAAGGAGGACATTAGAGCCGAGTTTGCGCCTTACGCTTACGATCTCATCCCATTGACCAAAAGGAGTACATTATGAATGTAAATTGGTCCGCTTTTGCCGTGTTTCTGTTCTTTTTCCTGCTCGTTACGGTTATCGGCTTCTATTCGGCGCGCTGGCGCAGGGGCAATCTGGAGCTGCTGGACGAGTGGGGGCTCGGCGGGCGCCGCTTCGGGACGCTGATTACGTGGTTCCTTCTGGGCGGCGACCTGTATACGGCCTATACGTTTATCGCCGTGCCGGCGTCCATGTACGGAAAAGGCGCGCTCGGCTTCTTCGCGGTGCCGTATACGATCATTATTTATCCGTTCGTCTTCGTCGTCATGCCCCGCCTGTGGTCGGTCGCCAAAAAGCACGGCTACATCACCGCATCGGATTTCGTGCGCGGCCGTTTCGGCAGCGGAACGCTTGCCTTGGCCATTGCCGTGACCGGCATTCTGGCCACGATGCCCTACATTGCGCTCCAGCTGGTCGGCATGCAGGCGGTTCTTGACTCGATGGGCTTCACGGGTACGGGCTTTATGCACGACGTACCGCTCATCATCGCCTTTCTGGTGCTTGCGCTTTACACCTACAACAGCGGCCTGCGCGCACCGGCGGCCATCGCGATCGTCAAGGATTTGATGATCTACATAACCGTCATCGCCGCCGTGTTCTATATCCCGTATAAACTCGGCGGCTTCGGCCCGATTTTCGACGCCGCGGCGAAGAAAACGACCATCGTGCCCGGCCCGAACGGCTATGCTCCGTATGCAACGCTGGCGCTGGGCTCCGCGCTCGCCTTGTTCCTGTATCCGCATTCGCTGATCGGGATATTCAGCTCCAGCAGCCGGGCGGTTATCCGGCGAAATTCCGCGCTGCTGCCGGCTTACTCGTTCGTGCTCGGCATTATCGCCCTGCTCGGCTTCATGGCGATCGCAGCCGGCATTACGACCAAGGACGGCAACGCCGCGATACCGGAGCTGTTCCTGCGGATGTTCCCGGACTGGTTTGCGGGCTTCGCCTTCGCCGCCATCGGCGTCGGCGCGCTCGTACCGGCCGCGATCATGTCGATTGCCGCCGCCAACCTGTTTTCGCGCAATATTTATAAGGAATATATCAACCGGAATGCGACCGATGCCCAGCAGTCCAAGGTCGCCAAGTGGATTTCCCTGATCGTCAAGGTCGGCGCGCTGCTGTTCGTGTTTCTGATGAACAAACAGGATGCGATCAATTTGCAGCTGCTCGGCGGGATCTGGATTTTGCAGACGCTGCCGGCGGTCATCGTCGGTCTGTATACGACCTGGCTGAACCGCTGGGCGCTGTTCGTCGGATGGCTGGTCGGCATGGTATACGGCACCTATATGGCCGCCTCCACCGGGTACGGCAACCAGTATCCGCTGCCTTTCGGGCTCTCGGGCGGTTCGACGGTTTATTCCGCCTTATATGCGCTCGCGCTCAACTTCCTGGTTGCCATCGTGCTGACCCTGATTTTTCGCGCGGCGGGGATCAAGAACGGCAGGGACGAAACGTCGCCGGACGATTATCATTTTGAAGGAGCAAACGAATAGCAGGCCCCTCTTACATCGAAAAAAAATCCCCGATGCGGATAGGCATCGGGGATTTCGCTTTTAACTGCTTAAATGAAATTCAAATCGGCCGCTGACCCGCTGTTCCAGCAGGCGTCTCGCTTTACTGATGTCGTCCTGATGAATTTCGATGATAATCCTGACGTCGACGGGTTCGGCGATAGCCGTATTCGCAATGCCGGAGTTCGCGCCCGAATGCATCGGCTTATTGCGCACGCGGCAGCGGATTCCGTTATCCTGCAAAATGGCGAGCTGGTCGGATGCCTTCTCCGTCAGCTCCGGGCCTTCGTACACGACTGACCAGGCCTGCTGTTTGCGTCTCCAGAGCAAGAAGCCCACCAGCAGCACAACGACGACACCGATGACAATGATCGGAAAACCATTCATGAAGCAACACTCCTTTACAGAATTTGCTTTTCGTTTGGATTTTCTGATCCTACTATGGCGCATGAATTGGCAGATCGAATTGTTCCGTATGACAGGCGCTTGCGACCACGGGGCGCCCGTTAATCCTATTTAACACCAGGCGAAGCCGGATGAAACACTTTAAGCGGAATTTCTCCGCTTTGTGCCGCTCCAGCGTACGGTATAACGGGCACTGCCTGCGGTATGCGGACCCGTTTTTTCTTCGTTTGCCCCGCAGATAGCCGGAGGATCTCCATAAATAATCGTCCTATACGCCCGCCGGACCGGCGCGGTACAGGACGATGATGAAGCGGCTGCTTCTCGGATGAACGGGCACATGCTGTCTCTCTCGTCTCTTGGTTACGCTTCGGCCCGGCTGTCGATCCACGCTTTAAGCTCGGCTTTCGAACGGAAGCCGACCGTTTTATCGACAGCGGCGCCGTCCCGGAATAAGACAAGCGTCGGAATGCTCATGATGCCGAGCTGCTCGGCCGTTTGCGGATTATCGTCGACATTGACCTTTGCCACCCGATACCGGCTCTCCGACTCGGCTTCAAGCTCATCCAGGATCGGGGCGAGCGCTTTACAAGGACCGCACCAAGGCGCCCAAAAGTCGACCAGCACGGTTCCTTCCTGTCCTTTTACCGAAGTCCCGAACGTTTGATCCGTCACGTGTGTAATCGCCATATTCAATTCCTCCTCTTATATTTCGCTGCAGCCGGCAGCTTTATTCAACCGAGTCGAGATACTCGCGCACCTGTGCGGGCGTCTTCGCAAACCGGCTGTGCAAATGCCCGAGCTTGACGCCGTTCTTGTAAACCAAGAGACTCGGTATTCCGCGAACCTCGTTCGCTTCCGCAATATCGGGAAGCTGCTCCACATCGAGGGCATAAAATTGTTTATCCGGGTTCTCGTCGATGACGGGCCCGATAAACCGGTCCAAGTTTTTGCAGTCGGGACACCACGTGGCGTCAAATTTGATGACCGTGTACTGGTCCCGGTTAATCAGCTCTTGAAATTGAGTTTCCTGTAGAATGCGTTCCATGCGAAATCCGCTCCTTCTCATTTATGTGAATTTAAAACGTTCTGCCATGTAGTTTTAAACATTCAGCAAATCGGCGACCGGATGCTCCTCCAAAAAACGTTCCGCGTCCAGCGCGGCAATCGCTCCGCTGCCTGCCGATGTGATCGCTTGGCGGTAGTGCGGATCCTGGACATCGCCGCAGGCGAAGACCCCCGGGATGCTCGTTGTCGATTTGCCCGGCGTGACGATCAGGTACCCCTGCTCATCCGTCAGCAGCTGTCCGCCCAGAAACTCGGTGTTCGGATGATGGCCGATGGCTACGAAGATGCCGTCCGCTTCGAAAATTTCCTCCGCGCCGGTCTCATTGTTCAGCGTCTTCAGGCCGGTAACGCCTTTGTCGTCCGCAATAATCTCCAGCGGCGTCCGGTTCAGGCCCCACACGATTTTGTCGTTATGGCGGGCGCGGTCCTGCATGATTTGCGATGCCTTCAGCTGACCGCGGCGGTGGACGACCCGCACCTCCGAAGCGAATTTCGTCAGAAAGTGGGCTTCCTCCATAGCCGAGTCGCCGCCGCCGACCACGATAATCTTTTTGCCGCGGAAGAAAAAGCCGTCGCAGGTGGCGCAGGTGCTGACGCCCCGGCCGATATTCTCATGCTCGTGCGGAATGTTGAGCAGCTTGGCGGTGGCGCCCGTCGAAATAATGACACTCTCGGCCTGCAGCGTTTCGCCTCCCTCGAGATGCAGGGTGAACGGACGGTTGTGAAGATCGACCTCCGTTACCCGGCCGGTTTTGAACCGGGCGCCGAAGCGCTCCGCCTGCTTCCGCATATTGTCCATCAGCTCCGTGCCAAGAATTCCGTCCGGGAAGCCGGGGAAATTCTCCACCTCCGTTGTCGTCGTCAACTGCCCGCCGGGCTGCGTTCCTTCGATGACAAGCGGCTCCAGATTCGCGCGAGCCAAATAAATAGCCGCTGTCAACCCGGCAGGTCCGGTTCCGATTACGATCGTTTTGTTCATGTTAAACATCTCCTTAAATATTGATTAAAATAAAATTGTTCACAATCAATTTGCCGAAAAAAATTTGCTCTGCAAGCCTCTCTTATTTGCCGATGGCACGAACGACCTTTTCCGATAAATCGTTAATCGATTCGGTCAGCCGCACGATTTCCTCGGTTGTCATTCCGCTGGCGGTCAGAAGCGACATGGGGATGCAATCCGCTTCCTCCTTCAATGCCGCGCCCGTCTCCGCCAGCTTGACGACCACGACGCGTTCGTCTTCCTTCGAGCGCTCCCGAACGATCAGCTTATTCGCTTCCATACGTTTCAGCAGCGGAGTGAGCGTTCCGGAATCCAGATCGAGCGCTTCCCCCAGTTCCTTCACCGTACTCTCGCCATGCTCCCACAGCACCATCAGGACCAAATATTGCGGGTATGTAATACCCATGTTTTCGAGTAACGGACGGTACATGCGGGAGATCGCCCTGGAGCAGGCATACAGCGAAAAACAGAGATAATTTTTCGGGTCCATCGCCCTCCTCCTCCCACGTGTCCAACTTGTTTCAAACTTAATTTTAGGTAATTGCGTTGTTCACAATCTAAATATACACAATCATTTCAGGGATGTCAACTGTTTTTTCCATGTTCCGTTTGTCGTTCCATAAAGGGAAAAACGTGCCTTACAAAAAAAAATCGCCCCTGGATCGCGCAGCGCCTTCTTTGGGCTTGCACCATTCAGGGACGAAAGTTTAACTGAACAATCCCTCCCGTACCTTATCCGTTGTTCTTATGTGGCATCTGCAGGCAGTATCGGTTCTTATGACCAATGCCGGCCGCAGGCCGCAAACCATGATCCGCTTCGTGATCTGGCGGCACTTCAGACCAGGAATGTGCGAATATGGGCGAGCATCGCATCCATCACGGATTCGAGCGGACTCGTTTCTTTGCGCACCTGCGTGAGAAGCAGGCCGCCTTGAAGAGCGGTCAGCAGCGCCAGCGCGAGGCGGTCCGGATCGGCATCGGCCTTCAGCTCGCCGCGCTCCTTCATGGCGCGCAGCCCATTGCGGATCGCGGTTTCCCATCTCAAAAACCCGTTCTCGAGCTCGAGACGAGCCGCCGGCTCCGTGTCCGCCAGCTCGCTGCCGAGCGAGCCGATCGGACACCCCCCATGGCATTGCCGCTCGATCTGAAGCTGCACGATCGCGTCGCGCCATGTTTGCAGCGCCTCCATGCTGTCCAAATGACTCAGCAGAGGCTCCTGGGCGCTTAGCACTTGGTCGGTTTGATATACAATCACCGCCAGAACGAGCTCCCGCTTTTCCTTAAAATAATGGTACAGCTGCGATGCGCTTACTTTGGCCTCCCGCTGCACATCGTCCACGCTCGTGCCCGCAACGCCGCGTTCAAACATCAGTTTGGCCGCGGCGGCGACGATTCGCGCGCGCGTCTCTTTACCTTTTTTCGTCAGCCGCTGCTCTTGTTTGTTGGTATCCATCGTCGTATTCATATTTCTAGTATAACAAAAATGGAGTTGACAATCCATAAATTTATCGGTATCATGAATTCACGACCAATTATGGAGTGTTCAATCCAAAATATAAGGAGCGATTGATTATGTCTTTAAAAGAACAGTTGGATAAAGTGAAAGAG
The DNA here is from genome assembly GCF_028826105.1 of Paenibacillus humicola. NCBI lineage: Bacteria > Bacillati > Bacillota > Bacilli > Caryophanales > Paenibacillaceae > Paenibacillus > Paenibacillus humicola. The sequence goes on from NZ_JAQGPL010000001.1 coordinate 5,228,545, forward strand.
TCGTTTATTGCTTCTGCGCCGGAGGAAGCCCAAACGGAAGTGTTTCGGCTGATTCGGGAACAGCAGGAGTCGGGTATCCCCTTCGGGCTGAAGGCAGGCGACAAAGCCCCGGACTTTACGCTGGCCAACCCGCTCGGCAAGCCGGTAACCTTGTACGACGAGCTTTCGAAAGGACCTGTAGTTTTAACCTTCTACCGCGGCGGCTGGTGTCCCTTCTGCAGCCTGCAGCTCCGCAGTTACCAGCAGCTACTTCCGGAGATCGAGAAGCTCGGCGGCCGATTGATCGCCGTTTCGCCGCAAAGCCCCGACAACTCGCTGTCTCAACAGGAAAAGGAGGAGCTGACCTTCCAGGTGCTGAGCGACCCGAACGGGCAAACGGCGGAAAACTTCGGCGTCTTGTACGAACTGCCCGAATCGCTTCAGCAAATTTTCAGCGGTACTTTAGGCCTCGATTTAACCGTGTTTAACGCCTCCAACCGCTGGGTGCTGCCGATTCCGGCAACGTTCATTATCGGCCGGGACGGCATCGTCCGCCGCGCGCACGTCGATCCGGACTTCACGGTCCGCTTGGACCCGCAGGAAATTGTTCATGAGCTGAAATCGCTGCAAGCCTGATCGCAAACTGATTTGTGTACGGCTTTAAAACGGAGATTGGCCGAACGTCACGCTCGTGATGTTCGGTCTTTTTTCGGTGCGGACAAGAAGGAAACGTACCGGCCGATAATTTAGAAAATGTTTCGCGTTTGTTTAGATGCGGTTCATCTTTCGGCGTTAAAGTGAATATCGGGCATTCACCGCCCGATCTGCTCCGGGAGGGAAGCGCAATGAAACGAACAAAAGCGATCAAACCCGGCCGGTCGCTCACAATTTTAGCCATTCTGTCGCTCGGCATCATGATCCCGTTCTCCGTTCCGTATTTGACGTTAAACCCTGATGCCAGCCGCCTGCCGATCGCTTCGCAGATTCAGTTCCTGCTGCTCGTCGCGCATATCGGAACCGCTTTGCTCGCGCTGGCAGCCGGATTCCCGCAGTTTTACGCGCCTGTTCGCACCGCAAGGCCGCGCCTTCATCGGTTAATCGGATACGTCTATGCGGGAAGCGTCGGCATAAGCGGCTTTCTTGCGATCGCGCTGCTGGCGTATGAACAGCAGTTCGTTCGTGCCTGTTCGTTTCTCACGCTCGACGCGCTGTGGCTGTTCACGACGTGGAAAGGCTGCCGCGCGGCGGCCGGCCGCAACTTCCGGGCCCATCGCGTATGGATGATCCGCAGCTTCGGCATGACCCTGGTTGCCGTCAGCGCACGCGCGCTCGTTCCGCTCTTGATCCTGCTCTATCTGGCCCTCAACCGTTTTACCCTGCCGGACGGGCGAGCCGGGATGATCGATTCGGTCCTGACAGTCAATATATGGGCCGGGCTTGCGGCTGATTTTATAATCGTGGAATGGGTGTTGTTTAGAAAAAACGGCGAAAAGTGTGGATAAAACTAAAAAGTTGAGTCTTACTGAAATTAATACACCCCGTCAGAACGGAGAAGTTACTGTCGATAAAGTCGAAGGAGATACGGTTTATTTAACAGCAAAAGATGGAACGACTTTGGGTCACCCGCAGTCCAAAAGACTTAGGGTGGCCCTTTTACCTGGCATTATGCGGGTAACTTTCAGTATTAAGAAAAAAGTTCTTTACTTCTTCATCCTTTAAGCTAATAGTGTAGTTACAGAAAACAAACCAGTTGTATTAATCTTGTGATTTAAAGACCTCAAACAACAATTGATAATTGTTTGTCACGGAAGCAGGTGTTTTCAATTCGTCTATATAACCGATCGATCCTATCGAGTCTTATTTTGTGTCTTATCCTTATACTAATCACAGCCGGATGTGATCAGGTGGAGACCGCAGATTCTTTAAACAAAAGCGGTGAATCTGATTCTCATACGGTCATCAAGCACAAAGATACTGGTACCTTAGAAAAGAGCGCCGTCAAAACGGGTAAGTTAGAACCAAAGCCGTATCAGAGTCCGAAGAAATCGTCAACCGCCAGATTAGTCGCTTACAATGGTATTGTCGAGCATATATTTTTCCATCCGCTCATCGCCTATCCACAGCTTGCCTTCGATAATGATTCGCTGTCGAAAGGGTATAACGACTGGTTTACTACCATTCCCGAATTTAAACGTATTCTCGGATCGCTTTACAAAAATGACTTCATCCTGATTCATTTGGAAGATGTCTATGAGGAGAAGACGGTTGATGGTAAGAAAATCATGATTAAAAAAAACCTTATGCTCCCAAAAGGAAAGAAACCGCTCGTGATCTCCATCGACGACTTGAACTACTATTCGTATATGATTGAAAACGGTAATGTATACAAGTTGGTTCTTGATTCCGAAAGCAACGTCGCATCCTACTCCAAAAACCCGCAGGGGGAGGAAATCGTATCCAGAGACAACGAAATCATTCCGATCCTGGACCGGTTTGTGGAATCTCATCCCGACTTTTCGCTGGATGGGGCAAAAGGAGTCATTGCATTAACGGGCTACGAGGGCATCCTTGGTTACCGCACACAATCGGGTTCGCCGAACCGTGAAACTGAAAAGATCGAAGCACTTAAGGTTGTGAACAGACTTAAAGAAACCGGATGGACGTTCGGCTCTCACAGTTATGGTCATATCGATGTCAGTTCAGTGACCCTGAACAAGCTAAAGCAGGATACCGCCCGATGGAAGAGAGAAGTTGAACCTTTAATCGGTCCGACACCTCTGTATTTTTATCCGTACGGTTCAAGGGTGGATTACGGAAGCGCCAAGTTCAACTTTCTCGTGAACAGTGGCTACAAAGTCATTTCGGCCGTCGGTCCGACCTCGTATACGAAGGTGATCGATGGTGCATATACGATGGATCGCCGACACATGGACGGAATCGCGATTATTCAACAGCCGAAAACGGTGCGCGATCTGTTTGATGCCGGGTATGTTTTGGATAAAGAGAATCGTCCAGCGATGTATTGGCGGCAATATAAGTAACGAACCTTTTGTACCAGCAACTGAAGGGCCGGTGAACGTTGCCTCTGCTGCTACCCAACGCTGTTCCGATCCGTGGACGGGCTATAGTAGGCCCAGCCGGAAGCGATATCAACAAGCGGCGCGTCCTTGTATGCTTGACAGATGTGCCCGGCCTCCTCGATGGGGTCATGTTCAAACGTTTGATCGCTCCGCTTGCTTTGTAACCCCTCGCATTGCATGTTAATATCGTAGGGTAAGCGCCCGGCGCCTTTCCATATTTTTATGGAAGGTTTCCAAACACTCCCCCCCCCCCCGAACCGGACGTACACCTCTCAGCGTATCCGGCTCTCCACCTACCTAATCTAATCTTCCTGCGTGAAGATCATCATGGCAATTGATGCATAGGGCCATTGTTTTTCGTCTTCTTTCGATCATTTTCCGTTCCCAATTATTTTTGCCTTTTAAATCCTTCAGTTTCCTTACGTGATGCATCTCCAAAGGCAACCCGGAGTTTCCACACCATTCACAGGTTTCGGCAACCAATCTGCTGATGATGCTGCTTTTTCCTTTAAATGCCCATGTATTTGCTACATAATCTACGGCCAAGTCTTTTTGAACATTATTCAAATTCTGTCGAAAACCTTGGTCATAGAGTGTGGAGGCCTTTACTCCTTTTTTGGTTCGGTAATTGATCGTGAAGACACCATTGACTTTGCACTTGTTTAGAATCTTATTGACGGAGGTTCTATATTTGCTTGCAAATGTCTTATACATACTGAAGCTCATAATGTAGTGAAACTTGCTAAGTACAGAGACGTTATTTGCAAGCATATAGTAGTTGTAAAGGCCTCTTATTTCCGCGTTGTAGATCGACAGGATTTCTAGATCGTCTAATGGCTGTAGGCCTCTGTGAAGTATTTTCCATTTTCCGTTGTTGTCGATCTTTAACGCTCCGAGATTCTTTACTTTATCAACCCATGTTTCTTTAGGAACGAATAACCTGATGTGTCCATTTGCAGTTCTTCTCTTGATCCCGAATTTGTCCTCATAAATTCTTGAGTTCCAGCCCACTGTCATTTCATACCCTAGAAATTTCACTTTGTCTTTTCCGCTGGTGATAAGTGTCTTCTCTTCCGACAATTCCAGGCTTAGCTTATCGGTTAGGAATTTTCCAATGTCTGCTTTGACTTTTAAGGCATCCTGTTTGCTACCGATGATGCCTATAATGAAATCATCAGCATATCTAACATACACCAGCCTTTTATAATTCTCGTCCATAGGATCGAAGGTCGGAAGCTCTCTTAGAAGTTTGATTTTCCCCTTATATTCCCTGATGTAATTCTTTTTCTGTTCATCAGTTAAGTTCTCATCTTTAAGTTGATTTTTGACTTTCTTGATTAGATAAAGGGTATTGTTGTATTCCTTTCCACGTCCTCTTGTATTGCCCTTGTTGAATTCTTCTTGATACTTATTCATGTACCGATCGAATTCATTTAGGTATATGTTGGCGAGTATAGGGCTAACAATCCCACCTTGTGGTGTTCCGCTGTATGTGTTGTGGAATTTCCAATCCTCCAAATACCCTGCTTTTAGAAACTTCCAGATGAGTCTAATGAACTTCTCGTCTTCGATCCTTCTTCTGAGTATGTTAATTAGTACCTGGTGGTTTATTTTGTCGAAGAAGCTAGAAATGTCACCTTCAATGAACCATCTCGACCCTTTAAACCTACCTTTTATTTCCATTATCGCAGTATGACAGCTTCTATGGGGTCTGAATCCATGTGATTGATCAGAAAAGACAGGCTCGTATATTGCTTCTAGGATACTTCTCACAGCTTCTTGGACAAGTTTGTCGTTGACTGCCGGGATGCCAAGAGGTCTTAATTTCCCGTTCTTTTTTGGGATGTATTTCCTTCTTGCTGGTTTGGGTTGATACGTTTCGTTCTTGAGTGAATTAATGATTCCCTTAATTTCTCGAGACTCATTCCGTCAATTGTTTCTCCATCAGTACCCGGTGTCATATTTCCTTCTTTGGCATAGATATTGGCATATGCACCTAGGTAAAATTGGGGATTGTAAAGATTCCTGTACAGTCTCTGGAATTTGTACCCTGCATCCTTTGCCTTGGAAGCTAGATTGCCTAATACATCACTTGGATTTCTCAAGAGCCTCCGCTCCTTCCTTGTTTTGTATAAGCTTTGGTAAGCTGTCCTCCTTCGCCATGTGATGGGCTTTCCCTTGGGGCCGCCGCCCCTTCGGGTGGTATCTGTTATGTCGCCATAGAGACCTTATTCCACCCTACCATCTCGGACTACTATGAGGACTCCGTTGCCATATCAGGTATTCAGAGGCCATATCAGTTTCCCGATTTTCCCTCATAGCTTTACATTGTCTAGGCATCCTAACTTAGGCAATCCCCGTTTAGCGCAAAAAAGTTGGCCTGTCATAGTGTCGGCTGTGTCGTTCACCCTTTAACTTCTGATCGAAGCGCCCTACCCTTGGACTGCCTGAGCATGAAGCTTTTCAATTCATTCCATGCTCTTTAGAGGATACCGTGATTGATGATATTCTCTCACGAGTAGCATCACGGTTTATAACCACTTTACGTGAAGGAGTACACTATCTCGGCTCGGGCTGACATTCAAGTAATCCAACCTTCAACCTTGTCTATGACGTTTACCTTGCCGTTCAGTCGTGAGTTAGCGGTTACTCAACTTACGGCGTTACCACCATGCTGCACTCCCCCTCTGGTTTCCCTTCAGGATAAGGTGGTTGGTTTATAAGGGATAAGTGGCAATCACCCCTAGCGCTTGCCAATGCGCGAACTTTATAGCACCTTACGGGCGCACAAACACCGTGTAGTAGCGTAAGAACCTGAACCAAGCGCACCCTGAACCAAAAAGCAAGCCGGCTCCCGAGGGAACCGGCTTGCTTGTTTTAAGGCTGTAACTGCTTTAAATGAGATCGGCCGCAGTGAGCAGGCGCAGCGTCATGGCCGCCGCTTCCGCCCGGGTCAGATTGGCCTGCGGATGGAGGAGCTGCCCGCTGCCCAAGACGATGCCCTCTTGCACGCAATAGGCCGCCGCTTCCCTCGCCCAGGAACCGACGTGCGAAGCGTCCTTAAACGGGCCGAGAAGCTGCTGCTGCTGAGCGGCCGATAACGAGACCGGCTGTCCGGCCAGCTTTGCCGCACGCGCCATCATCAGCATGGCCTCTTCGCGCGTAACGGCTTCGTTCGGTTTGAACGTATGGTCGGCATAACCCGAAATCAGCTCGTATTCAAGGCCCACTGCGACGGAATCGTAATACCAGGCGGATTTGACGACATCCGTGAAGTCCGGCGTATTCGTATAGCTGGCAAGCCCCATCGCCCTGGCGAGGATCGCGATGAATTCCGAACGGGTGACGGTGCCGTCCGGATCGAAATGCGTATCGTCCTTACCGCTGATAATCAGCCGCGAGGCCATATTGTTCACCGCATCCTTGGACCAGTGACGTTCCACATCGGGAAATGCCGCCGCGTGATAGACAACTGCATAGGTACTGTTCGTCAAGCTGTGAATTTCCGCTTCGTAATGCCCGTCGACGGCCGTCACTTTAGTAGGGACGTGATGGAACGTTCCGTCCTGCGTCCAGACGACGCCCGTCGTGATTTTTGCCGGATCGACATCGCCCGGGATGATAAAGGTCCGGCTTACATAAGCGTCAAAGCGGTCAATTTCGATCGTTTTGTCCCCGTTCGTCGCCGTAATTGAAAAAGTTATCGGCGGCGCGACCTGGGCAAGATGCGCTTTCGTCTCCTGCTCCGCTTCAAGCTTCGCCTCTCCGTCCGTCAAATTCGCGATATTGACGAAAACGTTCATTTTGTTCGGCGAGCCGTCTATGCCAAGCTGATGCATCACACGATCCAGATTCAGCTGCCGGATCGGAAGCGTGTACGTGACAGACTTCGTCTGGATGCGCAGAACGGCACCCTGCAGCCCCATTTTGCTGACGATTTGTCCGTTCACCGAAGCGATAATTTGACCGAACGGATCGTCCACGGGAATCGTTACAACCGCATTCGGCCCTTCTTGATCCAGCTTTTCGCTCAGCTTGCCTTCGTCAAGCGTATAGGTAATCCGCGTTTGACCGTTCGGCGCCGTGTCCTGTACAGCCGTACCGATTTGCCCCTCAACCTGTCCGTTCACCACGATATCGACACTGGAGCCGGGCGGATTCGGATTGCTTGGAGTGCTCGGAGTGCTGGGGCTGTTCGGCCCGCCCGGCGTGTTGCCGGACGGGTTGTTCCGCCAAATGTCCAGACTGTAGGTTTTCGTACCGCCGCTCGGCGAGGTGACAATGACATTCAATTTATTTCGGCCGACATGAAGCGGAACGTCTTCCGTCTGCTGTCCGGCCTGAGCTGCCGCGCCGTTAATGCTGACCGTCGATGCATGGTCATCCGCTGCCGCCGTCACCGTTACGGACGACACGGAGTTTTTAACCGTTACGTCGTATCCGGTAACGGACGGCGAAAAGGCCGGACTTAACGTGCCGGAAGAGAGCGTTAGCGAGCTTAAGTCCGCATTCGCGCTCAGCGGATTGACAACGACGTTAACGGTTGCGCTGTCCGTTCCGTAAACGGCTTTCACGACGGTACTGCCGGCTTGTTCGCCGGACAGTACTCCAACCGACGGGATGCTTGCTATCCCTTCGGGATTAAACGTATAGCTGCTGCTTGCCGTGACGTCGACCGAGCTGCCGTCCGAATAATTCATCGCAACCGAGAACGGGATCGTCTGATGGAGCTGAACGGTATATTCCGTTGCGTTGAAGCTCAGCCCGAGCGGCTTGGCAATGACATGGACCGTCCGGGTTTTCTCGGCCGCTGCGTTGCCGGCCAAATCCGCAGCCTGATAATGAATCACGTAATTGCCGAGCGTATGCGTATCTACGCTGCCGACGGCCGTCGCCTGCAGACCCGTCGACAGATTATCGGTTACGGCCGCGCCAGGGTCCGTGAAGGTCTCGTTCAAATAGACCGACATCTGATCGTCGCCGTTCAGCGTAATGACGGGAGCCGTTTTATCGATGCGCACCGCCGCCTGCCCGATACCGCTCACATTGCCCGCGGCGTCGGTTTGGCGCGCTTCGATCGGATATTCGCCTTCCGCTGTCAGGCTTACCGGTCCCGTGTAAGCCGTCCAGCCGGGATCGGAGCCGATCCGATATTCGAACGAACCGCCAGGCTCGCCGTAAACGGTAGCGGTTACCGTCCCGTTCGTCCAGCCGGACGGGTTCAACGTAATGCCCGGGCTGTCCGGAGGTATCGTATCGTTTATCTGGATCGAGACGGCAGCCGGATTCGAGTCGGCTTGGCCGTCGTTTGCTTTGTAGGTGAATTGGTCCGTTCCATAATACCCCGCGTCCGGCGAATAGGTAAACGAACCGTCCGGATTCAGCACCAACGATCCATGCGATGGATCGGTGACGAGTACAGCGGTTAAATTGTCGCTGTCGGCATCGGTGTCGTTACGGAGTACGCCATCGGCCGCCGCCACCGTTAACGGCGTCGACTGGTTCGTCACATACGGACCGTCAACGGCCGCCGCAGGCGCGTCGTTCTTCGGCGTGATGACGATCGAGACCGCCGGATTTTGGACGCCGGTTACGCTAAACGAAATCGTTTGGCCGCCAGCCTTGTTCAGCTTCAACGGAGCCGATGCCGTTCCGCTCGTGAACGTCAGACTGACGGCGGTTGACGAACCGTTCAACGTCGTTCCCCCGAAGCTGCCGTATGTGCCGTCCGGAGCCTGCGCGTATCCCGAAATCGTGATGCTATGAGCGCCGCTGAAGCTTGTATCCGTATGTCCGAGCGAATCCTTCACCGTTAACGTAATCGTATTCGCTTCGCCTTTGGCGGGCGTAACCGTCTGAGCCGAAACCGCGACCGACTGCGCCCCCGCCGGCCCCGGAAGATTCAGAGGTAAGCTTGCTGCCTGCACCAGTCCGGCTGCGTCAAAGGCTACCTGCGCGCCGGTCACGGCCGCGTCGTTCGCCGCTCCCAGATCGCTGAAGCTCACGACGCCCGCGTTCGCCGTCGCCGTCGAAGTGCCGGTCAAGGTCCATCCGCCGCCGCCCGCTTCCGAGGCCGTTACTTGCGTCGCATTGTCGCTAGAATTCGTGTTACCGAACGCGTCAACAAGCGTAATGACCGGCTGCTGGGCAAATGGCCCGCCGTTAGCCGCCGGTGCTGCCGGCTGCGTCGTTACGTTCATCGCAGCGGTAGTACCCGCCGCCGGGGTGATATCGACCGTGTTCGTATCCGGGGCCGCAACTCCCGCCACGCTCCACGCGATCGTTTGCAAACCGGCCTTGTTTAGCGCCAGGTCCGCCGATGCCGTACCGCTCGTAAAGTTCAGACTTACCGTTGTCGAGCCTGCGGTTAACGCCGTCCCGCCAAAGCTGCCGTACGAACCGCCCGGCGCTTGCCCGTAGCCGGAAATGGTTACTTGATGCGCGCCGCTGAAGGTTGTATCGGGATGTCCCTTTGCATCCCGTACGTTAAGCGTAATGGCGTTCGCCGCGCCAGCCACAGGCGAAGCCGCTGCCGCGGATGCCGTCGCGCTCTGCGCCCCCGCCGGCGCCGGCAGATTTACGGCTGCGCTCGTGATTTGCGCCAATCCGCCGCCATTAAACGCCAGCTTCGCACCGTTTACCGCCGCGTCATTATCCGCGCCAAGGCCGCTGAAGCTGGCGGCGCCCGCATTTGCCGTTACCGTCGTCGTGCCGGTCAACGTCCAAGCACCGCCGTCCAGCTTCGAGGCCGTCACTTGAGTCGAATTGTCGCCGGGGTTCTTATTCCCGTAGGCATCGACCAGCGCAACGACCGGCTGCTGCGCGAACGGCCCGCCGTTGGCTGCAGGCGCGGTTACATCGGTCGTCACCTTCATCCCGGCGGTATTGCCCGCCGCCGGCGTGATGACGATCGTATTCGCCGCCGGATTGACCAGATCCGCCACGCTCAACGCGATCGTTTGCGGATCGGCTTGGTTCAGCTTTAAGTCCGCCGTTGCGACGCCATTCGTAAAGTTCAGGCTTACCGGCGTCGACGAACCGTTTAACGTTGTTCCGCCGAAGCTGCCGAATGAGTTGTCAGGCGCCTGCTCATAGCCCGAAATCGACACATTATGCGCACCGCTGAACGTCGTGTCCACAGCGCCTGTCGAATCCTTTACGGTCAGCGTGATCGCATCCGCCGCTCCCGCTATCGGGGAAGTCGTTACTGCAGACGCAGCGGCGCTGTATGCGTAAACGACCGGATTATAAGTTACGATCAGTCTCGGCCAGATCGTTTGATCCGCATTGTTTGTAGAATGAAATCCAAAATAGTTATCTCCGCTCGTCGCCGAGCCTTCCAAAATTAAGGTAGCCGTTTTGTCCCCATTCGCCTGATTGACGATAAATTGGGTCAGTTGTGCCGACTCAAAGTGATTCCACCCTGCATCAATCGTGGTGTCATGCAGCAAATTGGTTTCATCCACAGCAGGAATATAGGCGTCTGCACCGGAGGATAACGGCCAAGCGTCGTCATACGATCCGCCAATTATGAGATCGGGCGAGCCGAATGAATAGCTGGTGTCCTCGAAAAGAGCCAATTGAACTCCCGTAATCTGTCCCACCACGCTGCTCAGATCGAATTTCAATTCGCACCGTGAAATACCAAAGGTGGTATCTCCGAAACTCCCCACATAATCATTGTAAAGCGGTGAGCCGTCATTCGTTCCGCCCGGATACCATCCGGAATTGTCTTTACAATTGTCGGCGGTTACCAGGACATCCATGGATGAATCGGCATGGCCGACAGCGGGACAGATACAGCCGAATGCCAGCACCAGCGCCAGCAATAACGAAACATAGGCTTGTTTTCTAATCACTCATTCGATCTCCCTTATCGAAAAACTCTTTTCCGATGCGCTCGCCTGTCGCCAGCGCCTGTCAAACCAAATCACGGGTTCATCGCTGCAATCTGCGAATAATGCCGTTACCGTGTAAAATCGGCCGCCCCCCACTACCGATAATTTTCACGTACACGTTGGCGCACAAAAAACGAACAAGCCACACAGTTCCCATTATTGAAATAAGCATCTGAGTGGCTTGCTGCTTTTTAAATGTATGTAGGAGCGCTCAAGCCCATGTACGCCGATTTACGAATGGGGAGGATATACACCGTAAAGCGAAATAATAAAATTCATCCCCAGGTAAGGCTGCATATTATTATGCGGCATACTGCCGCCTGCAGGTCCCACCGCCTGAACGTTCATCGCCGTTTTCGGCGCCGTCCCGTAAAGCGGCGCGGCTCTTCCGGCCACGTTCGCCCAAACGGCCCCTTCCGGACTGGTCGCGGACGACGTCGTCTGATTTTGCGGCACATGGGTGTGCGCCGGCATTTCCGTTTGCAGCAAGGTAACATTCGGCTCGCCGACGCTCTCTCCGAGCGTTCGCGGCGTCAATCCGGGACCGGCCCCTTGATGCATAGCCGCTGAACCGTTCAAATTCGGCAGGGCAAACGTTGTTTTCCCGTCCCCGCCGTAAGTGACCCCCAAAATCGAAAAGAGCGCCGTATTTTGCGCAATCGGCAGCAAGCTCCCATCGCAAAACGCCCAATCCTTGGGGGGGAAATTACCTGCGAATAATCGAATCTCGCCAACATACGGATCCATGTTTAACGTACCCCTCCTTCTTGATAACGCCGTCAAGCGTCTAGTTTCTGGACGGATAAATGCCCTGCAGCGCGATGCAGTAATTCACGACGTTATACGGCTGCATATTGGGATGCGGCTGTCCGCCGCCCGAAGCGGACAACGCGGCGCCGTTCATCGTCGTATTGGCGGCACTTTGATACATCATAATCGTGCCGGTATTGGTCCAGGCGTTACCGGTCGCTTCTCTGCTTGAAGGAGCGGCCGAGTCGGCCATTGCCCCATGCGTATGCACCGGCATTTCTTGAACGGTGAGCGTATGGTTTTCCTCCCCGCTCATTTCGCCCAGCGCAATGCTGCTGCTGAACTTGACCGGAACTCGTCCTCTTAAGTCCGGCAGGGCAAACGTCGTCGTCCCATTACCGCCATACGTCGTGCCTAAAATCGAAAACAGCGCCTGATTGTTCGAAATCGGCAAAATGGACCCGTCGCAAATATGCCACCCTTTCGGCGCAAAGCCGAAACCGAACTGGCGGATCTCGCCAATGAAAGGTTCTGACATGTCGATGACCTCCCTTATCTACGGTTTAGTTTTGACTGGGATAAATGCCGTTCAACGCGATAATATAACTTACCGCCAGCGTAGGCATCATATTGTCGTGCGGCTGGCTGCCGCCGCTGCTCGCGATGGACTGCGCGCTCATTTGGGCATCCGGAGCCGCCGTGGCATACTGCGTAGACGTGCTTTGCGCCCAAAACGCATTCGACGGATCGCCGGTCGTACCGGATGTATTGTTTGCCATGACCGCATGCGTATGACCCGGCAAATTGTTCACCGTCAAGGTGACCGTCTCGGTCCCGGCTAGCTGCCCCATGGCATAACTCGACCCGGTTGGGTTTTTACCTTGACCCAGCGGCACCCGGCCTCGCAAATCCGGCAAACCGAACGTCGTCTGTCCGTCTCCTCCGTATGTCGTGCCCAATAGCGAAAACAAAGCGTCATTTTGGGAAATCGACAACAATTGACCGTTGCAAAACTCCCAGCCTACCGGCGCGTAAGTGCCGGCAAAAAGTCGGATTTCCCCGAGATAGGGCTCGCTCATTCCATTACCTTCCTTTCGTCCGATTGATTTTCTTGACAGGTTTCCGGCTTATGCCTAAGTCAAGATGCATGCCATTCCATCTGTTCATACACGCCGTCGTCAGCCGTCGTTTGAAATCCGAGCCGCTCATACAGACGCTTCGCCGGATTTCCTTTCGCAACGCGGAGCCGTACCGGCAATCGCAGATCGGACGCTTCCCGCTGAACCGCCTCCATCAGCCTCTGCCCGATGCCTTGTCCGCGAAAAGCCGGCAGCAGCGACAGATCGACGACGAGCAGCGCCTTCTCCAAGCGGCAGGTTGAGATGCGTCCCGCCCGATCGCCGTTTACGGTCACGATCCGCAGCCGCAATTCCGGGTACTGCTCCCGGTAGGACCGGGACTGGGCCGCGAACTGCATGCGAAGAAACGATTCGGCCGTTCTTTCGTCCCATGCCCAAAGCTTCATTTCTTCCGCTCGCGTACTCGCATACAGCTCGTACAGGAACGTTTCGTCTTCTGAAGATGCCGGTCTGATCTCCAGCATTCTACCCCCTTTAGCCTGCATACACGCTGATTCAAACCAAAACTTCCAGATTTCAACTATTAGATTCTACGGTCCTAAACGAAATCCTGCTATTTTTACAGACGTATGGTAAAAATTTCTCTCTCCCGCAAACGAAAATGATGTCGAATTACGGTTCATTATGTCGGATTAAACCAATTTCTGGAATGGATGTCCCGGGAAAAGGAAATCAGGAACGTTCTTCATCCGCTTATCCCCTGTATTCATCGTCCTCTTCTTTTGGCTTTCGTTCGTTCCATGGAGACGCCACATGGCTGAGCAGGTCGAACAGCTGCCGAAAATCGGCGGTGTCCAGATCCAGGCGGATATACGCACGCATTTCGGTCCGATCGATGATCCCCCGCTCGCTTGCCTGGTGAAGCTGTTCCCAAATATCGGAGGGAACGGCAAACGCGATTTGATTGCCGACCTGTTGAATCAATCCGTCGTCTTCCCCAATGTCCGGCAGCGACGTCGCCTTATCGTCATTCAAAGCCTTTTGGTAGGCAGACCGGTACCGGTTTACCGCCGACAAAACGGATTGGACAACGTTCTTATGAAGCCAGGTATTATCCGACACCACCGATTCAAACATGCTGCGGATGCTCGTCCCCCGTTTTCCTTCTTCGACCATCGCGGTCAACAAATTTTTCGCCATTTTGAAACGATTGGTATAGTGGGCGCGATAGGTTTCGATCTTCGCCGTGTGCGCGGACAAATGCATTTTATCCTGGACAAAAGGATGGGAGGAATTGTCGAGCATATGGTCGATTCCCGGAATGTTCATATAAAATTGATTGGCATCCCGTTCGGCCGTATCCATGTCTCTCGCATGGGTAGTGACATACTGCTCCAGGAAATCCCCCTGCGCTTTTTTGCCCGCCACTTTTCTTCCTTTATTTTCCACCACCTGCTTGAATTTCGGTTCCACCGTATCGTATAATTCCTGCACGATCGGGTTTACTCCCGGCTTGAAATCGCTGTTGTCAGCATCCATCTGCGAGACATCCATGTGATAGAGATCTCCGAGGGTCATGTGATCTTCCCCGAATTCCGCCTCCGCCTCGTCCGTCCCTTCGTCCTCACCCTCAACCTCGAGCTCGTCCTCGATATCGCTGTCCGGCCCGAATTCCGGTTCGCCTTCTTCGTTCTCCCCCGCCTTATGCTTCTCTTCGGAGGTCCCGTTCCCGCCCGACTGCAGCTGCCTTATTCGTTCCTTCAGCTGATACCATTCTCCCTCTTCCAGAATGAATTGGCCCAGGCGGATCTTCTGGATCAAAATCTGGATCGACCAAGGATTCAAGCTTCCCCAATTCACCGGAAACCGGTCGCCGTTGGAGGCGTCTATCATCCGCTGAATAACGGTCCCGGCCGCGCGGTTTCCTACCGATCGCTGCAGCTGAAGAACTTGCTTTTGCGAAAGCCGCATCGCATTTGCGGAAAACTCGGTCTCCTGCGGCCCGCGCCCCGGTTCGGAGGAAGGTCCGGTTTGGCGGCCGCGCGGCATTTCCCCGCTTCGCCGGTCAAAGGATCTCATCAATGCCACCTCTCCTTCATCTTTCGTTCACTGCTATTCCTGGCAGATTTTAGTCCCCTATTCTTTCGATCATAACAGATTGCCCTGGAATCCGGGACAGCTTCTTTCATCTCGGCGAACGCGTATGCGGAGATAACGCCGATATCCATGCAAAAAACCATGACACGTTCCGTGTCATGGTTTTTTGCCGATTCTTCATGGACCCGGTTCGGGCAGCATGCCGGCCGTTTCGGACCTGCGAAGGTCGGGCCGATGTCCGAGGCTGCCGGCGTTAATGCTTGCCTTTACCCGGATTTTGACCGGACTTGCCCGGTGAAAGATGCAGCGAAAGGGTAATCGGACCCGGAATCAAATTTCCTTTCGTGTCTTTCAAACGGAAAATAATCAGGTTGGCATACGAATTTTCGCGGAACTTCGTGTAGTCCATGGAAAGCGTAACCTGCTTCCCGTCCGGCGACCACGTCGTGTCCCATTTGTCGGTCACATTAAAACCAAAGCCGAATTCGTGCTTGTCCAGCGGATTGCTGAACGTAAGAATGACGTTGGTCTTGTTCCCTTTGTGCTGTACGGCGGTGCTGACAATTTTGGTGTCGAAAGCCGTAGGTTTCGGCGCGGGAGCGATCGGACGGGTTACCGTTCCGCCTGCCGCAAGGATACCTTTTTCGGCTTTCGTGTCCGGGATGGCCGGCCAGTCGACCCCTTCCGGACCGTTGTTATATTTCTGCACGTTCCAGCTGATCGGCTGCGTGAATTTATCCGCGCCGTCTTTGCCGGAATTTTTGGCGGATGCGTAAATGTTGCCCCACGAGATCTCGAAGGTGTACTTGGGAATCGAGTCGAATTTCAGATTCTTGATGTCGAAGGTCTTCGACGCGTCCCAGCCCTCGTTCGCGATCCGCGTGAACAGCGAGTCGTGGAACAGCACCCCGTACCCGAGCATGCTCGTTTCTTCTTTCACCATCCGCGACGGCGTGAAGTTCATGTCGGTCCGCTTGCCTGCAATATAAACCTGCGGCGGATCGGCCTCGTTGTTCGCCAGCTTGCTCGCAAAGCCGATGACGCGGTTTTCTTCGCCTTCGTCGTCCTTCCATGTTGCGTGGCGCAGCGCATCGGACAGGCTGAAGGCCGAGAAGTAGACCCTTTTGTTCGTTTTGCCGCTGCCGCTTGTCTGCAGCTCGTAGCGGCCGTATTGCGCTTGATCGGCTGTCAGGTTAAAGACGAATTCATCGCCTTTATGGCTGGCGGCGCCGACCTTCGTCCCGTCGGGCAGATGGAGATCAACCTCCGGCGCGTCGGAATGGGCCGTTACCGTTACCGGACGACCGACAAGGGTATTCTCTTGTGCCGTCCACAAAGTGTACTCGTCGGGACGCGACCAAGGCAGATAGGAGCTGTTGACATCAAACGGATAAGAATTGAAGTCGCTGACGCCTTGATAGTCCTTCGCCGGGTAAGACATGCTGTTCAAGCTGCCGTCTCCGTCCGGGAACAAATCCTTGACATGCAGCGTCTCATCGCCCTTTTGCTTGAAATCGCGGTCCATGATGGAGATGAAGAACGGGACGTCGCGGTTATAGACGGCATGGAAGCTCTGGCGGGCGCGCAAAGCGATGTTCGACTTCTCGACATCGTTTTTGCCGATATAGCGATATACCTCCGACGCGGCCTGAACGGACGCAGCCGAGCCCTCGTTGCCAAGCCAATGATTATGGATGCCCGATGTCGCGAAGAACGGACGCGGCGCAACCAGCGCGATAATGTCGTCGGCATCGAACGGAAGCTGATCGTCTTTATTGATGAAATTAGCGGCGGTTTCCGGGAACCAGCTGGTGCCGTTGCCGTAGCTGATGGTCGGAATTTCCGTCTTCCCGTAAACCCTGTCGGCCTCAGGATACGTACTCGTATTAAAACCGAAAATTTTACCCTCGACCGTATAACGATAGCCCTGAATGCCCGAGCCGCCGGATTCGCTTGGAAACACGATGCTGAAGCGATCGTCGAACGCGCCGGCGAACATGGCCGCTTTGCCGAAGCGGGAATGCCCCGTAACCAGCGATTTCGTAGGATCGATGCCCAGCTGATCGCCCCATGTCCCGGTGCCGCTCTGCGCCGGCTCGCCAAGAGCGCTCAAAATTTGGCTGGCGCCCCAGCTCCACGCCATCAGCGCGCCGGAAGCGTGCTTGTAGTCGTTTTTATCGTACGGGTAAAGCTTCGTATAAACGCCGTCCCGGTTGATGCCGTCGGAAGGATCGGAATCGTCCGGATAGATAACTGTGGGATCGAATTCGATATACGCATACCCTTGTTCGTTGACGGTATTGATCTGCGAAACCGCCCCGCCGATGTCGACGATAACCGGCACCTTCGTATTCGAATCGCCCCAGGCATTTTTAATCTGCTCGGCCGTCGGCATGCGAACGTCGATATTAAAGCTGGCTTTCACGCCGGTATCCGGATTCGTAATGGTGATCGTTTGATAGGTTTTGGTTGCGGCAGGCGGCGCGCTGAGCGGTCCCGTATAATTGACCAGCGTTGCATAATTGGTCGCGCCGGATGCGGTATAGGTCACGTAATAGCCGTCATTCCATGCCTCAATGGCCTTCGCCTCGGCATCGGCCTGATCCTTGGCCTGTTCGATCGTGTATTTGACTCCGCCTTCGGTGGGAGGGGAGAACAGGCTGGGACCGGGAATCAGCTCATGAATGTCCACATTTCCCGCCAATAATTTGGCTGTCAATTGATCAAACGCATCTTTGAGATTAATGTTATAAGGGCTGAACCGCCCGACGTTAACCGTATTCGGATCGGTCGAGCCGGCCGTCATGCCTGCGACATCCTGCGGATCCGTCGGCCAGCGATAGCCCAGCCAATAGTGCTGGACAAGCTCCTTGATCTCGTCGCGGCGGGCCGTCCATTCCGACGGATTCGAAACGTAGCCGTCGCCATTCGGATCGTTTTTCACATTAAAGAACTTGAATACATCCGGAATGGTTTTGCTCGCGGGGAGCTTGTCGACTCCGGGATATCCGGGCCAAATATCGGCCGAGTCGGCCGAGTTCGCCGGTGCCGATGAGTCTGACGAAGCCGCGAAGCCGGCTGCCGGAATCGAGCCCAGCAGCAAGGGAACAGCCAATACAGCTGAGAAAAGACGCTTGCGATTCATAAAGGCTCACTCCTAAGAAGTTTTTTGGAATCTCGCACAAACCAAGGCTTGAACGCTGCCGTATTCCGTTCGTTCCCCCGCAGCGCGCGGCGGGGTCGATCCAGGGCCCACCTCCTGACCGCTCTTCTTTGTAGGCGCTTTCATATTTTCGTTCATATAGATTGTATTTTTCTGCTAAAATTAAATCCATGGATAAGCACTAAAGGTTCTGCAATAATTCTAGATTTCCTGGAGGGAGCTTCATGATCCCGGATGATTACGAGGGGATTATCCCCGATATGAGATATTTTATTTGCCGCTACAGCACGCCAAGCTGGTGCATACGCAATCAGGTCATCGATTTTGTCGATCTCACTTATATTTTCGAAGGCAAAGTGACCTATATCGTCAACGGGGTTCCTTATGAAGCGGAGCAAGGAGACCTCATTTGCATTCCCAAGCAAAGCCTGCGGCAGGCGAATATCGATCCGGACCATCACATGGCGGCTTATGCATCCAATTTGCGGATTTACCATATCGAGGGCCTTGACGTCTCGCTCCCTTTTCCCGTCCATTCGAAAATCGGCTTGCGTGATGATCTGCTGTCTCTCTATCAGGAGCTGAACATTGAATGGATGCAGAAAAAACCCGGTTACATGATGAAAGTCCGGGCCATCTTCCTGACGATTCTGCATAAATATTTCAGTTTGCTGTTTTATAAGGATGCCGCCCATCCGGTTAATCCTCACGTCCAAAAAGCGCTTCACTTTATTCATGAGCGTTATGACTGCCAAATTGACGTCGCGGGCTTGGCCGCCATGATCGACCTGAATCCTTCTTACTTCGGCACCCTGTTCAAAAAGCATACCGGCGTTACCGTCAAGGAATACGTAAATCGGATTCGAATTAACAATGCCGAAAACATGCTCGCCAGCAGCGAGTTTTCGATCGCGGAGGCCGCTCTTAAATGCGGATTTGAGGATCCCTTTTACTTCAGTAAGGTTTTCAAAAAAATCAAGGGGTATTCACCGTCCAAGGTTAAATTGGTCTAGCGTTTGCTTAAGCGAACCTGTATGGCTGCTGTCGGCTCGGTTTAAATTAATAGGTAAAATATAGTATTAATGGATTATTAATGTTTATTCCTCCAACACTCCCTCCCACTTCCATCCCATGAGTGCTCCTGCCCACTATCAAACGGACGACCGCAAACTTGAAGGTAAACTCAAACGTACGGAAGGACACATGATCGACGATTAGGGATGGCATTTATTAAGGACCGGCAGGAAATAAAAGGTAGAAATTCGGAAACAGATTCGGTAAAATCCAAGGTGAACCGGGCGACGAATGACTGTCGCTATGCTCTGCAGCCTTCAGCGGTCGCTGCAGCCGGATTACACGTTGTTCAAAAGGGGCGGATCTGCATGAAGACAGCCATCATCATCCTTATCGCTGCGGGATTGACCGTTTCTACAGCCGTTACCCTGATACGGGCAATCGGGACGGTTCGGCGCAACAGGGACGAGCTTCGCGAGAAAAGGGCGATTCTTAAGGAAGGGATTGCCGCCACCGCCGTTATCAATTCGATCGAGCAGACGTACGCGACGTTAGGCGGTCAGCCGATCGTGCTTCTGGACCTGACTGTAACGAAAGACGAAGGCGAATTGCTGCATACGGTCGTTGAAACCGCGATTCCGATCGTCCATATCCCCCATTTCCAGAAGGGCAGCCAAATTGAAGTGAAATACATGACGGTGAACAATGAAGTGAAAGTCGAAGTGGTAGGGGCGTACGTGCCCGGATCGGCATGACCGAAACAGGATGGATTGCTGTACTTCCTTCGATTAGCTTATCATAAGGCGTTCGACGCCGGCGTCTATGCGCGGCAAAGCAATGAACGGGCTGACCGCTGCCGGCCAGCCCGCTCTCCTGGAAAAAATGTTCCTTTCTATGCTTAACCGATCTTTTTCCAAGCCTCCATATTCAGCTCGTTGTTGATGGCCGCGGCCGTAAAGGCCCCCGCAGAGGCGGCGGCAATCGCCTGATACTGCCGCGAAGACGCATCCCCGGCGCTGTAAACGCCCGCAACGCTCGTTTTCCCGAAGCCGTCGACGACGACGGTTCCCGCTTCCGTGACTTGACACCCGATCGCTTGAGGCAGATCCGAACCCGTAACCAGCTCCGGTTTAAAAAAGATCCCCTCGCAAGGAATGGTCGTCCCGTCTTCCAGTACGACTTGCCGGACCTTCCCTTCGTTCGACTCGATGGATCGGATCGGCGCGTCGAATACGGGAATGCGATGCCGGCGGAGCTCCTCGCGATCGGCTTCGGTCAGTCCATCGGGGCCGTTCGTACAAATGGTAAAACGGCTCGTCCATCCGGAGATCAACGGAGCGAAGTGCATGGCGTCGGCTCCTTTATTGATGATGACAAGCGGCTTATCCCTTAATTCCCAGCCGTCGCAATACGGACAGACGAAGGCGCTTTTCCCGTAAATCTCCGCCAGCCCCGGAATGTCCAGCGGCCGATCCTTCATCCCGACGGCAAACAGCAGCTTTTTGCTTGCAAAGGTTTTTCCTTGCGCGGTCGCGACTTGAAAATGACCGTCCGCGCCCGTAATCGAGACGGCCGTATCCGCCATGATGGATACGGACGGATAAACGCCGATTTGTTCCTTCGCGATCCTGCGAAATTCGCCGGGGCTAATTCCGTCGCGAGTGAGAAATCCGTGAGCCTCCCGGGTCACGGCATTGCGGGGACGGCCTTCATCAATCACGGCCGCCTGCTTTCTTGACCGCCCCAGCACGAGCGCGGCACTGAGTCCCGCCGGACCGCCGCCAATAATCAACACGTCGAAAAACTGAGTTTCCATTTCCTGAGACACCTCCATTTTGTTATCCATACCGGTTGACATGATCTACCACGCGCGCTTCTCTCTACAGCGCATGCTCCAGCGACATTTAAAAGACTTTAAAGACTCTTTATATCTATAATATTTTCAAAAAAATAGGCCGCTCTTCACAGAGGAGCCGGAACGTTCCTGGCAAGCTCAGACATTTTTTGATTGCTCAAATAAGCCTCCATTTCCTCTTCGGCCGATACCATCACCTTCTGAATTAAACAATCCGGTCCATGGTTGAAGTCGCAATCAAACAAGGAGGCCGTGCCTTCGATGGCATGAATGATATCCAAAAACGAAATGTCCTCCCAATTCCGCTTTAACCGATACCCCCCGTTGGCGCCCGAAGCCGACTCAATCATACCCGCCTTGACGAGTTTGGTTAATATTTTGGACAGATACGTCGGGGAAACTTCCTGCCGCTCCGCCAGCTTCAGAACGCCGACATGTTTGTCCGGGGTGGCTGCGGCAAGAAAAAACATGGTATGCAGCGCATAGTTTGTTGCTTTTGAAAACTTCATGGCGCAGTATTCACCTCGATCAGGGACTTTATTTATCTATAATAGCTACAATAGCCTTAATTCCGGACCCTGTCAAGTCATGCAAAAAGTCTACTCCAGCGTCCTTTAAACCGCGCCAGCTCATTGTTTAACAAAAAAAGGCACATTCGCCATAGGACGAATGCGCCTGTACCGCCATGCTATGGATTTACAAGGGGGATTGCACGCCCGGAGCGTCCGCCGCGCTCACACCGGCTGCAGGCTGTCCAAAATCTCCTGCAGGCTCAGCTCCGCGCAGGCCATCGAAGTGTCGGATACGCCGTAATACATCGCTACCGTATCGCCGCGCACGAGAGCGCCGCAGGAAAACACGACTTCGCCAAAGAAGCCCTGCCGCTCGTAATCCGCCTCCGGCTCCATTATCGGGCGGTCGGAACGGGCGATGACCTTCGAGGGATCGTTCAGGTCGAGCAGCACAGCCCCCATGCAGTACCGGTGATCCTTGGTCGCTCCATGGTACAGCTCCAGCCAGCCGCGTTCCGTCTTGATCGGTACGGCGCCGCCGCCGATCCGCCCGCCGTCCCAATTGCCGGGCCGCAATCCGAGCAGATGCTTGTGGTTGCCCCAATAGAGCAGATTGTCCGACTCGGCCAGCCAGATTTCCGGACGGCCGCAGCTCTTCGTCGTCGGCCGGTGCAGCGCGTAATACTTGCCGCCGATTTTCTCCGGGAAGATGAGAACATCTTTATTGTCGGGTCCGAATATCATCCCGTGATGGGTTATATTCCGAAAATCTTTCGTCGAGACCAGCGATTCTCCGATACCGACGGGCGAAACCGCGGAGAAGTAAATATAATACGTATCTCCGATCTGCGTGATGCGGGGATCTTCAATCCCGAATATTTCCAGACTTTGCGACGGATACACCAGGGGCTGTTCATCCACCTGGAACGTGTGGCCGTCGCGGCTGCGCGCAATGCGCAAATAGGACAGGCTCGTCAGGTATTCGAAGGCCGGCGCATTTTCTTTCCTTACAATGACGCGAGGGTCGGACAGATCGTATCTGTCGTCGTCCTTGCGGATTTCAATCAGGTCCAATCCGCCATGATCCACATTGTAGACCGGCGCCAGCACGATATTCGGATCGGGGCTTACCGGCCGCTCCGCTACACGCAGCAGCATCAGAACCTCTCCGTTATATTCGGCGATGCCGGCGTTGAACGCGCCGATGACTTCAAATCCGTCATGGTAAGGCTTCACGTCCGCCGGCGTGATGAGCGGATTCTGTTCGTAGCGTTCTATTTTCATGAAATTAGCTCCTAACTTAACTTATATACGATGAAAACGTGCAAAAGCACGCCGCACTGCGGAAAACGCGATCCTTCATTTTCAAAAAAGCCGGTTCAGCTTCCTCGTTCGGCATCGTAAAAAGGATCCCGCACCGTAATCCTCTGCGCGTCGGCGTCGCTGATTCCGGCAAAAAGCACCGCCAGGCCGTCTCCGCCGCGCACCAGTCCGCCGCTGAATACGACATCCTGCAGATCCGGCCGTTTGGACGGACCGGGAAGAAAATCGTCCCGCACCGCCAGCAGCTCCGCAGGCGAATACGAGCCGGTCTCCGGATCGAAAATAAAAGCCATCGGATAATAATGGCGGTCTCCCTGGCTGCCGAAGCAGGCAATGTGACCGAGGACGCCGATCCGTCCGTCGCGAAGCAAATGCGCTTCGTTCGCGCCGCCCCATTCCTCGTCCGTAAACTGGCCGTCCAGCAGCGGTGCGTCCCCGATCGCCTCGATCGTCAGCGCATCAAGCGAAGGAACGCGCGTGAAGCCGATTTTTCCGCGGCCGCCCTTCTCTCCCTGCGGGCGGGTAAACACGCCGACGGAGCCGTCCGCCAGACCGACCAGCCGGAGATCCTTCATCCCGTCCGGGCCGGAGAAGAACGGGCGCAGCTCCGAGAGTCTTGCGCCGCGGTAGAATACCGTGCGCCACATCAGCCCGCCTAGCTTCTCCGGGTGAGGAAAAATCTGCACGCCGCCTACAACGAGCTCGCCGGAGATCATACAGTGGAACGGGTCCTGCAGCTCGAATGTCGGCGCCCCTTCCCGCGGCAGCCACCGGCCGTCGCGCTCGACGAAGAAGATCACGTCGGAATGCTCGCTGTCGCGGGATTCCACGCGCCCTGCAATAATCCATTCGCCTTCATCTTTGAAGGGAGCCGAAATGTTGTAGACATCCTTTTCCCCTACGCCGGAAAAGACAATCCGCTGCGGATGCGATGCCCGCTCGCCGCGGTTCATATAATCGTTCAACAGCTCTGCGCATACCGGCGGAGCGATATCTTTACCATTCACGGGATGTTCCTCCAAATTTCAATGGAATCGGCATATTCAAGCGTCATTTCAGGCTGAACTGCATGCCCTCCTGGAACTTTTTGCTGAAAATGAGGAACATGACGATGATCGGCAGCGTCAGAATCGTAGAAGCCGCATAAAGCGGACCCGGGTACGAGCCGTACGGTCCGAACATCTGCGACAGCAGCACGTTCAGCGTCAGCATGCTGTCGCTTTTGACCACGATCATATCCCACAGCAGCTCCGTCCACCGTTCCATCAGCAGAAACAGGAAGATGACGGTTGTAATCGATTTGGACATCGGCAGCATAATCCGGTACATGATCTTCAGATCGCTCGCACCGTCCAGCCGCGCCGCCTCGATGAAGACGGACGGCACCGCCTTAAAGAAGTTCGTATACATGAAGATCGCCCATAGACTGACGGCCTTCGGGATGATCATTCCAAGGTACGTATCGTACAGCCCAACTTTCTGTATGATCAGAAACGTCGGAATGAGCAGGATGATCGCCGGAAAAAACATGTGGAACAACACGAAATTGTTGATCGCGTTCCGGCCGAAAAAATTCAACTTGGAAAGTGCATACGCGGACATGATGCCGAACAGCATCATCAGCGCCGTCGAGGCCGCCGAAACGATAATGCTGTTCATAAACGCATGCAGCCACGGCCTCGTCACTCCGGTCTCCCCTCCGGTAAATAGCCATTCGTACGATCTGGACGTAAACCTGGTCGGAAACAAGCTTTTGTCGATCTGCGTCCAGTCCGCGAACGAGTTCAGCACCATGTACAGATACGGATAGACCATTACGAGAAGCAGCGCGAAAGCCAGAATATACCGGATTGTAAGCCGCAGACGACGGTTCTGTCTAGACCCAACCATTGCGCTTCCCCCATATCTCCAGTATTTTGCGAATCACGAAGATCGAGATGAACGTCGCAACCGAAGCCAGCAGCGCCACCGCGGACGCGTAGCCCGCCTGCAGATTGGTAAACGCCTGTTTGAAAATTTCCATCTGCCACGTATTCGTCGCATTATCCGGCCCGCCGCCCGTCAGCTGGTATACTTCGGTGAAAATGCCGAACGTCACGCCGAACGCCAGAATGAGCGTCGTGTACAGCGCCGGGTAGAGCAGCGGCAGGGTAATCCGCCAGAAGCGCTGGCTGTCCTTGACCCCGTCGATAGCTGCGGCCTCGTATACTTCCTTGTCGATGCTCTCCAGCCCCGAGGTCAGAATTAGGGCGTAGTAGCCGGTGAACTTCCAGGCTAAAATCAGTCCCACGATGAACAATGCCGACAACGGCGTACCGAGCCAGTCGATGTCGATGCCGACGCCGCGCAGAAAGGTGTTGATCGGGCTGTTATAGGACAGCAGCCCCTTCACGATCAGCGAGGAGACGACGCCGGAGGACAAATAAGGCAGGAAAAAGCCGATCAAAAACAGCCCCTTGAACCGGGTGAGCCCGTGAACAAGCACCGCCACGGCGATCGCCAGCACCGTGACGATCGGGACGAACACCATCATGAATTTGTACGTCACCCAGAATGCCGCATGCACGCCCGGCGAACGCAGTCCGTTCATGAAATTATGGAGACCGACGAAATTGAACGTCGGCGCGATCAGATTCCAGTCCGTGATGGACAGAAAAAACGACCAGACCAGCGGTCCGAAGAAAAAGATCAGCGAATAAATAAGGTAAGGGCTGGTGAACAGCCAGCCCAACCTGTTGTTTCTTTGATCCATACGGGGATATGCCTCCCTTGCTGTGCATTGCCGGGGAAAAGCTCCCTTATTTCAGAGCGTCCTCGATCGCCTTTTTCATATTCGCCCAGCCGTCCGCCGGGGAGATTTCGCCCTTGACGACCTTATTGAACGCCTGCTCGCCGATAATCGTCTGCAGATCGTTGTATTTCGCGTTGTCCATCGGCGGAATCGCGTTCGGCACATTCTCGGCGTATGGCTTAAGCTGCGGATTTTGGTCGAGAATCGTCTTGAAAGCAGCGTTGCTCGTCAGATCGTCGCGCGCCGGAGGCAGCATCGTTTGTTGGAACCAGGCAGCATCGTTCTTCGCATCCGAGTACACCCATTTGATAAAGCCGACAGCGGCTTCCTGCTGTGCCTTCGTGGCGGAAGCGTAGATGACCAGCCCCTTCGTATCCGCAAACGTCTTGCTCTTGGCCGGATCAACGTCGTCGGGAACCGGCGGCATCGTCAGCGCGTAATTGACGTTGTACTTCAGGTTCGGATACTTTTGCGCCCACGTCGTGAAGGTCCAAGGGCCGATGTCGACGAAGGTTCCGACTCCGTTCTCGAACGGGTCCGTCGTCTGGCGGGCCAGCAGCCCTTTCTCCTTGCGGAGGTCGTCGACGAAGGTAAGCACTTCTTGACCCGCCTTGTCGTCGCCCGTAAACTTGTCGCCTTCGATAAATTTGTTGCCGTTCGAAGCGGCGTCATACAGCATGTAGAAATCGAACCAGCGCTTCCAGGCGGTCGGATCGGCCAGATCCGCCTTGGCCCACAGGAATTTCTTGTCGCCGTATTTAGCCTTCAGCTTCTTGGTGAGCTCGAGAATTTCGCCGTACGTCTTCGGCGGCTCGCTGTAACCAAGCTCCTTCAGCGTATCCAGGCGCCAGCCGAACAGCATGGCGTTGGAGTAAATGGGCAGTACGTATTGATGGCCGTCGGCAAATTTCCACGGGCCGATCGTGCTGCTCATATTGCGTTCGGAGACAATATCCTGGAAGCCGTCCAGCGTATCGAGCGGCACGAGCGCTTTGCTATCGGCCAGCTGCGCGGCGAAGCCGCGGTTGATGTTCTCCGACATCGTCGGCGCACTCTTCGCCGCGATCGCCGCCTGAATGCCGGCTTCGGACGTCGGCGATTCCTTCATCGCGCTGACGTTGATTTTTACATTCGGGTTAGTCGCTTCATAGTTTTTGGCCATCTCCTGCCAGAACGCCTGCTGCGTCGGATTCGGCGCCGCCCAAAATTCGATCGTCGTCACGCCTCCGCCGCCTGCCCCGCCACCCGCATTCGTCGATGTATCGCCGTTTTGCGTTGTGTCCTGCCCAGTCGAACAGGCGGAGAGAATGCCGGTTGTCATCATTCCTGTCAGCAGAAGCGAAACCAGTTGCTTTTTCTTCATCTCAAACATGACCTCCTAATGTTTTGTAATCCTAAATAACTGACTTAAAACTAATAATAACGTTACAAACCAAGGATATTTCGTTGTAAGCGTTTTGCTTTCCCATTATGCCTTCTTTAACTCGGACATGTCAAGCAAAACATTTTACCTAAGAGGATTGCAGAAATTACAAATATGTTTGTATTTCTGATTTTGTAATGTTAATATATAAGGTGTAGTAATGCAAACGGACAATCGTGCCGGCAATTCTTGACAACGGCAGGGAAACGGGTGAAAATGAAGACAATCCGCTCGCGGCCCGTCTGCAATAACCGGAGGTTGATCGTGAATGAAAAATAAAGTGACCATGCAGGATATCGCCGACAAGCTGAATTTGTCCAAAAATTCCGTGTCCCAAGCGCTTACCGGCAAGGACGGCGTCAGCGACGAGACGCGCCGGCTGGTCGTCGAAACCGCCGAACGGATGGGCTATGTATACGGCAAAAATCGCAAAAGCACCGCAGGCGAAGCTTCTTCCGGTTACGGCGTCATCGCCCTGATCGCGTCCGACTTCGCCTTTTCCATGAAGAGCTTCTTCGGCGAAATCTATTTGAGCATCGAAAAAGAAGTCAAGAACCGCGGCTGCGAGCTCATCATCCAGTCGATCGGGCAGGAGGACGCACGGGAGCTGAATCTTCCGCCCTTTCTGCAAAACCGGTCGGTGGACGGCATCCTTATTTTGTCCCATATTACGACCGATTATATAAATGCGGTCATCGACACCGGCATTCCCGCCGTAATGATCGACCACCACGATCCGGCCATAACGGCCGATTGCATATTGACCAACAACCGGTTCAGCGCCTTTGAGGCGGTAAAGCATCTGGCCGAGCTCGGACACCGCGAAGTCGGCTTTATAGGCAACATCGATTTCTCGCCCAGCTATTACGAACGGCTGGAGGGCTTCCGGATGGCGAGCCGAACGTACGGGCTTCAGACAAAGGACGAATGGCTCGTGACCGATGCCCGCGAAGACAGCGGCTTTGTGCTGGACAGGCTGACCGGCCTGGAGCAGCGGCCCACCGCCTGGTTCTGCGTCAACGACGGCCTCGGCTTTATGGTCAATTCCGCGCTGCAGCAGCTGGACCTGAAGGTTCCGGACGACGTCTCCGTCGTCAGCTTTGACAACGGCTACCTGTCGCGGCTGTCAACGCCGCAAATCACGACGGTGGATATCGATCTGCGCCTGTACGGCGTCTATGCGGTGGAACGGCTGTTCAGCCGCATCGCCCGGCCGGACCAGCTGTGCACGGAAACGCTGCTGCCCACAACGCTGCTCGTACGCGGCTCATCGTCCCTGCCAAAATCGGCAGGCCGCGAGCTGCCCGGTGCATCCCTTCCACGGTCCTAACCGCAACGAAAAAGCCGTTTCCCCCTGATATGCGGGAAACGGCTTATTTGTCCGGTTCTGGATTAAAGTCTCACGTGCTCAACTGCATCAGATCCTATTACTCAGGAAATGTCGTACAATTGCTTCATCCCGCTGCTCAGTATACTGGTAATCATAAGCGCAATCGTTTGTGGAGTTTGCTGCATTCCCGTTTCCATCCTACTGAGGTTCGAGGCGGCGAGATAAGCAATCATATAGTCCTTCGGGATAATCGTTTCGGCCAAATCCGGCCGGGTATGGAGGATCTTGGAGAGATGATGCTCTTTCAAAAATTGTTTGATACGCACGGAAAAAGCAGGATCTCCATTAGGGCCCAGGATAACCTTGAAGAAGTCCGCATGCTCGCCATAATATTCGATCACCTTCACCAATGCGGGATCGGCCTCATGATTGTCAGCGTAAGACAGATAGTTGTAAGGATTAAGGTTGTTCAACCTCTCGGACAAACCCGCCCATAGGTCCGCTTTCACCCGTTCAAGTAAATCGTTTGCATCGGTATAGTGAAAGTAGCTCATGGTTGATTTGTTTGTACTCGATGGAAAGCATTGAACAGAAGCGAGTTTATGGAACAGTGAAAGGAGATCGTCTGGATGTATGGACTTCGATTTCACTTCGATAACCTCCGCTGGCGCGTCTTACGACGGAATGAAAGGGGCTGTACCCCTTACATCAGCAACCATCTTCTCCATTTCGAACTCGGCGGATTATTTCATCTGTGAAATGGATACTGAAATGTTATGTCACATTGGAAGGACGTAACTCTGATTTCATACCAAGACAAACTGCTATTTGCTGATACTGAACGGACCTGCTTTTGCGAGCAGGTTTTTCTTTATGCCATCATGACATAGTTGAACCATGATCGGGTAGAGGGTCAGAAAAAGCCTAGGTAAAGGCCTAAGAAAAAAAAGAAAAGTCGAGCAGCTGTCAGGAAATAATCCTGCATTCGCTCGACTCTGATACGACCTTTCATTACTCACTACAGGTTTTTCTTTGCTCGGAACAATTTTATTGCGTTGCTTGCTCTACACGCGGATTCCAACGAACTCTCCCTTACTCCACCGTCACGCTCTTCGCCAAATTCCGAGGCTTATCGACATCGTTGCCCCGCGCGAGAGAAGCGTAATACGCGATCAGCTGCAGCGGGACGACGGACAAAGCCGGCGACAAGAGCGGCAGCGTCTTCGGAATCGTGAACAGCTCGTCGACGGATTTGCCGACTTCGTCTTCGATGCCGTTATTGACGACGCCGAGCACGTGCGCGCCGCGCGCTTTCACTTCCTTGATGTTGCTGAGCGTCTTTTCGTACAAATCCTCCTGCGTAATGAGCGCGATTACCGGGATGCCTTCCTCGATCAGCGCCAATGTGCCATGCTTCAGCTCGCCGGCCGCGTACGCTTCGGAATGAATGTACGAGATCTCCTTCAGCTTCAGCGAGCCTTCCTGGGCGACCGCAAAATCGGCGCCGCGGCCGATGAAGAACAGGTTGCTGTGCTTCGCGACCGATTCCGCTACCTGTTTCAGCACATTGGCCTGCTCCAAAATGCTCTCCACCTGCTCCGGCAGCTTCTGCATCGACGCAACGACATCCGCGATAAAAGCGCGGTCGCGCGTGCCGACCGTATCGGCCAGGAACAAGCCGAGCAAATAGAAAGCAATCAGCTGCGACGTATACGCTTTGGTCGAGGCAACCGCAATTTCCGGTCCCGCCTGCGTAATGATGACGTCGTCCGCTTCGCGCGCAACCGAGCTGCCGACGACGTTCGTAATGGCAAGCACGCGGGCTCCGCACCGTTTCGCTTCGCGCAGCGCGGCGAGCGTATCCGCCGTTTCGCCGGACTGGCTGACGACGATAACGAGCGTATCCGGCGTAATGATCGGCGAGCGGTAACGGTATTCCGAAGCTACGTCCGTTTCAACCGGAATACGCGCCAGTCCCTCGATGACCGATTTGCCGACCAATCCCGCGTGGTAAGCCGTGCCGCAAGCGACGATGTGCACCTTCCGAATTGCGCGGATTTGCTCCGCCGTCATGCCGATTTCTTTCAGCACGACGGATTGTCCGTCATCGGCAATGCGGCCCATCATCGTATCGCGGTACGCTTTCGGCTGCTCGTAAATTTCTTTCAGCATGAAATGATCGAATCCGGCTTTTTCCGCCGTGACCAAGTCCCAATCGACATGAAATATTTCCTTGGAAATACTTTCGCCGTCAATCGTCATCAGCTCGACGCCGTTTTTTGTCAAAATCGCCATTTCGCCGTCATTCAAAATGTACACGTCGCGCGTATGCTCGAGTATCGCCGGAATATCCGACCCGATAAAATTCTCGCCGTCCCCGACGCCGATAACGAGCGGGCTTGCGAAACGTACCGCTACGAGGCGGTCCGGCTCATACTCCGTCAGGACGCCGAGCGCGAAAGCCCCGCGCATACGCTTTACGGCGCGCTGCACCGCTGCCACGATATCGCCGTCGTACTCCTCCGCCACCAAATGGGAAATGACTTCCGTATCGGTTTCGGACACGAAGCGATGCCCTTTGGCGGTCAGCTCTTCCTTCAAGTCGAGATAATTCTCGATAATCCCGTTATGCACGACCGAAAATTTATGCGAGTTGTCCGTATGCGGATGCGAATTGACATCCGACGGCTTGCCGTGTGTCGCCCACCGCGTATGACCGATGCCGACCGAACCGACGAGCGGTTCCCCGCCCAGCTTCTCTTCGAGCACGGCCAGACGGCCCTTCGATTTGCGCACTTCAAGTCCGCTTTCCGTAAACACGGCGATGCCGGCCGAGTCGTACCCGCGGTATTCCAGCTTCTTCAAGCCTTCGATCAAAATGCCCTGCGACTGACGTTTTCCAATATATCCAACAATTCCGCACATAATTGAACAGACCTCCGCTATGGGTTAGATAACCCGTTTGAACGGATGCCGTAAGCTGCGGTGCATCTGCACAGGCTGTATGTGGTTTGCTCACGTGACGAGTCGAGATTCACCGGAAGAAAACCGTTCTGCCCGCGCCGCGCACGCAGCCGGCGTCGTAAGCAAACGGGCAAAAGACAATACGAAAACAAGCGCAGCAATAACGTGTCCACTGCTGCCGAATCGATACAAATCGGGCGGTCCCCATGCAGCCTCCTTGCCGCACAGCAACCGCGAAATAAAACGTCTGGAGCATTCCACCGACCTTTTGTCGGACCGGTTGCCCGGTCTTTTTCAGAATCGGCTTACGGTTTGAATGCAGAACCGGGAGGTCCCCGCCGAACAATCCGAACGCCTCCACCTCGTCAGCTTGCCGTCCGATCACTTAACCGCATCGACTGCGATAGATGAACCGGCCCCGCGCAAGCTCTGGCGCTTATGTTGCCGTAACCTCTGCCCTCACTTTCATTTCCAGAATCATTACTTCCTATCATATGCATTTTCATGCGGCGGTGCAACCGAAACTTTTGATTAGCGCTTTCACGGCTCATCCGCCGCTTGGACCGGCTGCCCATCAAAAACAACAGGCTGCAGCATGCTGGCTGCAGCCGGAAACCGTACCAATCCATTAAATGAGGTTAAAGATGAGTTCGGTAAATAATCAACTCGATTCATGACTTAATGCGGCAATCAGGATACCCCGCCAAGCTCCGACCGTACCGTCTCGGCGATCCGCGCAACATACGCTTCAACCAGCTCTTTCTCCGGTCCTTCGGCCATGACGCGAATCAGCGATTCCGTGCCGGATGGCCGGACAAGCACACGGCCGTTGTCCCCCAGCTCGGCTTCGACCTCGGCAATGACCGTATTAATCGCCGTGTTATCCTTGTACATGCTTTTGTCCGCAACGCGAACATTAACCAGTACCTGCGGATACTTTCTCATCAGGGTTCTGAGCTCGCTCAGCTTCCGGCCCGAGCCGACCAGCGTATTCACCAGCTGCAGCGCGGTCAGAATGCCGTCGCCCGTCGTATTGTAGTCGAGGAAAATAACATGCCCGGACTGTTCGCCACCAAGGTTGTAGCCGCCGCGTCTCATTTCCTCCATCACGTAACGGTCGCCTACGGCCGTCTGCGCCGTATTCAACCCAGCCTTCTCGGCCGCTTTGAAGAAGCCGATATTGCTCATGACGGTCGTCACGACCGTATCCCTCTTCAGCTTGCCCTCGCGCTTTAACGCATCGCCGCAAATGCACAAAATAAAGTCGCCGTCGACCTCTTCTCCGTTCTCGTCGATCGCGATCAGCCGGTCCGCGTCGCCGTCGAACGACAGGCCGAGATCCGCGCCATGCTTCAGCACTTCCCCGCGCAAATATTCCGGGTGCGTCGAGCCGACCCCGTCGTTGATATTGAGCCCGTTCGGCTCCGCCCCGACCGTGATCACTTCCGCCCCAAGCTCGCGGAAGACGGCGGGCGCCAGCGCGTAGGCCGCCCCATTGGCGCAGTCGAGGACGATTTTTAGCCCGGCGAACGAATGCGATACCGTTGTTTTCAGAAAATCCAGATAAACACGGCTTGCGTGATCGTTGACGGTTACGGTTCCGATCTCGCCGCCTTCCGGACGCGGAAGCACATCGGCTTCGGCATCCATCAGCCGTTCGATCTCAAGCTCCGTGTCGTCGGACAGCTTGAAGCCGTCCCCGCCGAAAAATTTAATGCCATTATCCTCGACCGGATTATGCGAAGCGGAAATCATGACGCCCGCGTCCGCTCCCAGGGTGCGCGTCAAATACGCGACGGCCGGCGTCGTTACGACACCGAGCCGCACGACGCTCGCGCCGATCGAGAGCAGCCCGGCGATCAGCGCCGCCTCCAGCATCGGGCCGGATATGCGCGTGTCGAGGCCGATGACCACCTTCGGACGGTCGGCTTTGCCCGCCAGCACATAACCGCCGCAGCGGCCGATTTTATACGCCAGCTCCGGCGTCAGTTCGCGGTTGGCGACGCCTCGCACACCGTCGGTTCCGAAATATTTTCCCATTGTGATCTGATCCCCTTTTTACTCTGATTAACGTATGCGGTTGCGGACCGATTGGTGCCGCGGCCATCGGGTTACCCTCCCGAAGCGGTGCTCCCGCCCGCGTCTGTAGAGGTCCCGGTACCGGCATCAGCCGACATTCCTCCCGTCCCCTCCGACCCTTCGACGGCAGCATCCGTATGCGCTGCCTGCCCATTCGGCCCGCCGGACGGAACGGTTTCCTGTCCGGTCTGCTCATTCGGCTCGCCCGGCTGGACGGCTTGCTGCTGATCGTTTCCTTGCGCCGTCTCGCCGCCTCCGGACAGCGCTGCCCCGCCTGTCTGGCTGCCGGTACCGGAGGCGGCGTCACCGGTCGAGGCCCCGGAATCGGCTTTGCCGGTTGTCTGCCCTGCGTCAGGCGGGTGCGAAGCGTCCGTTATCTCAACCGTGACGCTGAGCGGGCCGTCCAAATGATCCTCGATAAAACGCGGCAGATGAATTTCCACCGGCACCACGTGGCTGCCCGGTCCCAGTCCGCTCAAATCGGCGATCAATTGAACGTCCTGTACGCCTACATCCTTCAGCATATTCGGCGCCCCCTGGATGGGCAGATCCAGCATGCCGCTTTCCGGCGTAACGAGCTTTGCCTTCAGTCCGTCCGAAAGGCCGATCAGGCCGACCTTCAGCTGCGGCAGCACCTTCGTTGCGGCCGGGACAACCGTGTAATCGACCGTAACCTTGTTCGGATCGACGCTGGCAATGCCGTCCTCGGGAGGGATGTTGAGCTCCATCGTACCCGATTGCTTCAATTTCGACAAGTCGATGCTCAGTCCGTCGTAGAAATCATACCGGTCCAGCATCTCCTGCGGCCCATAGATCGTAACCTGATCGACGCTCGGCTGAAAGGACGAAATCGCCAGACCGTCGGGCATTTTCCCGGTGAGACCCAACTGCAGCGGAAGCTTCTTGAACGGCTTCGTAATCGGTACTTCCACCTCGACGACGCTCGGATTGATTTGGGCGTCGTTCATCTCGTTGCCGTCCTTGTCGAGTACGTTTACCTTCAGCTTCTTCTCGTTGACGGTATCCTCTTCGCCTTCGACCGAAATATTCGCGCCGACGAAGCCGACATCGTCCATGCGGTCTTCGGGAAGCGTGATATGTACCCGATTGTTCGGCTTCACGATCGGCTCGCCGAGCTTGTAATTGTTCGCCGGCTGGCCTTCCGTCGTGATCTGCACCTCGAATTCCTTGGTCACCATTTTTTCCAGCTCGACGGTGACAACGCTCGGCTCCACGCCGATCCGCTCAATCCCGCGCGGCAGGCTCACAGTCACCGGCAGCACCTGCCGGCCCTCCTTCGCGCCGCTGACGTCGACCGTCACCTGGAAGTCGTCCGGGGTTGCAAATACGAGATTCGAAGCCGTTCCCCGCACCGTGAGCCGGATTGTCGAAGGTTCGATCACCCGCAGCGCGTAATTTTTATCGTCCAGCCCGGTGGCCTCCACTTTGACGGCATCGATCACCTTTGTCTCCGTCAACGACGCGACCGTATTCGGCGATTTCTCCGAGTCGAAATGGACGACCGCCCACAGCAGAATGCCGATCACAAGCGAAATGATTTTGAGCGAGGTCGGGTGGCTCAGCCATTTATCCATTTTGTTTGCCTCCCCATCGTTTCCAGAAAGGCGCTTTCGTTCCGCGAGGATCCCGCTCCTTCGAATTCGGATTGAGCTCGTCGAAGAGCTTCGAAATCAGCGATTCTTCCTTTATGTCACGAACGATCATGCCGCCGACCGCAAGCGACACCTGTCCGGTTTCCTCCGAAACGATAATGGATACGGCATCGCACACCTCGGTCACTCCGATGCCCGCGCGGTGGCGCGTACCCAGCTCCTTGCTGATAAAAGGGTTCTCCGACAGCGGCAAATAACAGCCCGCCGCCATAATTTGGTTACCGCGCACGATCACCGCTCCGTCGTGCAGCGGCGTATTCGGAATAAAAATGTTGATAAGCAGCTCCGAGCTCAGTATCGATTCCATCCGGATCCCGGATTCGATATAGTCGGACAATCCGGTCGTCCGCTCGAACACGATCAAAGCGCCTATTTTCCGCTTGGCCAAATAATTAACGGTTTTAATAATTTCTCCGATTCGTTCGTTAATATCCCGCTCCACGACGGACGTGCGGCTGAACAGCTTGCCCCTTCCGAGCTGCTCCAACGCCCGCCTGAGCTCCGGCTGGAAAATGATCAGCACCGTTACGACCCCGAACGTGAACATCTGGTTCATGAGCCATTTCAGCGTGTACAGGTCGAACCAGGTGCTGACCGCCCACGTCGCGACAAGCACGAAGATCCCCTTCAGCAGCTGGACGGCGCGGGTTCCGCGAACGAGCAAAATCAATTTATATATAATATAGCTGACGATCGCGATATCGATGATATCTTTGATCCATTCCTGCCAGGTCAAGTCGCTAAAGTAGCTCATTTGTGAACCCCCATAAAAACCGCTGCAAGTATCTCTTCTACATTATAACAGGTTTTTAACTGTATTATTTTCGAGAACCGGGGCTGCAAATCCTTTATTTTGAACAAAAAACCTCCCGAACGAGGGAGGCGCTCCATTAATAAGACAGTTTGCTGAATGTTGTTGTCACTTTATACCAGAACCAGTCGAGCGCTTGGTCGATCGTCTTCACCTGGCCGGAAATATGCGCGGTCGAAGCCTGGTACAAGGAGCCTTCAATCACGGTTACATTGCCTTCGACGTCGCCAAGCACCTTCGCTTCGCCGTTCTCGATCGTCAAATCACCGTTTATGCGCGCGCCTTCGGGAACCGTTACCGTATCGCCGTTGATGACAACCTCCGCCAAATCCGTGCCGCGGACGGTCAGCTCACGGTCCTGCTGCCACATCGCCGTAAAGCTGGTAAACATGACAAGCACGAATACGGCCGCTACGGTCACGGCGGGATGATTGCGGATCCAGCGCATCCAGCCGGCTCTCCTGCGCTGCGGGGGCAGTCCGTTCATAATGCGGGCGGTCAGCGCCGCGGACTGCTCCGGTTCAAGCGGGCTCTTCGCATCCATGAGCTGGTGCGTCAGCGCCTCGGTACGTTCGAGCTGTTCGAAGCGGGAGCAGCAGTCTGCGCACGACTGCAGGTGGCCCTTCAGCTCTTCCGCATCCTCCCGGGGCAGATCGCCGTCCAAATATTCATGCATCCAAATGATGGCGACGTTGCAATTCATGGCAGCCAATCCTTTCTTACGTTTGTGGAGCCGGCTTAAGTTGCAGCAGTATACGTTACGTTCGAGCGGAGACCGCGTTTCATTTTTTGCGAAAATCCGCCGATGGCCTATCCCTTACAGCTTGTGCTCCAGCTTCTTGCGAAGAAACTCGCGGCCCCGGTGAACCCGCGTTTTGATGGTCGTGACCGGCATATCCAGCACTTCGCCGATTTCCTGCAGCGACATTTCCTGCAAATAACGCAGCACCATCACCAACTTGTATTTCGCCGGAAGCGTTTCGATCGCCTGATGGATGATGCGCTGCGTATCGGAGAGCAGCAGCTCGCTTTCGGGCGTCCGGTCGTCGCTTGGAATCATCGCATATCCGTCCAGCCCCTCGTGTTCGTTCGATTCCGCATCCAGCGAATAAACCGGCTTTCGCTTGCGCAACCGGTCGATGCACAAATTGGTGGCAATCCGATAAATCCAGGTGGAAAATTTCATCGTATCGTCATAACGCGCAAGATTGCGATATACGCGCATGAACGTATCCTGCACCACGTCCTCCGCTTCCTGACGGTTGTACAGCATACGATACGCCATATGAAAAAGCTTGTCTTGGTACATGTCCACAATCTCGGCAAAGGCCCCCTGATCGCCTTTCAGAGCCAAGTGCGCAAGACGCGCTTCAACTGATTTCACCGCTTCTCCTCCAGACGCGTGAGGCTCCCCGGGCGATTGCCTCCAGGCCGCTCGGCAATGCCGATACCAATGAAGATCAGCGCAATGCCGGCAATCTTCGCGGCATTCAGCTGCTCGCCGAGCATGAGCCACGACGCCAGCGCGGCGACCGGAAGCTCTACGGCTCCAAGCAGCGCCGCCAGACTGCTTCCGATGCGGGGAATGCCGATATTGAACGCGACGGTCGGCACGACCAGCCCGAGCGCCCCCAGGAGCAGCCCCCAGCCGATCAACGGTCCTTCCGCGGCCCCCGCTCCCGCCTTTGAACCATATAATAACACAATAAACAGGAAGCCTGCGCACATCATGACGACCGATTGCACGATTGGGTCGGATCCCCGATCCAATCGTCCGGTCAGCCAAATAAACAGGCTGTATGTAACGGCCGACAAGAAACCGTATACGATCCCGGCTCCGTCGACCCGGCTGAACGTTGCATCCATCAGCCCGACCGCAAGCAGCGTTCCGCCCATCACGAACGCAACCCCGATCAGCTTGTTTCTGTCCGGCCAAGCCCGCTGCCGCACACTGTCTAGCAAGATGGTAATCCATGTAAACTGAAAAAGCAAGACGATCGCAAATGAAGCTTCAAGCCGCATCAGCGCCAGATTATACAGTACCGTCGTGAGCGACAGGCCGAAGACGCCGACAAGCGACTGCTTGATCCACTGCCCGCGAAAAGGATTCCGCCACTGTCTGAATCGGATCAGCGCGACAATCCCCAATAGCAGCAGGCCGATCCCTGACTGGTGGACCGTCAATTGCTCGAAGGTATAACCGGCATCATAGGTCTTCTTGATGAACGGCGATAGCAATCCATAGCTCGAAGCCCCTACAACGACGCAAACGACGGATAACCAATAGTGCGGCATTCGTTTCATATTTCGGACTCCCTCCGCTTGCGGCGCAAGAACGGATTATCAAAGCCGTCCTTTACGGCGAGCAGATTTCTATCTATCGAGACCGTTCGCCAGAGCAAACCGAATGGTTGTATCAATAAAGACAAAAGCCGGACCCGAAGGAGGCTGCTGCCGCCCGGGCGTCCGGCTTTCGTTTCACATCACAATTCCGGGCCGCAGCCGGCCGGCTTCATTTTCGCCGGACCAGACCTGCGCCGGGCTTTGCCGGTCAGCCCGTATTCCGGAGGCCGGCGGCAATGCCGTTAATCGTCAGCAGTACCTCGCGAAGCAGCTCCGGATCGTCTTCGCCCTTTGCCCGCAGCTTGCGCAGTTCTGCCAGCAGCTGCACTTGCATATAGCTGAGCGGATCGACGTAAGGGTTGCGGAGCCGGATCGACTCCTGAATGACCGGGACGTTATCCAAAATCTCATCCTGGCCGGTTATATCTAGGATAAGCGAAGACGTACGCTTATATTCCTCTTCGATCTGCGAGAAAATCCGGTCGCGAATCGTTTTGTCCTTGATCATGCCCGCATATTCTTTGGCGATGACAAGATCCGCTTTCGCCAATGCCATCTGTAAATTATCAATAAGCGAGGCGAAAAACGGGAAATTCGCATACATATCGCGAAGCGTCTGCACGCGCGCTGGGTCGCCCTGTGCGTACGAATGCAGCGCCGTACCTGCCGCGTACCATGCGGGCAGCAGATAGCGGCTTTGCGTCCACGAGAATACCCAAGGGATAGCGCGAAGATCCTCGAAGCGGTCGCTGTTTTTCCGTTTCGACGGGCGGGACCCGATATTCAGCTCGCCGATTTCCGGCAGCGGTGTCGACTCCTTGAAAAACGTCAGGAAATCCGGATCGCGGAAAATGAGATCCTGGTACTTCTCCAGCGCCGTCTCGGAAATCGTTTTGGAAATCTGCTCCCACTCGGCGACCGCCTGCGCTTCCTCCGCCGGGTATTTCGCCAGCCGCGCCGCCGTTACGAGCGCCCAGGTCGCCTGTTCCAGGCTGCGATGGGCGATGCCTTTCAGCGCATAACGGGACGAGAGCACTTCGCCCTGCTCCGTAATCTTGATGCCTGCTCCGATCGTATGCGGCGGTTGAGCCAGAATGCTGCGGTTCAGCGGCATGCCGCCCCTGCCAAGCGCTCCGCCGCGGCCGTGGAAAAATTTCAGCTTCACGCCGAATTTCCGAGCCGCGCCCGTTATGGCGTTCAGCGCGACGCGCAGTTCCCAGTTGGCCGTAACAACGCCGCCGTCCTTGTTGCTGTCGGAATAACCGAGCATGATTTCATGCTGGTTTCCCATCGCCTCGACCGACTGACGATAAATCGGCAGAGCGAACAGCTGCTCCATAATTTCCGGCGCGGCGTGCAGGTCGTCGATCGTTTCGAACAGCGGCACTGCCTGCAGCGTACAGCGGACCGCACCCGTTTTATCCTTGCGGAACAGCCCGACTTCCTTCGCAAATACCATGACCTCAAGCAAATCGCTGGCGCCCTGCGTCATACTGATCAAGTAGCTTGTAATGCAGCGGGAACCGAACTCCTGCTGCGCCTGGTAGATCGTATGATAGACGTCCAGACATTCGCGCGTGCTTTCCGAATAATCGAAATGAGATGAAGTCAGCGGCCGCGGATCGTTCAGCAAACGGCTCAGCAGTTCGATTTTGTCCTGCTCGCCGAGCGCCGCATAATCGTCCACAATATTCATATTGGCCAAAATTTCCGCCATGGCGTTCTCATGCTCTTTGCTGTGCTGGCGGACGTCGAGCGCGGCCAAATGAAAACCGAACAGCTCCACTTGGCGCACCAGCTTGCGAATATGCGTGTCGGCCACGCAATCGGCAAAATGATGACGCAGGCTGCGGTCGATGATCATCAAGTCTTCCTTCAGCTCTTCGGCACTGTTATAACGCTTCGTCGAGCCTTTCAGCGCGCCGTCGCGCGTATTTGCGAGCTTTTCCAGCATATAGGTCAGCTTGACGCGGTAAGGCTCTTTCTCGTTGCGCCACGGATCCACGCCACGGAGCTCCACCTCTTCCCGGTCGCGCTTCAACGATTCGAGCAGCTCATCCGATACGGTCACGATGGTTGCGCTGAAACTCAAATGACCCATCAGCTCGTTCAGCAGCGCTTCATATTTTTCCAACGCGAGCGAGCGATGCATCGTCAGCGTTTCCCAGGTCACGCTGGCCGTGACGGACGGGTTACCGTCGCGGTCCCCGCCGATCCAGGAGCCGAAACGCAGAAACGCCGGCACATGCCACCGTTTGCCCGGGTAATATTTGTCGAGACAGCGCTCCAGTTCTTCGTATACGCTCGGCAGTACCTCGAACAGCGTCTCGTCGAAGTAATACAACCCGTTGCGCACCTCGTCGACAACGGTCGGCTTGCGATCGCGAAGCTCGTCCGTCTGCCACAGCGTAAGCACCTCGTTCAGCAGCTTGTCACGCAGCCTTTCGCGCTCGCGATAAGTCAAAGTCGGGTTGTCGAGCTCCATCATATCGCCTGCAATCCGCTGATGAATATCGAGCACCGCACGGCGCGTCGCTTCCGTCGGATGCGCCGTCATCACCAGTTCAAGCGAAATGCCTTCGATCATCGATTCGACGTCGGCTTCCGGAATGCCCTGTTCGGTCAATGCCTGAACCGCGCTTTCGATCGAGCCCGGCTGCACCGTTTCCCCGGCCGACCGTTCGTAATCGCGTTTGCGCCGAATGCGGTGATTTTGTTCTGCGATGTTAACCAGTTGAAAATAAATGGCGAACGCGCGAATGATCTGATAACGAATTTCCGGACTCAAGTGCCCGATGACTTGCTTGAACTCCTCGTACAGCTCGGGGACGAATTCCGCCCGCAGCGCCTTGCTCATCTCGCGAATTTTCTCGACATTCTCGAGAAGCTCGTGTCCGCCTTGATGAACAAGCACGTCGCCTAATATATTTCCCAGAAAACGAACATCCCGGCGAAGCAAATTGTTCGTATGCGTCCGGTTGCCCGTTATCGTCGATACAGCTTGATCCGACATACTGTTCCTCCTTAAGGTGTGCGGCATCTGCCGGGCCCAGCTCGGGGCAAAAACCATAACCTTTCAAACCTTAACAAGTCTGCGCATGCAAACCGCCAGCGTTCTTTCCTCAGCTACCCGTGCAGAACCGTTAAACTCACTTTCATCATCATACTACAAATCAACCATCGGTTGAAGCTTTTTTCAAAGCCGATTTTCATGGCAAAAGTTATAAGAAAGCCTTGATTGTCAAGGCTTCAACCCCTATTACCCGCATGAGGGGTAAATGACACGTTATGTCAGCGCTTACTTCGTTCCGACCACATAATACCGTAAAATTGTCACAAAAAATCAAAAAACCCCCTGCCGTTGGCAAGAGGTACAATCTCTTCAATGAATGGAGCGGGTGATGGGAATCGAACCCACGCTACCAGCTTGGAAGGCTGGAGTTCTACCATTGAACTACACCCGCGAGCATTAAAATGGTCGGGACGACACGATTCGAACATGCGACCCCCTGGTCCCAAACCAGGTGCTCTACCAAGCTGAGCTACGTCCCGTTGTGAAAATTAAGCTGCGAAGAAATGGCGTGCCCAGAGAGATTCGAACTCCCGACCTTTTGATTCGTAGTCAAACGCTCTATCCAGCTGAGCTATGGGCACATAATGGAGCGGAAGACGGGAATCGAACCCGCGACCCTCGCCTTGGCAAGGCGATGCTCTACCGCTGAGCCACTTCCGCATGTGTGTTCCTTTAGCTCCCTTTAACTCGGAGCGACAAGTAATAATATATCATCTTTCAGGGCAAATTGCAAATGTTTTTTTAATAACAACGATTTTTTTGAACGACGATACGGGTTTCAAACGCAGCCACTCAAGTGACGCCTCGGGCCCGCCGGCACATAAAAAAACCCTCGTCGTCGAGAGTTGTGAAGCAGGTTTTTGGTGCGCGTAGAGGGACTTGAACCCCCACGGTCTCCCGCCAGATCCTAAGTCTGGTGCGTCTGCCAATTCCGCCATACGCGCTCATTGCGATCTCACCATTCCATCCGAAATGGTGAGCCATGTAGGACTCGAACCTACGACACCCTGATTAAAAGTCAGGTGCTCTACCAACTGAGCTAATGGCTCTAAAAAATAAAAATGGCTGGGGATCTAGGATTCGAACCTAGGCATGACGGAGTCAAAGTCCGTTGCCTTACCGCTTGGCTAATCCCCAGCGAATGGTGGAGGCTGAGGGGATCGAACCCCCGACCCTCTGCTTGTAAGGCAGATGCTCTCCCAGCTGAGCTAAGCCTCCTTAATATTTAACTTCCCCAATTATCGCTAAATTATGAACTGATTTTAGCAGTTAAGGAAATTATTTTTAAAAATGGTGACCCGTAGGGGATTCGAACCCCTGTTACCTCCGTGAAAGGGAGGTGTCTTAACCCCTTGACCAACGGGCCGTATGTATGGAGCTCTCAACCGGGATCGAACCGGTGACCTCATCCTTACCATGGATGCACTCTACCTACTGAGCTATGAGAGCATAATGGCTCCCCGAACAGGACTCGAACCTGTGACAACTCGATTAACAGTCGAGTGCTCTACCAACTGAGCTATCAGGGAACAGTATATTCAGGTGTGTTACACCCTGAAAACTGGATACGAACATCCGATTAATTCTTTAGCTGGTCTTCCGAAGCGGCCTTCACGTGTCCGTGAACACCGATAGGATAAGCCCTCGACCGATTAGTATTCGTCAGCTGCACACGTTGCCGCGCTTCCACCTCGAACCTATCAACCTGGTCGTCTTCCAGGGGTCTTACATACTGGGAAATCTCATCTTGAGGGGGGCTTCACGCTTAGATGCTTTCAGCGCTTATCCCGTCCGTACTTGGCTACCCAGCGGTGCTCCTGGCGGAACAACTGGTACACCAGCGGTACGTCCATCCCGGTCCTCTCGTACTAAGGACAGCTCCTCTCAAATTTCCTGCGCCCGCGACAGATAGGGACCGAACTGTCTCACGACGTTCTGAACCCAGCTCGCGTACCGCTTTAATGGGCGAACAGCCCAACCCTTGGGACCTACTTCAGCCCCAGGATGCGATGAGCCGACATCGAGGTGCCAAACCTCCCCGTCGATGTGGACTCTTGGGGGAGATAAGCCTGTTATCCCCAGGGTAGCTTTTATCCGTTGAGCGATGGCCCTTCCATGCGGTACCACCGGATCACTAAGCCCGACTTTCGTCCCTGCTCGACTTGTCGGTCTCGCAGTCAAGCTCCCTTCTGCCTTTACACGCTTCGAATGATTTCCAACCATTCTGAGGGAACCTTTGGGCGCCTCCGTTACGCTTTAGGAGGCGACCGCCCCAGTCAAACTGCCCGCCTGACACGGTCCCTCTACCCGTTTCAGGGTAGCAGGTTAGAACTCCGATACGATCAGGGTGGTATCCCAACGGCGCCTCCACCGAAGCTGGCGCTCCGGCTTCTTAGGCTCCCACCTATCCTGTACAGATCGTACCAAAGTCCAATATCAAGCTGCAGTAAAGCTCCATGGGGTCTTTCCGTCTTGTCGCGGGTAACCTGCATCTTCACAGGTATTAAAATTTCACCGGATCTCTCGTTGAGACAGCGCCCAAGTCGTTACGCCATTCGTGCGGGTCAGAATTTACCTGACAAGGAATTTCGCTACCTTAGGACCGTTATAGTTACGGCCGCCGTTTACTGGGGCTTCGGTTCACAGCTTCGCCTTGCGGCTTACCGCTCCCCTTAACCTTCCAGCACCGGGCAGGCGTCAGCCCGTATACTTCGCCTTA